>DASRVY010000140.1:0-15728 GCA_035654855.1 Bacillota bacterium | reverse complement strand
ATAATGTGGCGGAATAAGTACAATACCCTTCCTTTGTCTCAAGAACGTGCTGAACGAAATCTTTATCTGTAGGTGGAACAGAGACATCGAGCCGATAAGTCATATTATCAGCGACCCATTCCCTAAGACTGAGCGCTTTACCTGCAACACTGAGGCTGTTGTCACTGATAATTTTGTAAAGAACGGGTTCATTGTCGCGGATAAAATTTAATAAGTAACTACTGTTATCCAGATTAGTCCATAGAGTGTGATCTGTCGTGTCTAGAATAAGTTCACCAGGCATCGGTCCCAGTCCAAGGAGGAAGTTTTGCAGTTTTTCGGCGTTATGAATGGCCTTGGTTTGAAAAATCTGTCCTTCCACTAAATAACCTTCTGCCGGTACCGTTCTGTCAGCGTAAAGTGTCCCGGAGGGATTGAAGTAGGCAAATATTTCATCTTGGCTGCCCGCCCCTGTGATCGAGTCAATACGACCGCCATTAAATATGACCTGTTGCTCAGCGACGGGAGTCAGGGTGTAATCTTGATTTATCAGCGGCATGGATGGTTCGCGAAAATCGTCAGTTTCATCTAATCCATCCACTGTAAGGCCCATGATTCTGGCCTGAATATTGCTGTTTCGCGGATGATTGAGAAGCCAATTCTGCTCCATACTGTCCTGAATCCAACCTGTTCCGGTATATTCTCTGAAGACTGAGCCACGTACGTAAAAGGATTGAGGGCCGGTATTAACATACATGAATAATTCATTAGAGGGATTAACAGGACCGCCTAAGCGATTTTCTAAGGGATAGAAGCCTGCTTCAGCAATGCTAAATTCAATATAGCCTATAGAATCTTCCAGATTGCTAGTGCCGGTAAGCCTGGAGATAAACCGATCTATAGCGTTATTGTAGAAGAAGTCGCGCGGTATTACGGTATGAACGCCTGCGACTACTGCTGTAACGATCAGGGCGGTAATCAACCGTTTTGTACTTTCCTTGAAAGACCAGCTGCGCGGGGCTAAGATACTGTTTGCACGGGTGTTCTGCCCAAGGAAATGTTTTTGCATCGACAGCATAATCAAAAAGCATACTGTCCCGATAAAAAACAGGATATAGTCGCCGCTTGCCCATTCTTCAAAATTTACAGTCAGCACTGTACCTAAAGCTATCAGCATGAGCCAGGGATGTGAAGACAAATAAATTGCGAAGAAACAAAGGAGAGTCAGAAAAAGTCCGATAACCAGAGAATAAGATGATATTTGTTCAGCGCTGGCAGTACCGTTTTCGAAAAAATAGCGAAAGCCGGAAGTGAATAAATCAATAACAGGCTGTACCAGAGAGTTATAAAGCCCGGTTAACTGTCCGGCCAGGTTCATGACAATGGTGATCAAGATAATGATGGCGCCGCCCAAAAACATAAGAAAAGATACTTTATAAAATCTGGATGCCAGCAGCAAAATCAGCAATAAAACAGTTTGTGCAATTATCTGGCGGGTCCAATTCATCTCAATACTATTCAGCGCCAGAGAAATTCTAGTCAGTAAAAGAGAGAAAACTAAGGTTGAGGTCAGCCTCAGCGCGTAATGAACCAGACGGTCTAACAGACTGCGATTGTCACGTAATTTTTTGTCTTCACCTGAAACTACAGAAGTAAGGGTGAAGTTATAACCTTGTTTAGGTATATCGTTCACACAGCCTCCTCGGGATTTTCACGTAGATTTCCGGTTTGGATAATATCGCGCGCCTGTATGATTTTAATATTATTGTTGACCAATTCATCGTATAACATATTTATGTCAGGCTCGGCAGACGATTCCATCAAACAGAGCATCAATCCTAAAGAGCTATTGCGCAAAGAGATAATCTGTCTGGCCAGATCAGGGGTTAAAAACCGTACGACAAATATATAGTAGGCCATGCTGCTGCCAATATTGATTCTCTCTATTTGACTTCCCATGCTGCGTTCTGATTTTTGTGGCAATAAAGCCAGCTGCCTGCGGAAATAATTAAGGTGGCCGGCCTCGTTAGAGGCTTGAAACATTCTGGCAGGGTGCCATGTTTCCAGTTCTACCCATTGTTTTTGATCCAGCAAAGCAGAAATAATGCTGGCTGTGAGTTCAAGCATGTCGTCGCGGGCAAAATTTTCGCTCTCTCTTACTTGAATGTCCTTAAGGTCTATCTCGTTGTAGGCAGGATCCAGCAGCACATAATAGCGAATCTCACGCGGATCTTCATATTGCTTTATCATAAATTTTTGTACGCGGGCACTTACTTTCCAATGTATGCGCCGCATAGTGTCGCCCGGCTGCAATTCTCTCAGCGTATCAATCTCATCTGAAGTGTCAAAAGTTGAGATGCGGGCAAATTCACCTTCATCAACAAGTTCCTTGACAACAGTAACACTCTCTTGTTTATAGTACAGACGAGGCAAAACTAAAGTGCTAAAGCGCAGGTGTCTTTCAAGGCCCGGTATGCGCATCCAGAAAATATTGAACAAATCTCGTACCCGGAGGTCTATTTCCCCCAGTTCCAGCGAGCCGCAATGAATTCCTTCCAGAGTTGCTACCAGTTTTCTGGTTTCTCCCGGTCTGACTGTCAGATTTAAGAGTCTGTTCTCTGTTAGAACTGCCTCATGCGATTGACTGGACCAGGCTGTCATGCGCAATTGCGCAGGCAGGATTAGAGATCTTAAGCTTAATTCCAGAGAATATCGGGCTGTTTCCAACCGTGTTATTTCCTCGCTGTAACGCATAGGATCCATCTGTACCTTGGTCCGAAGGTAAAATACACTGAAAAAACTGAAAAAGAGAACAACAAAAAGCAGAATCATGCTAATCCGAAAAATTGCATAACCATAATAGCTTGCGCCTGCCCACAGCAGAAGCAAGAGCAGTACTATCCAGAAGAATCTTCGCGTCACTTCTAGCGCTCCGGCACCCTGACTTCTCGCATGATTTGTCCAAGGATTGTCTCAGGTTCCTGTTGTTTCAAGCGGCCTTCAGGTTTTACAATCAAGCGGTGACTCCAACAGGGCAAAAGCATCCTCTGCACGTCATCCGGCAAGACATAATCGCGTCCGCTGAATAATGCTTCAGCCTTGGCAACTTGCATTAGCATTAAGGAAGCTCTGGGACTAATGCCGAGTTCCAATTCAGAATTCTCTCTGGTTTTTGCCGACAGAATTGAAATATATCTTTTGATAGCTTCACTTACATATACATAGCGGACTTGATCTTTAAGCCATAGGATATCATTGCCTGAAGCAACCGGTTCCAGATCCTCTAAAGGACTGTCCTCTGAATAACGGCGTAAGATCGCCATCTCCTCATTGAGATCAGGATATCCCAGCGTAACTTTAAGCATAAAGCGGTCAAGCTGAGCTTCCGGAAGTGTATATGTGCCTACTTGCTCAATCGGGTTTTGGGTCGCCAAAACCATGAATGGCTGCATCAGTGCGTAGGTTTTTCCATCCACTGTCACCTGATTTTCCTGCATGGCTTCCAGAAGAGCTGACTGAGTTTTAGGCGATGTCCTGTTGATTTCATCTGCCAGCAGCAATTGTGTCATGATAACGCCGGGATGAAATTCAAAACTTGCAGCAGCGGGATTATACATATTATAACCGGTCACATCTGAAGGCATGACATCCGGTGTAAATTGAATCCTGTTAAAATCCAAATCCAGTGATTTCGCCAAAGCCGAAACGAGAGTCGTTTTACCAATACCTGGAACATCCTCCAGAAGGATGTGACCACCGGCTGATAAAGCTATCATTAGCTTACGGATTGCGTCTTCTTTTCCTACGATGACGCGGGAAATATTCTCTTCGATCATCTGACAGAGTTCCCCTGCCCTGCGTGGTTCAATATTCATAAATCACCTTAATTTATAATTTTTCGCACTATATTCTGCAACAAAACAATGATTATTACAAAGGGGTAAAAGTAGTCGTGCTGTCATTAGTTCTGTCTTCGCCCTTCATTATCTTGTCGGTTCCTGTAGAAACCCGGATTCTTTTTCTTTTAGATTCTTGCCCCGGGCCGGGATACAGCTCTTCTATCTTGGTGCCTTTAGGTATATACAGGGCTTTGACAGCAATTACAGGCTGCCGGAGCAATTCCTTTATATGTCCCTTCCCTTCAATATCACTAAAGAAAGCCAGTTCATTATTTAGTTGAGCGTCTTCACTTTTAAGACCGTCTGTATATAATAACATCATAAATTGCCGTTTGGCGCTTGGGTTGCGAACGAGCCACCTGCGGACAGCGTGCAAGGCCGGATGGGATTCCATGCCCATCAGATCTGCAATTTCACGGTCGTTGAGTTTTGTTATTAAGCCTGCATCCATGACAGCTATCCGAATGATTTTGTCGTTTTCAATAGTGACCTGGTTCTGTCTGTCATCCAGTACCAGATTTTTATCCCTATTGAGAAATATAAAACAAGAATTGCCTGTTTTAGCTGTAAGCCCGCTGACATGACGCATATAGCCTGCCCAAGTACCGTTTAAGCGCTGAAGTCTTTTAAAGGCGTAATAGTGAATATACAGAGTTCTAAAAGCGATATAAACTAAAGCCCCGACGCTGAGGGTAATCAAGAGTAAACCTAAAAGGGGGCTCAAAGTGCCGATTAATAGCATTAAGAGCGTAAGTATTAAGATGGCCAGCATTAGCCAAGTCATTCTGACATTCTAGCACAGGACAGCAAAAATAACAGTAAAAACGCCCTTATACCTACAGCAGCAATCTAGAGCATCAGCCCCAATTGTACAAACTGCTTTATACATAGATTTCGCAGAGAAAAGCGTATTTTTAGAAGACGCCAAGCTTGTAGATTCCGTTCTTCTACTGAATTAAGTATCCCTGCCTCTAACAATAGTTTATGGACAAAAATCAGGCGCCCCGCCTGGAGACGCCTATAGTTTTGTCTTGCAAGACCGCAACCGCAGCAAACTTAATAGGTTTTCAGTTCGCCGTCAATCATTACGGTCAACGTACCGTTTTCCAATATTATATACATTTCGTCATTGACAACATATTCTGCAGTCAAGTCTGGCTTTCCTATGATTGATTCCGGAGCACCACTGACGGTTGTGACGCCAAACGCTGAAATATTGCCTTCATCGAAAAATGTTGTAATCAATGAATAATCATCGCTCTCTTCATTTGCAGAATAATAATGCGAAGCGTAGCCATTGCCAACCTTCGTGTACTCAAAGAAGGCGGTCTCTTTACCGTCGGTTGCGACAGTAGATTTAATAGCATCTTGATCAGAGAAAAATTCTGCTGTCTGCCTAAATTTACCGCCTTCTTCATCCGTATAAGTGATGGAATAGACCTGTCCGTTTTTTTCGATAACGACATCATCTGCTGTCATCATCCGCAGAGCTGCTTCGCCTCCTTCCATCCCCAGAACTGAGACAAAAATAAAAGATAAATCAACCATAATTACGGGCAGCAGAGCCATTCCTACTGTAAATGACAACTCTTCATGTTCCTCAATTTTCGCATTAATGCGATCATAGGCATTAGATTTCATTGTCAGATACCGGCTGTAACCTTCGGCAGGAATAGTGGGCAGATCTGTCACGCTGCTAAGATCATTTTGCTCTGACGTTTCCTCCCTTGGAGTTGTTGCCTCCGGTTTTTCTGAGAAGGGAGATGTCTGATCCGACTCTTTACTGCCCGCTTCCGTTTTTTCTTGCCAAGGCATAGTTGGCTGTCCTTTTTTAGCGCTCGAGCATCCCGGCAATACGAGCAGTATCAAACAAATTGAGATTATGACCGAGATTGTTCGTTTCATTTTTTTCTCTCCTTTGGCTGATGCCATACATTTTGAAAGAAGTACAAGCATTTACTATTTTAGAATCGTGATCTTGCCAATGATCGGCAGCGGTTTCATCTTTCCATTAACTGCATTGACAATGCCAATAACCGCCAGCACTAAAAAGAAAAGCCATAGCAGCCCCAGAATTGTAGTCAATACACTCCAGAGCCCCCAGGCTCCTGTGGCAAATAAGATGCTGGTCAAAAGGCCAATAAGAATTGAATATATTATGGCAAAGGCGATTTCGGCCAGAGCAAGAACCAGACCCTGATTTGCGTGATAACGTGCAAATCTTGATTCTTTGGCTGCGAATATGGGCACAAGAACTAAAATTCCCAGATAAGCTAAAACTGCCATAATCTTGTTATCTTGAATATCTTTTTCCTCTGCCGTACCCTGCATAACAGGACCTTGATATTGGGGTTGGTGGTCCCCGGGAGGGGGAGCTGCAAAGTTTGCAGGCGCTCCGCAATTTGGACAGAATTGAGTATCATCCGTCATCTGTGTCCCACAGTTTGTACAATTTTTCATGATAAATATCCTCACTTTCGATTTCACTATCAGTGTCACTCTGCTTACTGCAGAGATTGGAACCATGTGTATTTTTAAACTATGCGCAGAGTATGTATGATTTGCTCCTTGCTGACATAATTACTTGGAATGCAAGCAGGTCATATCATGTGGCACAGCTATGCCATGAAAGAGATAAGCTCCTGCTTCCAGCGTTCAGGTGAAGAGTGAATCAAGCGTCCGCTGAAATGACGTCGTACATATTGCAGCGCAGGATTACGTTCAACCGCCATCGCATATTGAGCGCATTCGGGCTTAAGCAGTTCTTTATCGCTCAGGCGAATAACTTCGCGTCTAAACTCAATGGCTTCCATAGATTGATTAAGTTTTCGTAGGAATACTTCCCAATCTGTGAAACTGCCATAGAGGAAAGTGGCTGTAGCAGTCTCTTCGCTGACTGCAAATTCAACTGCCGCGGTGTCAGCATTTTTGCCCGGAGCGATCAACCAGATGATGTTCTCAGATTTTTCACCGTGCAGACTACGCTTTACGCCGACACAGAGCTGTCCAATATCAAAATTTTGCTTAAAAAACTGATACTCTGAAGCAACACGGCTATCAGCAATTTTTGCTTCTAATGATCTCACGAATGAAGGCGCAATCTGATGAAGGCGAATTAACGGAACCGCAGCGCCCTCAGGCATAATTCTGGCGATATCCGCGATTTGCTGCATATTCAGCCTTGTGTCGATATCCCTTATAGCTCTCAGGTTTTTTTCACGCAGGCTGTGCAGGCTTCTTTCAATGTGATGTACAAATACTTCTGTCTCAAGCCCCAGTCTGCCAAAACAGTAACATTCACCGGTATTCAGTTTCAATGACAGCCCGAAATCAGCTTTACCCAAGCTGTTGGCAAAGCAAAGTGGTATACGTCTGGCCCTTTCATTTGGTGGCAATACGAGGATACAGTTTTCATAGACCTCAATCACCGCAGTTCCCTGAACCATTACTTCGCTTTCAACATAACGATAATTTGCTCTTGTCTGAAAAGAAGGGCTGCCTTTGACAAACAGGGCCTGGCGGACTTTACTGTTATATGATTTGAATAGCTCATGAAAAAAACTTTCGCCAAGATTACCAAGACGCGAAATTGTAAATGACTTATCCGCGGTAAAAATCCGGACAGAGCGATCTTGCCAGCTGAAGGATTTGATCACGCCATACGGGATGTAGTAAGAATCAATTAAAGCCGATACAACTAATCCATCAATCTCCAGCGCAAGTTTCACTTTGCCTTTAATTGGTTCAGACATGATTTCTGCTGAATAATCTTTTGACATTTCTTACCTGCTATTCCAATGAGATGCCCAAGTCACCGCAATGCTGAAAGAATGCGGTGTCATGTCGCTGCTGTATTGTTCACACTTTTCAGTTACGCAGTATGCTCAATAAAAGAATTGCGCTGCAGTAAAAATGGTTTGTAAGGATCCATTTTAAACCTCCGGTTTGTGACGGTGAGGAGCGCACTTGATACATAACAGATAGTCCTCATTGTAATGGCCGTCGCACACCCATCTATGGCAACTGTAGCAGCGGTTAAAATGTTGTCTTGCTTCATTTTTTGCCAGTTCATAAGCTTCCTTCGCATTCTCAGCCCTGATTAATTGAGTTGTGTAGCCTTCATCACATAAGTCGCAGAAGAAAGTAAATCGATAACTGTCATTCTCTTCAGTCATTGTGCTTTTGGATGTGAAATTAGCCTGTTTCATGTCGCTGCCTTCTTCTCATCTTTGTAAGTGAAAAAAATTTATGCACTCAAGATTTTTAGGAAATTTTGCAGCTTGTTCATTCTTCGCGCTGTCAAAAACTGATTATGCAATTCCACTCTCGATATTTGTAATAAATCGGTTGGATTGCAGAGGTTAAATTTGTATAATTGCGGTATAGATAACAAACTGCTATCGCCCTTATGCTTAATCTACAATTTGTTCATGTCACTGTAATCACCCCGGGGGTGATTTTTGGACAATAATTAGAAATATTTGGCCAAGAATCCTTGATTGTCTGGAGGATCTAAGAATGAACAAGAAAAATCTGGCTTTAGTTGCATATTTTATTGTTGTTCTGGGGCTGTTCTCATCTTGCAGTCGTAAACCGGTACGGCTTAATCCCAAGCAGCCTCTTACAGTTACGCTCTGGCATAATTACGACGGTCAGATGCAAAGATCAATGAATGAACTGATTGACGAGTTCAATATGACCATTGGCAGAGACGAAGGCGTAATAATTAGCGTGACAGCCGTTGCGGCAATGGAAGATCAAGAAGAGCAGCTTTCGATGATAACCGCCGGTGTTCCCGGAGCGGAACGCATGCCGGATATATTCACTGCCTATCCTAGAACTGCTGCACATCTCGCAGAGGAGAATTTGATAGTCAGCTTAGATGATGATTTGTTCAGTAGTGCGGAACTGGCGCTTTATGTCCCTCAATTTATTGAGGAAGGAAGACTGTCAGACGGCAAACTGTACGTGTTTCCGATTGCAAAGTCCGGTGAAATACTGATTGTCAATCAAACCCTGTTTGGTCGTTTTTCAGCTGCCACAGGAATTTCCGTCGACAGTTTATCAACTTTTGAAGGTATTGCGGAAGCCGCAGTTTTATATTTCGAGTGGACTGACAGTCTTACTCCGGACGTAGCAAATGACGGCAAAGCATTTTTTAAGGCCGACTCGTGGGCTAACATTGCTCTGGTTGGAATGGAGCAGATGGGTGAAACATTTGTGTCTCCCGAGAAGCTAAGCACTGATCTCCCTCAGTACGAGAGAATTTGGCAGTTTCTTGTCCCGCAGGCATGCTCAGGGGCGTATGCTGTTATCGATGGTTATTCTTCAGAGCTTTCACTTACAGGCGATATAGTCTGCTCAACAGTTTCTACTGCAGCAATAGCATTTTATGGCAATACAATTACTTATCCCGACAATACCAGCGAAAAGGCAGAATACACTATCCTCCCCTATCCAATATTTAAAGATGCAAAGAAGATTGCTCTGCAGCGGGGGGCAGGGATGGTAATCGCAAAATCAAAGCCGGAAAAAGAATATGCGGCCGCCTTGTTCATAAAATGGCTTAGCTCACCGGCGCAAAATATGCGTTTTATCACCTCCACAGGATATTGGCCAGTGTCAATAGAGGCATATGACAGTAGTTCCTCCCTTGTTCACCAGGAAACAAATCCTAATATCAGAGGAGTTCGTGAAACGACGCAATTGATGAAAACAGAGTACACTTTTATTACAGCGCCAAATTTCGAAGGTTACGATGAAATCTTTAAGGAATACGAGAATAATTTAAAAACTGCCATGTGGGAAGGTCGTCTAAGGGTGTTGAACGGAGAGACTGTGCAAGATGTAAGCATGTCTCTGTTTGAAAATTTTGCGGATTAATATTTCCTCAGAGGTAAGACAGAAAAGTGAAGAACACGAGTTTTTTTAAACTTTTACGCGACATTAGGGACTATAGTTATGAAGGTCTAACTTTACAGCGTCGTTTATTCGTGTTTTTTCTACTTTTCTTAGTTACCGTCATGTCCGGCTTATTGCTCATTTTGTTCGCAACAGGAATTTTTAGAGTAGGCTTTAACGAGAGTCACATTTTTCTGGAAAATGAACTCAATCACATTGTTGCAGACGTTGAACGTGACTTTGGTACTATCTCACTTCAAGGCGTCTCACTGTCAAAGCGGCTGACAAATGAAATTGAAAGAAATTTGCAAGAAAATAATCTGACTCCTGCTGACCTGCAAGACTCTACTCTTAACTTAGATCTGATGCTGGAGGACTGTCTTGATATTCTTAGTGCGGCCTTAATTAACGATAAAACGAGTGCCGCATTTGTTGTGATCGATGCGACAGTAAATCCTGCGCTTGAGCGAGCGGATACTTCGCGCTCCGGACTCTTCCTCAGAAATACGCTTCCAAATACTGCTTATGGCTCCTTGTCTTCATTGCGTTATCTGCGTGGACCGGCATCTTTAGCGCGCGAGAGAAGTATTTATCTGTCGCCTCAATGGCAAATGGAGTTCACAATAACGCCTGGTGATTTTTATTATCGGACAATAAATGAAGTTAATAGTGGTGAAACAGATCTCTTGCAATTATATTTATGGAATCCAAAATCAAAATTGTCAGGAGACATTTCAGAAGGTATGCTGCTTACCATTCCTCTCATAGCTGCTGATGACACTATTTTAGGAGTATGTGGCTTTGAAGTTAGTGACATGCTCTTCAAAATACAGTACACACCCAATAATACGATATATGGTCGCGTATTTTCTATATTAGCTCCTGTCGAGCAGGGAGTGCTTGATGCCTCTAAGGCTATGATGGCAGGCAGCCATACTGTGATATCTGCGGGGATAGACGGTCCTCTAAAAATTACTACTGACATTAATGGCTTTTCGCACTTGACGAGCGAAGATAATGTGACAAATTCCGGCTTATATCAAATGGTCAACTTGTATCCAAAAGATACAAACCGCGGTAAACAAGACTGGGCATTGGGCGTTGTAATGCCCTGGCAAGACCTGTCAGATTACATGATGTCAAAAAATATGCGTATATTATTTCTCTTAGTGACCCTTCTTGTTTCTCATGCCTTGATTGCGCTATTGCTCAGCCGCAAATACATCAGACCTGTTGTAAATGTAATTGGCAAAATCAGAGATAAGGCTTATATGGATTATGAAAAAACAAATATTCAGGAGATTGATGATCTGATGTTTTTTCTTGCTGAGCAGGAGAATCAAGCTGCCCTCAACTATTCAGCTTTAGATAATAGCCA
This sequence comes from Bacillota bacterium, assembly GCA_035654855.1. GTDB lineage: Bacteria > Bacillota > Clostridia > Saccharofermentanales > DTU023 > UBA1046. Next base: position 4,571 of record DASRVY010000140.1, on the reverse strand, counting down.
AACGAACTTCACCCTATTAGATACATTTGTAGAAAGCATTGAAACATTATCTCCCGCAGAACGTCTGGTCTTTAATCTCTATATGGAAGGTTATAATGCCAAAGAGATAGCAGAGAAATTATATCTCTCAATTAACACAATAAAAACTCATAATAAACGCATTTACATGAAGCTCAATGTCTCGTCTCGCAAAGAGCTGCTGGTATACGTAAACATGATGAAAGAAAGAGACAGCACTTTACAATCTTGAAGGGAGGCGATGACATGCCGAGAACAAAACAAAACAAGAATAAAGACCTTACTTCTTCCCTTCTAACATTGCGCCGTTCAAAGAATAATATCAACATTCATAATGTGCGCGCAAGTCACTTAAAATACATGCTGATCTTTCCTCTGGCGCCTGTTTTTGCAAATATGCAATGGACGTTATTTAGTGACTCTATCCAACTTTTCAACCTTGATGCCATGACGCTTATGGGCAGCGCTTACTGCGTTGGAGCCGGAGTCCTGTTCGCCTTTACAAATACAAGAAATATGGCGCTGCTCGCAAAACTGACGGCTCTGACTACCGGCGCAGTTTTTATTGTCTGGCTATTATTGCCCGAAAGCCTGATCAGCCTGCTTATGGCAATACTATTTATGTTTGGTCTGGGAGGCTGTGCTGCATGCGCAGCGTTTGCGTACACATTTATTCTCAATAACACAGAACGTCTCTTAGGTGCCGCGGCAATCTCATTATTTTTTGCGCTCAATCAGCTGGACTCAGGTTTGTCTCTGTTATCCGCTTATTTTGACAAATTGTATTTGGCTGTTATCATTCTTGGCACCTGTGTTTGCCTGTCTCTGTTTAAAGCGAACGACTTCACAGTAACAGAGAGCAAACCACAAGCAAAACTTAATCCGGCTGTAAAATTAACCTTGTATTTCTTTGTCGCCCACTATTTTGTGGAGATATTTTATACTTATCTGCCGGGCTCCTCATCGTCGGCCGCCCAAGTCGCAAATGGCGCTGCCGGCATTCTCGTTGTCTGCCTCGTGGTTATCTTGCAGATGATTACCAAACGCAGTATCTGGAATATGTGTAATCTATTTTTTATCGCTATGATACTAACCTACGCCCTATATTTCACGCCGGATGGCTCTGCCTGGAGAAGTCTTGCCCTACACATTCACGGTTTTGAGCAAATGGGATATATCGCAGCTTATTATCTGCTTGGCTGTGTTTTTAAAAAATATGGCGATTTTCGTCTCTTCAAACTCTGCCTTGTGATAATACTGCCCTTGAGCATGCTTTCATACGTGATTCCGGGAGCTATTTTTGTATATGCGCCGGATCTTCTGCCACTCGTTGCCACCTTGAGCACCGTTCTTGTTTTTATCATCTTCATCCTCTTGTCTCCCGCCTATTCAAAGTATCTTTTTGCTGCCGAATGGTCGGACGCTTTTCGCTCAGTTGACATAACAGAAGCTGTGATAAAAATAGACGAATCGGATATGTTGGAAAACTTGGAGCTTACACCTCGTGAAAGGGAAGTTGCCGCCCTGCTTCTGCAGGGAAAAGATGCTAAACAAATTGCTGTGAAATTGACAATCAGTGTCCACACTGCTAATTTTCATATTAAAAATCTATACAAAAAACTGGGTATCAATAATCGTTCAGAATTATTTGCGTGCCTGTATTCTCAGAGTATTTCTTCGGATTGATAAAAAAGCTTTAATCAAATTATGTGATATCAAGCAAACCTACTAGAATTAGTAGCTATTTTATTCTAACTATCCCCTCTAAAATAAAATCACATCGCTGGTTCGGTGAAAACTGCAGCAAATACAGGGCGGTCTATAACGTGGCCTCAAGCATCACCTTGACCGATAAGGCGGAGATCAATGCTCTGGGCACGCTGGGCCGGATCGGCTGCAGGGACGGCAGTAAGTGAATCCAAGAGGATTGAGACCGTAAGGGGTGGAAGGCAGCCTTCACCGGGTCGGCTAACGGCTTGATCAACTTGGCGGGAAAAGGAGAGCAGCTCTACTCCCTACAGTTCATCTGTGACGGATGAAACCCATACCTCCTCCAGTCAGGATCCGCTTATGACAGAAGATGAGATCCTGCCAGGCTTCAGCATAAAAGATGATGAAGAAAATAGTAATTTTAATTGGTTGTTGCTGGTGCTTATCGCTTTTGCGATTGTGGTCATTTCAGTCGGACTTAACATTCTTATAGTAAGGAAGAAAAGGAAATAGAAAATTGGAGAAGATTGGGGCAAGACTTGCTGGCAGCCAGAAAGAGCGGCTGGAGATTTTCTCTTAATGGCCGACACTAATTCTGATACCACTGACAGAAAAAACCTTGAGAAGTGGGAATCTTATTATGATCCGGCGAATGCCAAAAATGATTACCGTAATCATAGAATAAGCGTGATGATTGACCTGATAGATCTTGGTGATTCATTCAAACGCATAAGCGGGTGGAAGATCATGAAAAGTGAAAAAGAAACAATCTTAAGGGCGGATGCTGTCAAGACATTAACCACGCGTGAAAAAAGGGTTTTCCAAATGCTTCTCAGTGGCATGAAGGCAAAGGAGATTGCGGCAGAAAATGGCATCAGCATCTGGGGGGCTAACTATTTTATAAAACAGATTTACCGCAAGCTGAAAGTCAACAGCAAGGTCGAGCTGTTATTACGCTACTTTGATTTTCGTTAGCGCAAAAAAAGGAGGATCATAAATGCTTAAAAAAGAAAAATACTGTGCCTTAAGCCTGAGCCTGGCCTTGGTCTTGCTCATGCTGTCGCTTCTGCCTCCCCTGCCGGTTATGGCTTTGGAGGTTAAGGTTAACACAGAGCAAAAGCTGAGAAATGCCCTGAATACTGCGGCCGACGGTGACGTCATTAATGTGACCGGCAACATCACCTTGACTGGTGGTGCCCTCGCAGTGCAGCACAGCAATCCCTTGACCATCATGTCCAACAATAATTCAGTCATAACAGCAGGAGATAAATTTTTTCTGATTCTCCAGAACGGTGCCGTAGTTACCTTGGCGGGCAATATCAGGGTGGAGTCCGACAGTAAAACTGCGGCAGTCTATGTTGAAAAAGCACGCTTTATTCTCTCTGAAAAAGCAGTAATTAATTCTAAAGCTTCAAATTTGGGTATTTACTGCGATGATAAAGGAAGGGTGAACGTATACGGTGGCAGCCTTAACGTCAGTTCTCCTGATTCCAAAGATCACTACGCTATCTGTGCGAAAAACTCCTCTACAGTTTATATCGGCGGCGGTAATATCAAGATGGCTGGTGAAGGTGATAACGTAAGTGTTGGCGGCTTCGATAGTACCATATCTATTGCCGCCGGAAAAATCAGCGTTGAGGGTTCACCTGCCTATGGCATATATTCCGAAGATTCTTCCGTATTTGTGAGCGGCGGAGAAATCAGTGCTGTGGGGAAAAGCAGTGCTGTCGGCATACAATTATTTAAAAGCAAACTGAATATGTCGGGTGGCAGCGTCAGCGCTACATCTGATGGTGATGGCTGGGGTATTAAGACGGAGAATGACTGTGAGCTTTACATCAGTAGTATCTCTCCCCAAAATACCAATATCTCCGGAAAAACGAGTGGCATTACCCTGGTAAAAAGCAGCCTGGCCGACCTTACTGTATCTTCATATCTGAAGGTCACGGGCGGAGTGCACGAACACTACGCATCCATGATTGGCAATTTGCCAAAACCTGTGTGTCTGACGGCAGGAAAGAGCAGCAATCTGAAGTTGAAAAGCGGTCAGTTGTCGCTCGATTTTATTGTCGATGCTGAGACCCCCTCTAAGTTGGATGTGAAAGGCACTTCAGTCCAAAATGCTTATACTTTGTACTCCAATAATGTAGGAACACACTTTCTTGTCATGACAGCAAAAACTGACGGTCCGGGAAACACTCTAAAATTGCGTATTCCTGTTGTTGTTACTGCCGCTTCTGCTACTGTCATACCTTTTTCGGATGTAAAAGAAAGCGACTGGGCATGTGATTACATTATGAATCTTTACTCTAAGGGCATCATCAATGGTTACCCGGACAAAACCTTCAGACCAAATAAGGAAATATCAAGACAGCACGCAGCGAAGATGATTACTCTCGGTGCAGGGCTGAAATACCAAGGAAAAAAAGCAGATTTCCCCGACGTGGATCCTAACGGTGAAATGTCGCCTTATATCGCAGCTTTAGTTGAAAAAGGAGCGATCAGGGGCTACCCGGATGGCAGCTTCCGCCCCACGCTTAGTATCACCAGAGCTCAGATCGCTCAAATCGTGGCCAAAGCTTTTGATCTCAAGATGGGAAAACTGCCTGCAGATTTTACAGACCTTCCTACAGGTGAGGCCGGTGAATACATTAAGATACTGGCCAGTAACGGTATCGTTAAAGGCTACGCTGACGGCACATTGGTTAATTGAAAAATGAACTGCTTGTCCTGAAGAAGATTTAAGAAAACTCAAAAACGCAAGCAGTTACGAATACAAAGCAGTTCTAAAATCACAATTTATCTAAGGAAAAGATGTTAAACTTAAGATGAGCCGTAAACTG
>DASRVY010000139.1:0-14581 GCA_035654855.1 Bacillota bacterium | reverse complement strand
AAGTGGGAATCCATCTGACCATACGAGAAAAATCAATCATTATCGCTGTCAGTAACGGCAAATCTAAATGCATATATACTCCTAATCATTTCTCGTCAGTTTTGCTCAAATTAAGGCATTGTTCAGGCCTTTTCATTGCTTAGCAACTATGTTTCAGTGCCAATGCTCTAATAATCATTCATTATAATGAATGATTATACGCTAATCAATCAGGCTGTCAACTAGATTTGTCAACAAGAATTATCTCCTAAATGGAAATAGCACTGGTTAAGCAGCATAAAAAAACCGGCCTATATGTTTGCCGGTTTTTAAATGGTCAAAACTAACTGAATAATTTATTAGGTCGGAATTGAGTCGGATTTGATCTGATTTACTTTAACTTATAACCTCAACTTTCCCACCACATAAGTGGTGAATGAACCTTGAAAATTGAGGCGATATACTGTTCTGGCTGAACAGACAAGGGAGTTTTTATTAGCCTCGCAGATATTGTAAGGAGATAATCCACGCTTTAGTCCGTCCTTAACGATATCGTTGATCCTCGAGAACTCAGATTCTGTGAGGTTAAATCCCTCTCTAGATGAAGTGAGCAATTCTCGATATGCTTTTTGCATCAGTACTGGCCTGTATTCATACTTTGTCAAGGTGCAATACCTTTTCTTGTCGCAAGCATTGTATCTACGCCCGTAGGCACCCTTGACAACCATTGTTCGATGCGCTTTCACCTCAGCGGAAATTGTTGATGTACGACTTACTTTGTCTATTAGGGGGCCCTAATTTGGCTTACTATAAGTCACCTTTAAGTTGTAAAGCTATAAATATTACCTTATAATATCTACCAAGAGTAATATTTTTATGCACTGACTTTTAGTGATTTAAGTATTGAATATTGGTGCTATTCCAAACAATCACTTGAAGCCTGAGTAAGCACAATCCTCACTGTTATCTAGGAAACGTATATAATCATAGATTTCTACCAGTACGGTAGGAGATAGGAGGTGCTGTATGAATACTCATACTAAAAGGAGCAGGATGCTGTCAGTCCTGCTAGCGGTTTTATTAACACTTGTCCTTTTTGCAGCCATACCAAATAAGGTACATGCTGCCAACGCATTAGACCTTTATAACCTCATTAACAACTTTAATCATGGTGGCAAGGGAGCGCTGTCAGCAACGCTTTCCGGCAATACTGTAACAGTTGATGGGGATGTTTCTGGAGTTGTTAACTCTCTCTGGTTATACATTGATGCTGACGTTCGCGTTGTCTGGCGGGCTAAATATAGAGGTGATTCCGGGAGCGTAGAGCTTATCAGAATTATGAATGATAGTAGCCCAGCTGGAACTTTTGAGCTGGTTAAGGGTGGCTTGCTGGTCTGTAATAGTCCTGCCACTCTTGAACATTGTTCAGGTGATGTGATTGTAAACGGTGGGGAAATTATCAATGATAAAAGTGGAGGAAGAGCCATTTCTACTGGTTTTACTCTTGAAGGAAGGATTATTATTAACGCTGGCAAGGTAATCGCTAGTCAGGCAGGTGGAAAGGCAATATATGCTGGAACACCTAAGACGATTTTTGTAAATGGCGGCACCGTTAGAGCAGACAGCAGTGAACCAGATTCTCATGCGATTTTTACTGATTCAGGCAAATCAGTAATCCAGATAAAGGGGGGCAACATCCAAGCATCTCGTGATGCTATTTGTATTAATGGAGAAAACGTCGGTTTATACATAAAAGGCGGTAGCGTAAAATCCACCGGGCAAGATATCGGCAGTGCCATCTATATTAGCGGTGAGGGCAAAGGAACTAGTGTAAGAGTGACCGGCGGCAAGGTAATCGCTAATGGTACAGGTTTATGTCATGCAGTCTGCAGTGACGCTCCTAAAACTGTTTTAGATGTGCTAGGCGGTACACTGACATCTTCAGGAGGAAATGGCGGTACAGTCTGGCTTAGAGCCCCTGATTCTTATGCTCTGGTTCGAGACAAGGGGAAGGTAGAGAATACAGGAAAAGGTGCTGCTATTTTGACAGATGAAAAGTCCGCTTCTAAAGTAATAGTGCGTGACAATGCTGTGATTAGTTCACAAACAGGCAAGGCAATCAAGACGCATACAGCTGAGCTGACCGGAGGCTTTATCTTCGCCTATTATGAAGCAGTTCCAATTGCTGAAGAAGCTGCAGGCGAGCCCAGCTATGGCGGTACAGCGATTGGCTGTACCTGGATGAAAGAGGGCGGCAGCCTTTCCTACCAGCAAGGATCCGGCAAGGATCTTTACTCCAGCAAAGGAGCTACTGCCACCTGGGAAGTTCAGAACAATAAAGGAGGCATAGCCTACAAAAGGGGTGGACAGGAAGGCTTCTTCCCCATTGCAGGCATCAGTATCCTGTCCTTGCCCACGCCTCCGCCTCCCAATACCACAGCTGAGGAAACAATCGAGACGACAGCAGATGAGCCGGCAACAGAGGAAATCCCGGCAACAACTACGCCAGTAAGTGTGATGCAAACGGACGCAGACACGATTGATGCTACTGAAGAGGAGACGATCTTTGAAGAGATCTCCCTACCAGTCGAGGATGACAGCATGCCTGCTTCAGAGCAAGAATCTGCTGCACGCGCAACAGAGACAATGCTTGTAAATAGAGAGCTAGAAGGAGGAGAGTCTAACTGGCTGTGGCTTGCCCTGATTGCTGTAGCTCTTGTAGCTGTCGGCTTAGGCTCAGCTTTGATTGTTTTGCTTGTTAAGAACAAGAGGAAAAAAAGATAGCAGCAAGAAAACAATAGATGTAGTTGCAACCTGTGCATCATTGGAGCGGCCCTGAGATTCTTTGCCAAGTGCTAGGTATGACTTGCACATTTTGAAGAAAACTTTAATATCCCAGCGCTTGCCATAGATTCGTACTGCTTCCTCATTGCTGATCTTTGCATCAGTACAAAGTATGGCAAGCCAGGCATCGTCTTTGCGATTGGTGTTTCTGACAAAAATGAGTCTTGCTTTGACCCACTCGTCACAAGAGCTGTCCCTTGTTGCTCTTATGCTGACGATGGCTGAACCAATTACCGGATTTAAGGGATCTTTATTCTTATCAATCCGGCTGTAAATATCCTTGACCTGTCGCCATTTACCGTTGAAGCAATAATGAATCTTCTCAGTAATGCGTACCATACCAATAACGTCACGATCCATGGCTTTAATGGCCGCCACTGTTTTAGGCATTGTAAACCGGCTATCGAACAGAACATATTTTGCTGGAATCTTACTGACTTGCCTTAGGCGATCCAGCAAAACATCAGTCGTATTAGACTGAGCCAAAAGGCGGCGCTTATATGCCTGAGATCTCTTATTTCAAGGTTCATTTAGCTTCCCGTAAGTGGGAAAGTTGAGTTATAACTTAGTAAATCGGCACTGCGCAAGAGATTCTCTTATTCTGCCTCAGCCAGTGCGATCTCAATATTCTCTATAATTTGCTCCAGAGACATGGCTCCGACAACCAGATTACCGATTATGCGGCCTTCACTGTCTGTGAAAAAGGTAGTGGGCACAGCGGATATGGCTGACAAAATAGATTGTATGATAGTGTCACTCGCCATAACATTTGAGTATGCTATCCCGGCATCTTCCAGGATATCTCTGGCTATTGACCGGAAAGCCTCATCGGGCTCGCCTTCATAAATATCGCTGACAATGCCCAGGAAGCCAACATTTTTATCAGCGTATGCTTTCGCAGCCTGTGCCAGATCCGGCATCTCTGCTTTGCAGGAAGGGCATGTTGTCGACCATACATTGACTAAAGTAACTTTGTTGTCGGCCAGATAACTGTGGTTTACCTTATTGTCATTTAGATCTGTGGATTCAAAAATCCACTGGGGTTCACTTGCGGCTTCAGTCTGCTCCGGAGCCGTATCTTCTGTTATATCTGTTGTCGCAGCAGTCTCTTCTTCGGTCTTTGCTTCAGTAACAGGTGTATTAGTTTCTGTGACCGGGGCTGTTGTTTCTGTTGTCTCAGACTGTGCACAGCCTGTGGACAGCAGGATCATTGAAAGCGACAGCAAGATTGTCAAAATAGTGACATTTTTCTTATTAAAACGGGAGTTCATAACTTTATACCTCATTTCATTTCTGTTAAGTAAGTGTCAGGCGCCGATTTAGCAGGTAATGAGCCACTGCCTTTAATAAGATATAAATACTCTCGAGTCGGACGCCTTCATATCTTTCGGATCTAATTCGTTAATGTAAGATATTGTAGGGTTAAATAATGATGTTGGCAAAATCTCGTTAAATACAAGCCCTATGTTACTAATAGACAATTACAATATTTAGAAAAAATATTTTTGTGAATCTGTTTGAGCAACGACCGGCAGGCTATTCATCGAGCTTGAGTACACTCAGGAAGGCTTCCTGCGGCACTTCTACTGAGCCGATATGACGCATGCGTTTCTTGCCTTCTTTTTGTTTCTCAAGAAGTTTCTTTTTGCGGCTGATGTCTCCGCCATAACATTTTGCAGTTACATCCTTGCGGTAAGCGCGCACCGTTTCACGGGCAATGATTTTGCCGCCTATAGCTGCCTGAATGGGCACTTCAAACTGATGTCTGGGTATATTGTCTCGTAATTTCTCAGTTATGCGGCGCCCGCGCGCATAAGCGTGATCTCTGTGCACGATAAAAGTTAAAGCGTCAACAGGGTCGTTATTGATAAGAATATCCAGCTTGACAAGATTAGAAGCCATATAGTTCTTAAACTCATAATCCAGTGAAGCATACCCGCGGGAACGAGATTTTAGAGCATCAAAGAAATCATAGATAATTTCATTCAAAGGCATGTCATAAATCAAATTAGCTCTGTGCTTATCCAAATACTCTGTTGTTATATAGATACCGCGCCGCTCCTGACAAAGACTCATAATATTGCCGATATATTCCGTGGGTGTCATGATTGCAGCTCTCACAATCGGCTCTTCTATCGCTTCTATCAGCTCTGTATCAGGCATGTCGGTTGGATTGTCAAGCTTTAAAACTGTACCGTTTTCCATCCTGATATGGTATTCGACTGAGGGAGCAGTAGAGATCAGATCGAGATCAAACTCTCTCTCCAGGCGCTCTTGAATAATCTCGTAATGCAGCAGTCCGAGGAAGCCGCAGCGAAAGCCAAAGCCCAGCGCAACTGATGTTTCTGCCTCGAAAGAAAGAGCGGCGTCATTTAACTGAACTTTTTCTAAAGCGTCGCGAAGAGCGGGGTAATCTGCACCGTCCACAGGGTACATACCGCAAAATACCATCTGCTGAACGGGCTGATAGCCCGGCAAAGGAGCTTTTGCGGGATTGTCTCTTTCTGTCACGGTGTCTCCGACTGCTGTGTCTCTGACGTTCTTAATACTGGCCACAATATAGCCTACATCTCCCGCCACCAGTTCTTCGGCTTCAAGATACGAGCCGGGATGAAAATAACCAAGCTCTGTGACTGTGAATTTCTTCTTCGTGTTCATCATCACTATCTCGTCGCCGGTCTTGACCTTGCCATTGCGCACATTGACATGAACTATAACACCCTTATAGGTGTCATATTGTGAATCGAAGATCAGAGCTTGCAAGGGAGCGTCTTCATCACCAGACGGTGCAGGCAGCTTCTCGACAATTTGCTCCAACACTTCTTCTATCCCTATATCTTCCTTCGCGGATATTAAGGGAACTGCCGAGGCATCCAGTCCGATCACATCTTCAATCTCCTGCTTGATTTCTTCCGGACGCGCGGCAGGCAGATCTATTTTGTTAATGACAGGCAGGATCTCCAGATTGGCGTCTATGGCCAGATAGGCGTTAGCCAGAGTCTGGGCTTCAATTCCCTGTGCGGCATCTACTACCAGTATCGCTCCGTCACAGGCCGCCAGCGAGCGAGACACCTCATAATTAAAGTCAACATGACCCGGCGTATCAATTAAATTCAGTATATATGTTTCACCATCGAGAGCTTGGTAATTCATTCTGACCGCCTGGGCTTTTATGGTGATGCCGCGTTCTCTTTCCAAATCCATGTTATCCAGCACCTGACTTTGCATTTCACGGCGCGTCAAGACGCCTGTATGCTCGATCAAACGGTCAGACAAAGTAGATTTACCATGATCTATGTGAGCAATAATGCAAAAATTTCTTACCTTTTGCATCTGTTTTGTCATCAAGTTCTCCTTGTATCTGAATTATTAGGGTTTGCCAAAACGGCTGAAGGGATAAAAACGGATAAGCACTTCACCCGTAATGTCCTTCTTTTTAACCGGGCCAAAAAAGCGGCTATCCTGGCTGTAAGGACGATTGTCACCCATAACATAGTACTCGTCGTCTGCCAGCAGCACATCCTGAAACGCATCAGAAAATGCGGATGTTGTCACTTCAGGGTCAAGATATTCTTCTGTCAGCAGCTGGTTGTCAATATATACACATCCATCCTTGATTACGATGTGGTCACCTGGTATGCCGATTACCCTCTTGACAATATTTGTGTCTTGTTCACTGTTGCCCAGATGTGATTTGCAGGTAACAATATCTCCTCTGGATATGCCGCCAAAGAAGCGGCTGACCTTTTCGACCAGCAATTCATCACGACTGTACAAAGTAGGTACCATAGATTCCCCGTAGACAGTATTGCGCTGCAATATAAATTGAGAGAAAAGAATGCCGATTATCAGCCAAAACAAAATAAAGCGAAGCCAGTAGAAGAACTGCTTTCGCTGCTCTTTATCTTTTTCTGCCTCCTTTTCTGCCAGTTCACTGTCAGTACTAATCTGATCACCTGAATCCATTTCAAGCTCGAGATTAAGATTCGAACTATAATGATCGTGTTCGCTGTTCAAGACTATCCCCTAACCCAAATCATCAGCAGGATCTGGCGCTGCCACTTTTTGCTGTTTGTGCCGTACAGATAAGTTTAACTCAATTAACTGCTCGTTATCTACCGCACCGGGAGCTTTTGTCATCAGACAGGAGGAATTCTGTACTTTAGGAAAGGCGATAACTTCTCTGATACTGGACTCTTTCGCCAACAGCATCAACATGCGGTCCAGTCCATAAGCTATTCCGCCATGAGGGGGAACGCCGTATTGAAAGGCTTCCAGCAAAAAACCAAATCTTTCTTCCACCAGCTCCGAGCTGAGCCCTAAAAGCGAGAACATCTTATTTTGCAAGTCCTGATCATGGATACGAATACTGCCGCCTCCCATCTCAACACCATTTACTACGATATCATAGGCCTGAGCCCTCACCCGCTCAGGCGCAGTCTCTAAAAGGCCCATGTCCTCCAGCATCGGTGCTGTGAAGGGGTGATGCTTGGCAACCAGCCGCCCTGCTTCCTCGTCATATTCGAAGAGAGGAAACTCGGTAACCCAAAGGGCTTCCCATTTATCCTCAGGTATGAGATTAAGTCTTCCTGCCGCCTCCAGACGAAGCTCGCCTAAAGCAGTAAGAACGATATCATTAACTTTGTCTGCAACGATAAGGATCAAGTCCTCTGAGCAGGCGTCACAGCGTTCAGCTAATTTTTTTATCAGATCCGCATCGACAAATTTGAGTATTGAACCACGCGGTAAATCAGAGGGCACCAGCCAGGCCAGACCTTGTGCCCGATAAGTTTTAACGTATTCGGCCAGGCTGTCAATCTCCTTGCGCGACAGAACGGCACCGTCAGGTACAGCAATAGCCCGAACAGATCCTCCGCCATTTAAAGCCGTCTGAAAGACTTTAAATTCGCTGTCTGCCACCAAATCTGATATGTCGTGTAATTCCATGCCAAAGCGCAAATCCGGCTTGTCAGAGCCATATTTGCTCATTGCCTGCTTCCAGGTAAGTCTGGGCAGTGGCTGCTCCAAATCAACCCCCAGTACTTCTTTAAAAAGCATAACGAGAAATCTCTCGTTAATGTCCATAATTTCATTTTGGCCGGCGAAGGCCATTTCCAGATCGATCTGAGTAAACTCAGGCTGACGATCCGCCCGCAGATCTTCATCACGGAAACAGCGGGCTATTTGCAGATAACGATCATACCCGGCCAACATCAACAATTGCTTGTAGAGCTGCGGCGACTGTGGCAGTGCGAAGAAATGTCCGGGAAAAACACGTGAAGGCACCAAATAGTCACGAGCGCCCTCCGGCGTGCTTTTTATCAGCATAGGAGTCTCAATCTCCAAAAAGCCCTCCGCATCGAAGAAATCACGGACCAGCTTGGTCACGCGATGACGTAAAATCAAATTATCCTGCATGACCGGACGTCTCAAATCCAGATAGCGATATTTAAGCCGCAAAGCTTCGTTCGCCTCGGCATCATTCTCAATATAAAAAGGCGGCGTCTTGGCAGTGGAGAGAATCCTTAAGTCCTCGACCCAAAGCTCAACTTCGCCCGTCTTCATATCGGGATTAACGGCGCTGCGTCTCCTGAGAATTCCTTGAGCCGCCAGCACAAATTCACTTCTCACCGAAGCAGCCTTGTCTCTCATGGCCACCGGGCTGTCATCGTCCAAAACCAACTGAATTTCACCGCTGCGGTCACGCAGTGTAATGAAGATCAAACCGCCCAGATCTCTTTGTTTATGACACCAGCCCATAAGAGTGAGTCGTTCGCCTATCATTTCATCTGTTACTTCAGCGCAGCGACAACTTCGTATCCAGCCCGGGTTCAATTCTGCCATATCCTTAGCACCTCTAAATGTTAATGGCGACTTTATTCAGCGCCCGCATTTTTCTGCCGTACCATTATACAGCAATGTTGCAAAGCATGCCGCCCGTAAAATGAACTAATCGATAAAATCCTCAGCGCGGCAGCCGTCTCACTTTCAACTTTTCTTGCACCATGAGGACATCGAGATATGCTATAATCTGACACTGACAGACGATAAATGAGGTATGTGAATGCGTTTGCTCGCCATTATAAATCCTGCTGCCGGCAGAGAAACCTTTCAACGGGATATCTATGATATGCTGACCGGACTTGCCGATAGCGATACTTATAGCAAGATTGAGCTTCGCTACACTCAAGGGATCGGCCACGCCAGTACATTGGCTGAGTCAGAAGGCGGCAATTTCGATATTATTGCGGCAGTGGGCGGGGACGGCACTGTTCACGAAACAGTCAACGGAATGATGCAGGCAGGTCATAAGACACCGCTTGCCATCATAGCTGCAGGGACGGTTAATGATTTCGCAGTGGCGGTTAATCTGCCTGCCAAAACTGAAGATATCCGACAGATGCTGCTGAATCCGCGTGTTAATATGATTGACCTGGGTTTTTCTGACGGCAGCTATTTTTTCAATGTCTGCGCAGGAGGCATGCTGGCTGATGTTGCTTATCGCACTACCAGAACCAGCAAAACTGTACTCGGCCGGCTCGCTTATGTCTTAAATGCGGCAACAGATCTGCCTGTGCGTCTCTTTAGGCCATTACATCTAAGCATTGAGACTGATGACGATATAATCACAGGCCCCATGTATCTGTTCATGGCGGCGAACACGCGCAGCGTTGGAGGTTTCCGCAATATTGCCCCTGATTCAAAGCCCGAAGACGGCTTATTGGACATAATAGCCATACGCGCCGAAGGGCCTGCCCCGATTGGTTCCATGGCTGCACTTTTGGTCAAGACTCTAAACGGCAGTCATGTTGAACACAGAAACTTCTACTATAAACAGTCCGCCAAAGCCACAATCGTTGAGCTTGAAAATAAAGAAACACTGCTCGATATGGATGGTGAACAGAAAGGCTCCCTGCCTGCCACCATTGAAGTCGTTCCCTCGATCTTCCCTTTAGTGGTCCCTCAGGATTACCGGCAAACTTAATGCAGAGATTAATAATCTGTTTTTTCCAGCAGCTCTAGATAAGCGGTGGTGTTTTCTTCCAATTTTTGCAATAGCTCTGCATATTGCTCATAGACTGCGGCGGGAGTATTTTCCGAAAAAGATGTTTCAATAGCTTCAATTTCTGTCTCAAGATTTTGAATTAACTCCTCCAGCGTCCGGATTATCCGCCTTTGCTCTGCAGATTCCTTTCTCTTCTTTGCAGCCAGCTGTCTGACGGCAGCCTGGTTTTTGCGAGACACCCCGGCACCCTCAGCAACTGCCTCATCCGGAGGAAGGACAGGTGTGAGGGCATTTGCTTTGCTTGCTCTCACCATGCCTCGCCAACTCAGATAAGAGTTGTATTCCTGCACCTGTACGCCGATAAATCCCCAGATCTTTCTTGCTGTTTTGTCAATAAAATAGCGATCATGGCTGACAGACAAAATCGCACCGTCATAATCTAATAACGCTTGCTCCAGAATTTCTCTGGAAGTGATATCCAGATGATTAGTCGGCTCATCCAACAGGAGCAGATCCGGTACCTGCAACAACAATTTGCACAGATAAAGTCTGGCTCTCTCTCCGCCGCTCAATACTTGAATTTTTTTGAAGACGTCTATGCCCCGGAACCCATATCTTGCCAAAAGATCTCTGCCCTGTCCTTCTGTCAGACCGGGATCAACTTGCCTGACTTCAGTCAGCAGGGTATTGCTCTTTGCGCTGAACTGTAAAAGTTGTCCCATATAGCCAATATTTACTCCGGAGTTCACTTCCACCCTGCCGGAAGAAGGAGGAAGGCTCCCCCGCATGACGTTGAGCAGAGATGTTTTGCCGCAGCCGTTAGGCCCGGTGATCAGAATTCGGTCCTGAGGATATATACAGGCGCTAAAGTCACTGAATAAAATTTTGTCATCATAGGCAAGGCAAATATCCTCGGCCTGCACTAGAGGCGAGGAGCGGGTTTTACGCTCAGAGTTTAGCTGAAAGGAGAATTTAACTCGGGGCTGTTCACTGCCCAGACTCTTTTCGGCCTCATTGACTTGCTCGGATAGTTTTGCCGCTCTTTTCTCCCTGCTGTGGTACTGATTCATCTTGCGGTGTGAAAACATAGTCTGAGTCACCTTCTGCTCATGCTGCAGAGACTCTCGCAGATTTTTCAGTTCTCGCTCGCGGGAAAAGCGTATCATTGCCTCAGTTTCTTTAAAATCGGTATAGCTGCCTGCGCGCACTGTCAATTTACCCTGCGTCAGCAAGGCCGTGTGCGTGGCGATATTGTCCATAAAGCTTCTGTCATGAGAAATCACAATTACTGTGCCGGCAAAAGAGCTGAGCCATTCTTCCAGCCACTCTATCCCATCGATATCCAGATGATTTGTAGGCTCGTCCAGGAGCAGCAGGTCAGGACGGCTGACAATAATATGAGCCAGAGCTGAGCGCATGCGTTCACCTCCGGACAAAGTATTCAGCGGCCGACGAATAATATCTGCAGATAACCCCAGTCCATGCAAAACTGTCAATAAATCAGCCTGGAATCTGTATCCTCCCAGAGCTTCAAAACTTCGAATCGTCTGATCATATTCCTTAGAAAGCTCAGCAAACTGCTCGGGGTGCTCCGTCATATCTTCTTCGAGCCTTCGCATCTGCAGCAACAAATCATCATACTCCTGATGAGACAGGCTGTTTTTGGACGGATCCGGCTCAGTTGAAAGCTGCTGGGGTAAATATCCTATAACTGTGCCTGAGGCTAGGTTAAAAGAACCAATATCCAGGTCAGGAATCTCCTGCCCGCTGATGATTTTGAGCAGAGTGCTTTTGCCGGCGCCATTCGCGCCGGTCAAGACCAGACGGTCACCAAAATCCAGGCTCAGGGACAGGCCGTCCAGAACCTTTTTGCCGAAATATGTCTTATGAATATTTTCCAGTGTAAGAATGCTCATCGATAACCATTTTAACAGCTGCAGGCAAATGAATCTCATCAGATATTGAAGAAACTGTATCAAAAGATGTCTAGTGAGCTGTATCTTGCTGTAAACCTTTTATATAGCAAGGCAGATGTTGTATTATATAAGGCACTTTCATTAATCTATTATTTGCTTGGCGCAGGGCGGCGGCGGGGCGGCGCCTCCATTATTTTCTCGTCGGGAAATGATAAAACAGCAGCAAATTTGAAATCAATCATTCTTGCGCTTTATTCTGGCGGTCGGAAGAACAATAAATAAAACGGAGGAAGGTCAGTTATGTCAAAGTTTTTGATTATTAATCCGGGTTCCACTTCAACAAAAGTCGGCGTATATGTCTCAGGCGAGTTCACCATGACACGGAAGATCGAACATGGGACAGAGATGGGAGAGCCGACATTCGGGCCTGATCAATTGCCTTCCCGAGAAAAAATGATTCTTGATCTGCTGGACAAGGAAGGTATAGATCCCGCTGCAATGGATGCCATAGTAGGACGAGGCGGACTTCTCCATCCTCTTAAGGGTGGCGTTTATGAAATTAATCAGGATATGATTGAAGATCTTCATACTAGCAGATATGGCTGGCACTCCTGTAATCTGGGCGCTTTGCTGGCAGACTCGATTGCCAAACGCTTCAATCTAAAATCTTACATTGCTGATCCTGTTATTGTCGATGAGCTGCAGCCTCTGGCTCGCATCAGCGGCTGGCCGCAATTTGAACGCAGATCGATTTTTCATGCCTTGAACCACAAAGCGGTGGGACATAAGTATGCTTATGCCCAAGGCGGCAAATATGAAGAATACAATCTGATTATTGTCCACATGGGCGGCGGCATATCTATCGGCGTGCATCAGAAAGGCGAGGTTATAGATGTGAACAATGCCTTTAACGGAGAAGGCCCCTTCTCACCTGAGCGCACAGGCGGACTGCCGGTTATTTCAGTTATTGAAGCTTGTTTCTCAGGAGACTTTGCGGATGCTAATGATGTAAAGGGTTCCTTTGTCGGCAATGGCGGGCTGTTGGCCTATCTGGGAACAAATGACGCCAGAGAAGTTGACCGGCGTATTGAGGCGGGCGATGAAGAAGCTCGCTTTATTCTGAATGCCATGGCATATCAGATTGCCAAAGAAATTGGCAGTGCCGCTACCGTGCTCAGGGGAGAAGTGGATGCTATTTTACTTACCGGAGGTCTGGCTTACGACACTTATCTGATAGAGTGGATCATCGAACGTGTCAATTTTATCGCCCCTGTCAGGGTTTTCCCCGGTGAGGACGAACTAAAAGCTCTTGCTCACGCTGTCGATGGCGCTCTGGCAGGGAAACAGCCAATCCTGCAGTATAATTAGACGGACTAATGTGTATTGACAGCAGCCTGCAGCAGCAGATGAAACACTTTTTGCCTGCCGCTGATCATAAATCTTTAAAACGCCGGATGGCTGCCGCCAACTTCGAAATGTTTTGACAGGAGGCAATAATTGATCTTAGCTAATAAGCAAATAACCATCATTTCCGGGCACTATGGGACGGGCAAGACTGAATTCGCTGTAAATCTGGCCATTGCCATGGCTCAGGACGGCAGAGATATCTCGCTGGTAGATCTGGATATTATCAATCCCTATTTTCGTTCCTTTGAACGCAGACGCGAGCTGGAGAAAAACAAAATCACAGTCTATGTGACATCCAATGAGGGACTGGCTGATACCCCCTCACTGCCCGGTTCCATTATGTCTGTCTTCACGAATAAAGATCAGCAGAGTGTAATAGATCTGGGCGGAGACCCTGCCGGTGCGAGAATCCTGGGATATTACAGGCCGCAGCTGGAAGAAACTGACTTTGATTTTTGGTTTGTGATAAATCAAAACCGTCCCGAAACCTCTACGCTTGAAAATGTAGTACACTATTTTGAACGCACCCAAACAATGAGCGGGCAAAAGATTACCGGTCTGGTAAACAACACTCATCTTGGACGCGAAACCACAGCTGAAGATATAATTAAGGGGGATGTTTTTGCCGTCGAGGCTGCCAAGAAACTGGGGCTCCCACTCATTTGCACCACCGGTGAGCGAAAATTCCGAAAAGAATTGGAAGGAAAATTGGCAGGCTCTTTTTTCCCTCTTGACATATATATGATCAAACCGTGGGAACTGAGTGAAAAAGAAGGAGGAAAATTCACATGGCTGGATATGTGAGCTTTAGAGAGGACTTATGCAAAGGATGTGAGCTTTGTGTCTATGTCTGCCCGACACGAATTATTTACTTAGACAGGGACTATACGAATAAAAGAGGTTATCATCCCGCCAGGGTAGATGAAATGGATAAATGCACCGGATGCGCTCTTTGTGCGCGGATATGTCCTGATTCCGTAATTACCGTGGAACGTGAATAGGAGAAGATAAAAATGAGCAAAGAATTGTGGAAAGGCAATGAAGCAATCGCTGAAGCCGCCATCCGGGCCGGCTGTCGCTGCTATTTTGGCTATCCGATCACTCCGCAGAGCGAAATACCTGAGTATATGTCGCTGCATATGCCGGAAGCGGGAGGGGTATTCCTGCAGTCTGAATCCGAGGTTGCCGCCATTAATATGGTCTATGGAGCTGCGGGGGCAGGTGCCAGAGTGATGACGTCATCTTCTTCTCCCGGTATCAGCTTAAAACAAGAGGGTATTTCTTATATGTGCGGGGCTGAGCTTCCGGGTGTGATAGTAAATGTTATGCGCGGCGGTCCCGGTCTGGGCACCATTCAGCCTGCTCAGGGTGACTATTTCCAGGCCACCCGCGGCGGAGGTCACGGCGACTACCGCTTGATCGTACTCGC
>DASRVY010000138.1:0-16176 GCA_035654855.1 Bacillota bacterium | reverse complement strand
GCTGGTGACTTATGAAGGGGGCTGGAATCTTTTAAATTTTTTGGTCCTTTTGACGGGCATGGCTGTTGCTTTCCTGGTATCACTCAAGATCATCGAATTTTTGATGAATTATATCCGCAAGAATAATTTCAAGGTCTTCGGCTATTATCGTATCGCATTGGGTCTTCTGGTTATACTGTACTTCGCATTCTCTTAGGCATTGTGAAATACTGAAGTACTGCAAAGAGGGCCTTCGCTGCGGCAGGGAGCTGACAGAGAATTTATTGAGGAACAGATAAGGCTGCTTGCCTGATCATTATTTTTGCAGGCAGCTAAGGAGGAGTAAGGATGGATTTGGGGACAGTTGATTATGCGAGGGCTATTGCCCTGACTGCTTTTGCCGGCTTGTCAACCGGTATCGGCGGACTGGTTGTTTTCCGCAGAAAACCGCTTAATCAACATATTATCTCGGGCTCTTTAGGTCTTTCTGCGGGCGTTATGATTTATATCGCCTTTGTGGAAATGCTGAGCGGCGCATTCAATACTTTGGGCGGTGCCTATGGCAGCAAGGGAGAGTTATACACAGTCCTGGCATTTTTTGGAGGCATCTTCTTAACCATGCTGATTGATTTTCTTGTTCCGGAAGAAAAGAACCCTCACGAGATGCATGGCATTACTGAGGTCAGTTTTGACCCTCATAGAGAAAGTCAGCCTGAAGCGGCCAGTGTCAGTGTCATTGAGCGGACTGAAGACAGAGACAATACGAGTTTGACCAGAGTTGGCATGGTTTCAGCCATTGCGATTATTATTCACAATCTGCCGGAAGGGCTTGCAACCTTTGTCGCAGCTCTGGCAGATCCTGCTCTGGGCGTCAGTATTGCCGTCGCTATCGCAATTCATAATATCCCCGAAGGTATTGCAGTAGCCGTTCCTCTCTATGCAGGAACAGGCAACAAAAAACGATCTTTCCTGATAGCATTGGCTTCAGGTCTGGCTGAGCCGATAGGCGCTCTGATAGGTATTTTTATCTTCAGACCTTTTCTCAGCGAAAGTTTGTTGGGCATAATTTTTGCCTCTGTGGCCGGCATTATGGTCTATATTTCACTGGATGAACTCTTGCCCTCAGCCGAGAAGCAAGGTGAGCACCATATCGTAATCAGCGGACTAATTCTGGGTATGCTGATTATGGCTGCAACCATGTTGTTGCTATGATACCGCGAAGCATATTATCCAATGATATAATGTGCAGGAAATTTTATTTTAAAAAACAATCTTATTTAGTTTTAAACAGTCTGCACTGCTTAGACAGTCAGGCGCAAATCACAGACAAATATAAGGAGAGAACAAATGAATATTTACGGTAAAGCGATTCAACTCGAACAAGAAGGCGCAGAATATTATGACGAACAAGCTGCCAAGCACCCCAATACAGCAATCAGCAGTGTTTTCAAAGTCCTGGCCGATGCTGAACGCAAGCACGAAGCTGTGATCTTAAGTTATCAGCAGAATAAAGGCTTTGAAGAACCTGAAGCTACCCTGCCGCTGGAAAAGACATTTTTTGCTGACGCAGCGGATGTTGACAGCGAAATCTTTCTTGTCCCGCGCGCACTTGATGCCTATTTAACCGCTTTAGAAATGGAGCAAAAATCTATTGATATGTATCAGGAACTGTTGCAGGAATCTGAAGACGACGATGAAAAAGCTCTGTTGACATGGTTGATTAAAGAAGAAAAGTTGCATTACGTACAAATTGACACACTGGCAGAAATGATCCGCAATGGCGATGATTACGTAACGCATGCTATGTTCGCCAATCCTAAAGAATACTAATCTCGGTTTGGCAGTAGTGCATTTTTTATCCGCTTAATTTTCAGGATAAGATATCAACTGCAATGCAAGAAAGTAAGGGACTGTCTCGAAGCACTGAAAAGTAGTGAGAGACAGCCCTTTTTTCCCAGTTTGACGGTCAATCCTTACATGTTATAATCATGTTGACATGTGGCCGGGTGTCTTTTTACCGCGTGTTGAATTACTTACTCAAGGGAACAAAGCGTTGTCAAACGCTGATTATATAAAAGGCTCTTTCTATCTAGATGAGGTGATCTCTCGCAGGTCATATCAGATCTTTGCAAGAAAGGATTACCAGACTATGAGTAAGAACGTCATTGAGATGGATAACATCACAAAACGTTTTGGTAGTTTTACAGCTGTCGATGATGTTACTTTTCATCTAAGAAAAGGCGAAATTCACGCCTTGCTTGGTGAAAATGGCGCCGGAAAAACTACATTGGTGAACGTGCTTTTCGGGCTCTATGCCCATGAAGGGGGCACGATCACGATAAACGGTGAACCCGCAACTTTGAACAATCCCAACGATGCAAACGACTATGGTATCGGTATGGTGCACCAGCACTTCATGCTTGTGCAGAATTTTACTGTTTTGGAGAGCATTATTCTGGGGGATGAGCCGTCAAAAGGCGCCATCCTGAACATGCGTGAGGCTCGTCGGAAGGTAGTGGAGATTTCTGAGCGTTACAAGCTGGCAGTTGACCCTGAGGCTGAAATAAGTGAAATCACAGTAGGTCAGCAGCAGCGTGTTGAGATTCTAAAAATGCTATTCCGCGAAAATGAGATTTTGATTTTTGATGAGCCAACCGCTGTGCTTACCCCGCAGGAAATTGACGAGCTGATGAAAATTATGCGTCAGCTGGCAGATGAAGGTAAATCCATCATCTTCATAACCCATAAGCTGAACGAAATACAGGAGGTGGCTGACCGCGTTACTATTCTGCGCAAAGGAAAGCATGTCGCAACCAGAGAAGTCGTGGAAACCTCTGCGGAAGAGATGTCCGAGCTGATGGTTGGACGCGCGGTTGATCTGCAGGTAGATAAAGGTCATGTGGTCAGAGGTGACGTAGTTTTTTCCTGCGAGAACATCACTGTAAAGCGCGCGCGCTCAGAGAAAAATGCTGTTCACGATGTCTCTCTCGAAGTACATGCCGGAGAAATTGTCTCAATTGCCGGTGTGGATGGCAATGGACAGTCCGATCTTGTCTATGCTTTGACCGGGATAACACCGCCGGATGAAGGCAAAATTTTTCTCAACGGTGTGGATATCAGCAAATTCAACATACGTGAACGCACAAAGGCCGGCATGGCTCATATACCCGAAGACAGGCAACGCTACGGACTAATTCTTGAATACACACTTGCGAACAATCTGGTTTTGCAGACATATTATGAGTCGCGATTTCAGAAGCACGGCTTTATGCGTTTTAGCAATATTGTTGATTATGCCGATGACCTGATAGAGCGATTTGACATTCGCAGCAGCGAAGGCGCTGCAAGCATGGCCCGGGCTTTATCAGGCGGCAACCAGCAAAAAGCTATCGTCGCCAGAGAGCTCGACCGCGATGCGGATATAGTCATAGCTGTCCAACCGGTGCGCGGCCTTGACGTCGGCGCGATCGAATACATTCATAATCAATTGATGAGTCAACGAAACAAAGGAAAAGGCGTATTGCTGGTTTCTTTCGAATTGGATGAGGTCATGAATCTTTCAGACCGCATTTTGGTGATGTACGAAGGAGAGATTGTTGCTGATCTGGATCCGGATCAGACTGACGAACGAGAACTTGGTCTCTATATGGCCGGCAAAAAAAAGGAGGCCGTGCATGTCTGATCAATACGGCAAAAACCACGATGAAGGTATAAATGACAAGCCATTACCGCAGAAAGAAAGCGGACATGGGGTGCCGGAAGAGGAGCTGGCCCTGGCTCAGCCGGGCCGCAAAAAAGGTTTATACAGTTTTTTCTCTTCCTTGATGGCTATTTTAGCGGGACTTGCGGTCGGGGTAATTATCCTCTTAGTCGCTAATCCTTCCAATGCAGGGAAGGGTTTACTTGCAATTCTGCGAGGAGGCATGACCGGCAGTCCAACAGCATTTGGACAAGCAATAGCTACATCAATTCCCATCATCATGACAGGTCTTAGTGTCGCATTCGCTTATAAGGCAGGCCTCTTTAATATCGGGGCTTCCGGCCAATTCATGATCGGGGGAGTCTTTGCCGTTTATGTTGCTATAAAGGGTACATTTATCCCCGCTTCAGTATTATGGCTGGTCTGCATGCTGGCCGCCATGGTTGGCGGAGCGATTTGGGGGGCTGTTCCGGGAATACTCAAAGCATACTTCAAGGTCAATGAAGTCATCACTTCAATCATGATGAATTACATTGGCATGTATACGACCAAAATAATAATTGAGCGGACAATCTATGATTCCCGTTATGCCAGGGCGCAGAATGTGCCCCTGCGCGCTCAGATTCCGACTCTTGGACTTAACACCCGTTTCCCGGGCACAAACCTCAATATTAGCCTCTTGCTGTGTATTGTTTTCTGTCTGATTATTTTTATCATTTCTTCGCGCACAGTGTTCGGTTTTGAGCTCACAGCTGTGGGTCTTAATCCGGATGCATCCCGCTATGCCGGAATTAATTCAAAGCGCACAGTGATCACCGCCATGATAATTTCCGGTGCATTATCCGGCCTTGGGGCATATATGATGTATCTTGGCGGAACCGGCGTGTACATGGATATAAAGGAGATAGTTGCAGCCCAAGGGTTTAATGGCATTCCGGTAGCATTGCTGGCGATGAACCACCCGATAGGGGTGTTTTTCACGGGTTTGTTTATCGGGCATATCACGATTGGCGGCGAAAACCTTCAGTTATTCGGTTATTCCAAGGAGATCATCGATATGATCATAGCTGTAATCATTTACTGCGCAGCTTTCTCCTTGATATTTAAGCAATTGCTCAGCCGAATTATTCAAGGCAGATTAAACAGCAAGAGACAGAAACTGAGGGGCCCGGCGCCGCAAGGACCGGGAAGCTATACGCAGCCTGAAGAAACGGAGGTATCCTCATGACGACTATTGCTTTTATAGTTCAACAGACGATGATCTTCTCAATACCGCTGCTTATTGTTGCCATGGGCGGCATGTATTCAGAGCGAAGCGGTGTCATTAACGTCGGTCTGGACGGCGGTATGATTATGGGAGCCTTCACCGGCACTTTATTCCTCAATCAAATGCAAGATAAAATATCAGGTCAGGGATTACTTCTGCTGGCACTGTTGATCGCAGGTTTAACCGGCTTTCTTTTCACAATATTCCATGCTTTTGCCTCGATCAATCTGAAGGCAAATCAGGTTATCAGCGGTACAGCTATGAATATGTTTGCTCCTGCTTTTGCAGTTTTTGTCGCCCGCTTGATTTTCGGAACTCAGCAAGTGCCCTTCAAGGATACTTTCTTCATCAGAAAAGTACCTGTTTTGGGAGATATCCCTATTCTTGGGCCTCTCTTTTTCCAAAAGGCCTATATTACTACCTACATAGGCTTCCTTATCTTTTTTGCGGCTTGGTTTGTAATTCAGAAGACTCCTTTCGGACTTCGCTTGCGTGCCTGCGGTGAGCATCCCGGCGCAGCGGACACAGTAGGTATTGATGTGCAGCACATGCGCTGGGCAGGTACTTTGATTTCAGGATTTCTATCGGGCATTGGCGGTCTGACCTTTGTAGTTCCGACTTCAACCGAATCAAATGCCACCGTCTACGGATATGGCTTTCTTGCCTTGGCTGTTATGATTTTTGGTCAGTGGCGTTCGTTCAAAATCCTTGGAGCGGCTTTTTTCTTCGGCTTGATGAAAACAGTGGCATCCGCCTACTCTGCTATCCCGGTTATCAAGAATCTGCCAATTCCGGCAACAGTGTATAAAATGATTCCTTATGTTGCCACTTTGATAGTATTGATCTTCATGTCTAAACGTTCGCAGGCTCCCGCTTCAGAAGGAATTCCTTATGACAAGACAGGTCGATAATTAAGCAGTATAATAATAATGTGGTCGGGTGAGGGGCTAAAGAAAAGTCAAAAATCCGACCTTAGGAGGTAGAAATGAATAAAAAAAGAATTTTTGCTCTTTTGCTGGCACTGGTGATGGTTGTTGGTGTCGTCGCAGCCTGCGGCGACTCAAAAACAGATCCGTCTAAAGTGCCGGAAGAAACTGACGTGCCGGAAGAGACTGATGCACCGGAAGAAACTGATGCACCTGAAGAAACAGATGCGCCGGAAGAAACTGATGCACCGGAAGAAACCGAAGCACCGGAAACTGATGATCTGCACAAAGAAGGCAAACTGGATGCAAGTGGAAATGCCGAGATTGCCCTGATTACTGACGTTGGCACCATTGATGACAAATCGTTTAACCAGGGCGCCTGGGAAGGTGTTGTACAATACGCTCTGGACAACGACAAAACCTTTAGGTATTTTCAGCCGACAGAAGCGTCTGACGCAGCTTATATTAACTCCATCAATCTTGCAATTGAAGGCGGAGCTAAAGTTGTCGTGACTCCGGGCTTCCTGTTTGAAACTCCGATTTATACAGTCCAGGACCAGTTCCCGGATGTAAATTTCATCTTGCTTGACGGCTATCCGCATGCAGGCGATTATGTCCCTGCAATTTCGGATAACGCAATCGGCATACTTTATGCTGAAGAAGAATCAGGCTATCTGGCCGGTTATGCGGCAGTCCACGAAGGCTATCGTGATCTCGGCTTCATGGGCGGCATGGCGGTACCGGCGGTTGTCCGCTTTGGCTACGGCTATCTGCAGGGTGCAGAGG
Organism: Bacillota bacterium; assembly: GCA_035654855.1. Lineage (GTDB taxonomy): Bacteria > Bacillota > Clostridia > Saccharofermentanales > DTU023 > UBA1046. Next base: position 9,518 of record DASRVY010000138.1, on the reverse strand, counting down.
ACGCGGCAAAAGAACTGGGTCTCGCAGCCGGGGATGTCAATATTAAGTACACCTATGTAGGCAACTTTGACGCCAGTCCTGAGAATGAATCAATGGCAGCCTCCTGGTTCCAGGAAGGCACGGAAGTAATCTTCGCCTGCGGCGGCGCAGTCGGCACCTCAGTCATGAAGGCCGCGGAGAAAGCTGACGCCAAAGTAATCGGTGTTGACGTTGACCAGTATGCTGAATCAGATACTGTAATCACATCAGCCATGAAGAACCTGAAAAAATCTGTCAATGACGCTATCGCCAGTATCTATGACGGGACCTGGGAGGGCGGCACATCTGTAGTGCTCGACGCTACTGAAGGCTATACCATGATCTCTATGGAAAATGCCCGCTTTGAGAACTTTACTCAGGCACAGTATGATGCAGTCTATGCAGAGCTGGTAGCCGGCAGTATTGAAATTCCAAAAGATACAGACGAGTCCGGCGCAGAAATAAATGAGCCGACTGACCTTGTTTTTGATATCATAACTATCGAAAATATCAAATAAGCCAAATAAGTATTGTTACAATCGAAGTAAAGAAAGAGGTCCCGGATTATTTGAACCGGGACCTTTTTTTACGTCTGTTGCTGAAAAATCGTCAGCGAGGGTACACAAGTCTATGCTTTTAAAAGGGGTAAATTGTTTTCCTTCTGATATTGTCAAAGATGGCGTGAATTATTGCCGCCGGCAGATATAAGAAAATCGACAGCATAATGGAAATTTCATAAAATATGCTTGTCTTTCCGGAAGGCTTTCCCTTAAAACGATCTCTAAGAGCGCTATATGCCATACCGTACATATTACCTACATTCATCATTCGAATGATGGCTAAAATAACCATGGCGCTTTCTTCGTCGTATTCGTCGATCAGCCTTTGCCAGGATTCTTGTGAAACCTTTCCGCTATTGTCTGTATAATGCTGCGCGAAGAATATGCCGACAGCTTCGTTTTCCGGGATAGTTTCTGTATCGCCGCTTAAGATAGCACTGATTTCTTCTATAGTCATCCCTTCCTCTAAAGCGAATTTTGTATGGGCGTATGAGCATGCTTCACAACCGTTAACTTCGGTAACTGCTAACATAATTCTCTCTTTAAAGTGAGGGGATATAAGTTTTTTCTTGCGATTTAATCTGAAGTATTTACTGCTTCTAACGACAAGCACAAGAGCTTTATAAAAGTCACCGTGACTGTAAATCTTTTTGTAAAATTTCTCCTCCATGCTTTAGCCCCTTTCTGATTCAGTTAGTCATAAATTAGCTGTCAAAAGCTTGCGGCATCAGGACCAAAATGTTCTAAGTCCGTGGCATCAAGATTTGTCGCCATCTGCTCAAAGCCGCAAACCAAATCCGGTATTCGTACATTTTATTTTGCCGCTTGTCATATCTCAAGCATAAAACAAAAACGCCAATCTTGATACTCACCGTATCAAAACCGGCGTTCTTATATGGCGGAGAGTAAGAGATTTGAACTCTTGATACCCTTCTGGGGTATACACGATTTCCAGTCGTGCTCCTTCGGCCAGCTCGGACAACTCTCCAATTCAGCTCAAACTGTACTGCTCATCCCTAGCAGCTGTAAACACAGCAAAAGCATTCTAGCATTACACTTTTGCAGCTGTCAATTATTGATGGAGAGGTGAAGGCGCTAAACAATTAAGATATAGAACTCTTTTGAGTAATTTCATATGATTCCAGTACATCTGAAATCAGCTGATGCCCCTTGCTGTTAGGATGTATTCCGTCCTCACACATAAAGTCGCAAACGTTAGGCTGCTGCAGGAAAACACTCCGGATATCAACCAAAGGAAGCCCTCTTCTGGCGGCCATTTCTTCTACAGCGTCATTGTATGATTCGTGCCACCAATAGATAGTTTCAGTCGTGCCTCCCAGCCATTCGAGTACCGCCTTGTTATCCAGTCCGTGTATCAGCGTGGCAAAATAACGTTCATGGACCAAAGGAGGGAGGTTCATCAGAACCGGACGATAGCCGCGCTGCTGCAGGATGTCTATCAATTGCTCGTATTGGCGGATAAAATCTTCTAGCGAAACTTGCGGCAGATGTTCCTTTTCAGGAGCCTTGCTGATTGCCGCCCAATCAAAATCGCAGTCATTGCCGCCAAATTGAAGCAGAGCGATACCGCCGCCGGTCAGATCATCGCTGTAACGCTTTATCTGATTTAGTCCTTTTGTTGTTGTCGCTCCGAAGACAGATAAGTTCAGAACTGAGAGGCGGGGATCTTTGCTCAGTTTACCGGCGAAGCTATCTTTAATCTGACGGTAACGTTTATTATCAGGATCCAGTACGACTCCCTTGGAGATTGAATCGCCCAGAATCAGAAAGGGCTCCTCATTAGATTTTGTTTTGTTTTGTGTCAGCGGTGCTGTCATTTCAATTTTTCTCCCAGCTATCAATAATTATTTTATATGGTTATGAATACCATATAATCCAATTATAGTAATGTCAAGATAAAAATGTTACTATTTGTGGAAATGACATATTTGTTTTTAACCTGTATATGAGGAATAATGAAAGACAGCTAATAGCGGAGGCGAGGGAAGAAATTATATGGGCAAGAAGGACAGCAATATCGAAAAGGAAAAGCAGGTAGAAAAGGACATGCAAAAAAAGCAGCTGACTCTGGAGGATCTGCGCAAGAATCTGGAGGAACGGAAGCTGATACCCTTTAAGCTGCTGCCCACTATTGATCTCTATATGGATCAGGTTATTACCCTGATGGCTCAGCAGACTGAAGTTGAAACCCACAGACCCTCTCTGACCCCCTCCATGATAAATAACTACACTAAACAAGGAGTATTGCCCAGAGCGCAAGGAAAACGATATACCAGAGATCATCTGGTTGACCTGACAATGCTTGTATATTTAAAGGAAGTATTGCCCATCCTGGATATAGGAGAATTGCTTAAACTTTTGGAAGCAGAGGGTGATCCAAAGTGGCGCTATGAGATGATGTCCGAAATCCTTGACAGCGAAAAAGAAGATATGATGGAAGTTTTGCCCAAGGACTCTGGCGATACAAAGGAATTAGCCTTACAGACCCTGCGCCTGGGGCTAATAAGCTTCATAACAAGACAGTCGGCATTGGATCTATTAGATTTAGCCAAGGCCAAAGCCCAGGCCCAGGCTCAAGATCAGGACCAGGCTCAGGATCAGGGCCGGGCTCAGGCTCAGGATCAGGATCAGGCTCGGACAGATGAGCCGCCGGAGAAATAATTATCTATCTTCATTTAAGTTCGATTGAGTTCGATGAAATAGGTACAATGATATGAATAGATTCAGCGCTGCAAAAAACGCAAAGATATAAAAAGATGAAAGGGAGGAAAATTAAGCAATGATGATCAATATGGAGGAATTTGAAAAGGTTGACGTCCGGATAGGTACTATTAAGAGCGCCAAACCCAACAAAAGATCCAAAAACCCGGCCTATGTTCTGGAGATAGACTTCGGCCCGGAGATTGGCGTGAAGAAGTCTTCCGCCCAGATTACGGATGTTTACAAGGAGGAAGATTTGATCGGCAAACAAGTTATCGGCTGCGTCAATCTAATTCCTATCTATATCGGCTCAGTTAAAAGTGAAGTGCGTATCCTCGGTTCAGAATCTGAGCAGGGTATTGTACTGTTGGTGCCGGAGTTTGAAGTCAAGGACGGCGACATTATTTCGTAAATTAACATTATTCATTGATTGAGCAGACAGGAGAAACTTATGCGTCGTAAAGATCGAGAAATGTCCGAGGATTTCGGATTGCAGGTAATTGACCGGGCTGAATATGGTGTATTGACAGCAGCGGGTCCGGAGGGCGAGCCTCCTTACGCAGTGCCGCTGTCTTTGGTGCGCCGGGGACAGACTTTGTATTTTCATTCCGCCAAAGCAGGGACAAAAATTGATCTGCTTCCGGAAGGTGCGCAGGTCAGGATTGTGTTTGTAGCTGAGGCCGCCGTACCCGGGCTTTACACGCCGGAGGAGGCAAGAGAATTTCTCGCGAGCGGGAAAGGCGCAAGCTTTATCACCGGCAAAGTCTTTACTACAGAGTACTCTTCAGCCATTATCACGGGAAGAATAAGAATTGTGGAAGTCCTGGAGGGCAAAGATACTGAGTATTCGCTCGCGCTGGAGGCTATCTGCGAAAAATATGTCCCTGACATGATGGACTTCTTTGAACTGGCTTTAGATACCGCTTACGCGACAACCAAAGTTTATGCAGTTGACATCGAAACAATCAAGGCCAAACGCAAGAAATTTGACGAGAATAAAGAAGAGCTTAAATGGCAGAAGGATTGAGAGCGGATTTAGATATTGGCGTCGAAGGCGCTAAGCAGCCGCCGCAGCATCACGAGCCGCAAGAGACCTTACCCGCAGAGCCGCCTGAGGCTGAAGTGCTGTCGCCAACTCGGCAGATTGAGGCTGAGGAAATCTTGTTTCAAAAATTTGTCGCTCAATGCCAGAGCTGTAAAAACTGTGAGCTGGCAAGGGAGAGAAATAATGTCGTAGTCTGGCGCGGCAATGTCAGGGCGCCCCTGATGATTATCGGCGAAGGTCCGGGTGCCGAAGAGGATTTGCAGGGCACGCCTTTTGTGGGCAAGTCAGGGCAAGTTCTGGACCGGCTTCTTTTGGCCTGGGATATCAGGGAAGAGAATTTTCATATCTGTAATATTGTTAAATGCCGTCCGCCGGGAAACAGAGCGCCCAAGCCGGAGGAAGCAGAGAAGTGCCGCCCTCTGCTTACCAAACAGTTCAATCTGGTCAAGCCGCGCGTGATACTGCTGATGGGAGCGACAGCTTATAAATATTTTACTCACGATAATTCCGGCATCACCAAGGTGAGAGGAAAATGGATAGAGAAGTCAGGTTTCTGGATTATGCCGACTTTTCATCCCGCCTATATTTTGAGAGATCCCCGCCGCAAGAATGACCTCTGGGAAGACGTGGGAGCTGCGCGCAGAAAACTGACTGAATTAAAGCTGATGCCCGAATTGGACGCCTGATCCTGATGCAAACCGGCTTGTTTGCAAAATGGCTGTTGGTTACAAATTGAGACAATACTATCGCTGCAAGTATCGCCGGCAGTATTATTAATGAGCGACAACACTTCGACAAAATAATCCAATTATTGACGAGGATATCTTCACATGAAAAAAAGACGGGTTTCATTGCCCGAGACAAAATATAAAAATCCTTTTAAACTGCATACGGATATGGTCCCTCAGGGCGATCAGCCTGAGGCGATTCGAGGTCTTATCTCCGGCTTGGAGCGAGGTTACGATGCTCAGACTCTGCTGGGAGTCACCGGCTCCGGCAAGACATTCACCATGGCCAGTGTGATTGAAGAGACGCAGAGGCCTGCTCTTGTAATCGCTCATAATAAAACTCTGGCCGGGCAGCTTTGTGCTGAATTTATGGCTTTGTTTCCGGAGAATGCGGTCGAGTATTTTGTCAGCTATTACGATTATTACCAGCCGGAAGCCTATATACCTTCCCGAGATATTTATATTGAGAAAGATTCTGCGATTAACGACGAAATTGATCTCTTGCGCCATTCTGCGACTTCGTCTTTGATGGAGCGCCGGGACGTCATCGTTGTCGCCTCCGTCTCATGCATATATGGAATAGGTGACCCTGCGGATTATCAGCACTTGATGGTCAATCTCAGACCCGGGATGCACAAGGATCGGGATAAGGTGATTGAGGAACTGGTTGCTATTCAATATCTGCGCAATGACTATGAAATCAAGCGCGGAACATTTCGTGTCCGCGGAGATATTTTAGATATTTTTCCTTCCGCCTCGGCTGATGTCATTACTCGCGTCAGCTTCTTTGGCGATGAAATCGAGGAAATTCGTGAAATTGACGCCATCACCGGCCGCAGCCTCACTGCCAGAACTTATGCGTCAATCTTCCCGGCTACGCATTATGCTACGACTGCCAAGCGTATGGAGAAAGCGATCCACACTATTGGTGAAGAACTGGTCGAGAGATTGGCTGAGCTGCGCGCTGAGGGTAAATTGCTGGAAGCTTATCGACTGGAACAGCGCACCCTCTATGACTTGGAGATGCTGAGGGAGACCGGGTTTTGCAAGGGGATAGAGAATTATTCCCGCCATATGACAGAGAGGGCGCCCGGCGAGCCGCCCTATACGCTGATTGATTTTTTCCCCGATGATTATCTGTTGTTCATTGACGAATCGCATGTAACGATACCGCAGATAGGAGCGATGTATAACGGCGACCGCTCGCGCAAAGAATCGTTGGTTGATTATGGCTTCAGACTGCCTTCAGCTTTCGATAACAGACCGCTGAATTTCGCTGAGTTTGAAGAGAGGATGGGGCAGGCGGTCTTTGTCTCCGCAACACCTTCAAAATATGAGGCAGAGCATGCCTCTCAAGTGGTAGAGCAGGTTATCCGTCCGACAGGACTTTTGGATCCGGAAGTTTTTATCAGGCCGGTTGAGTCACAGATTGATGATCTTCTGACCGAGATAAAGGCCAACACTGAGCGCAAGGAGCGGACATTGATCCTTACCCTGACGAAGCGCATGGCGGAGGATCTGAGTGACTTTTTACGCGAAGAGGGTATTAATGTCGCTTATCTGCATTCGGATATTGTCACTGTGGAAAGACTCAAGATTTTGAAGGAACTGAGAGAAGGCAAATATGATGTTCTGGTGGGGATAAATCTTTTGCGTGAGGGGCTCGATCTCCCCGAGGTTTCGCTGATTGCTATTTTAGATGCGGATAAAGAAGGCTTTCTGCGCTCGACGACCTCTCTGGTTCAAATTATCGGCAGGGCGGCACGCAATGTGCGCGGCCGCGTGATCTTGTATGCCGATGAAATTACTAAATCAATGCAGCAGGCGATAGAAGAAACAAACCGACGCCGTCAGATTCAAGACAAATTCAATAAAGAGCATAATATTACTCCCCGAACCATCAAAAAGGAAGTTCACCAATTGATAGATACTATGACAGAAATGTTGGATGACGGCGTGATTGACAAAGCGGAAGGAATATTTGTTGACGGCGAAGACATAGCGAATTTGAGGCTGTCTGCTCTTAGCATCACTCAGCTGGAGAAAATGGCGGCCAGACTGGACAGGGATATGAAGGCGGCTTCAAAACAACTGGCTTTTGAAGAGGCTGCGGAGATCCGCGATGTCCTTATCCTGGTGAGGGGAGAATTATCGGAGCGACGCTCTCAGAGATTGGGCTGATCTCTGTCGTTTGACCGGCACGAAGTCAACTGCGCAGGACGCAGGCGATGCTCGCTTGGCTGAGATGCTTTCAGGGGCACGCTGTCCAGGGCAATGGCGGCCTGATTGATCTGCGGTCAGCAATGCGAGGGATGGCAAGGCTGGCAGACTAAGGCATAGCGCGTCAGGTTTTGCCTGCTGAGAGATTTTCGGTCTGAATGATATAATCTAATTGATTAGGATTTAACCGAAGTTAAGACGTAAACATAAATAAATACCGAACGGGGGAGGCACGACAATGACACACGCAGAAAAAGTATATCTATCATGGCTTGATGATCCCCGGTTTTCACCGGAAACACGTAAAGAGCTCCTTGCCATACAAGACAATAAAGAAGAAATTGAAGAGAGATTTTATCAGGACCTGAAATTTGGTACTGCCGGCCTGAGAGGGATTTTGGGGACAGGTACAAACCGGATGAATTTCTACACGGTCGGACGCGCGGCTACAGCTTACGCCCGCGAGATATCAGCTCAGCAAGAAGGCAAAGCGAAGGGGATCGTGATCTCCTATGACTGCAGGAATTTTTCCCGTGAGTTTGCTGAGCTGGCTGCCGGCATCTTCGTCAAACATGGCGTCAAAATATATTTTTCTACAGAACTGAGACCTGTACCGATCCTGTCATTTGCGATCAGACACTTTGGCTGCGCCGGAGGCATCATGATCACTGCCAGTCATAATCCTGCGATTTATAACGGATTTAAAGTGTATGGCGCAGACGGCGGGCAGCTTCCGCCTGAGGAAGCGGATGCGGTTGCTGCGGTAATGACGGACATTTCAGATCTGCCGGCAGCAGTGACAGACGCGCTTGAGTTTGAAGAGGCCGCCAAGTCTGAGCTTTTTAACTGGATGGGTGACGATATCGATCAGGCTTACAGTGACTATCTCATGACCTTGTCTCTTGATCGCGGCGCAGCAAAAAAATTCAAACATCTCCCGATAGTGTACACACCTCTGCATGGCTCAGGTAATAAGCCTGTGCGCCGTCAGTTGGAAAAACTGGGTTTTAGCAATGTGAGCATTGTGCCGGAGCAAGAGTTGCCTGACGGCAATTTCCCTACTGTAGAGCTGCCGAACCCCGAATTGCCGGAGGCTATGCAGATGGCAATTAATCTGGCTCGCTCTATTGAGGCCAGCCTGGTTTTAGCTACGGATCCTGACGCTGACCGCACAGGCGTGGTTGTACGTCAAAAGGACGGCGAATATAAAATCTTGACCGGCAATGAGATCGGTCTCTTACTCATGGATTATATTCTGGGCGCCAAGGCTGCCGCGGGCACTTTGCCTAAAAATGCTTTTTGTGTGACCACAGTCGTCTCATCCAGGCTGACCCGCACTATCGCAGAGCATTATGGAGTGGATTTGCATGTGACTTTTACGGGCTTTAAATACATAGCAGAGATAATAGCAGAGTATGCCGATACCGGGCTGGCTGAATTCCAGTTTGGTTTTGAAGAAAGCTTTGGCTATCTGGCAGGCGATAAGGTTAGAGACAAAGATGCTGTCGTCGCCTGCATGCTTCTGGCGGAAATGACTGCCGCAGCCGCCGTCGAAGGACAGACTCTAAGTGACAGGCTTGACTCTCTTTATGAGCGTTACGGCAATCAGGCCGAGGCTACTGTCTCTATCTATCGTGAAGGCAAAGCAGGTCAGGAGAAAATCTCCGCAGCTATGGATACCTTGCGGCGAGATAAAGCTAAAGGTATACCCGGCGCCGCAGTAAGAGAAGTTCTGGATTATGATTCCGGAACAGGTCTCGATCTTCAGAGCAAAACGAAGACTAAGGCTCCCCTTAAGGGCAGCAACGTCCTTATGTACGAGCTGGAGGGGCCGTCCGGTATGGACTGGATGTGTGTCAGACCTTCAGGCACGGAACCAAAAATTAAAGTATATTACGGTATTTATGACGAAGACAAGGACGTCTCTGAGCAAAGACTGGCAGATGTAAAACAAAAGACACTGGCTTATATAAACAGCCTGTTAGACTAAGCCGGGGGGGAGCATGTCATTCGTTCATCTTCATCTACATACTGAATACAGCCTTTTGGACGGGGCAATCAGATTATCTGAGCTGCCAAAACGGTTGAAAGAGCTGGGCATGACCGCTTGTGCCTGCACCGATCATGGAGCTATGTATGGCGTAATCGATTTTTATCGCGCCATGAAAAAGGAAGGGCTGAAGCCAATTATTGGCTGTGAAGTCTATGTCGCCCCCCGCAGTTATA
>DASRVY010000137.1:0-7469 GCA_035654855.1 Bacillota bacterium | reverse complement strand
GTTCGCCAGCTCAAGCAAATAACTCTGAAGCTGCTTGTCAGCTCCTTGGGCAGCAGCATAACTGGGAGCTGTCAGATCCATGCTCTTAATCACTGTTGCAGTCGAACCGTCCCAGCTGGCGATAACAGGAAAATTAAAAGGGAGATTGCCGCCAAACATCTCGCGGAATTCCTGTCCTCGCTGAAAGTTTCCTTCACTCCAGATATCCCTTTGACCGGTATCCCCCTGATCATCTGAGCTGCCGTTGACGCACGAAAACCCTGACGTCCAAAGAGGGATCACAGCTTTGGCATGCTTTTGCACGCTGCTTAGCAGAGTGTTTTGATTGTATTTAACGTTAAGCACTATCATATTATCGCCGGTATCCCAGTTAAGAAATATCTGTCTTCCATGACTTATATGATCCAGACCTAATCCGGCTCTGGCTTCATCCAGCCAGTAGTCTATTCGGCTGTTAATCAGATGTGAGAAAGCCAAAGAAGAGCCCACATCTGCCGCCATGCCAACAATTATCTCCCTTGCTCCCTCGACGGGCAGAAGCTTTGCAATGAAATCATTCAGTTCTGCCGCTTCAAAATCAGACGAATCGAGCAAAGCTTCGGCTGCAGGCAGCAGCAAAGCTGCCTCCTCGCAGGTCTGGTCAATGGCGTAACGGATCAAACTGTCTTCCCTTACTAGACGGATTGCTGAAAGCATGAAAAAGACCAAAGTCAGGGTCAGGGGCAAAATGACAGCTGCTTCGAGAGTCGCCATGCCGCTTTGACGCTTTTTCTCACCAGCTGTCATTTTGCCTCCTCCGCCGCGTACTTGTAGCAGCGATCCATATACCCGCCATCAAAGAATACTGATTTGTCCTCGCGGTTGACTGAGGCGCTAAGCCAAACCCAGCCCGGTCCCGGATTATGGCGAGATATGATCGCATCAAGGCGTGAGAGCAAGGCCTCTTCATTTTGAATGAGCAAAAAAAGCAGAAGATAGTCGTGGTAGTACAAAACCAGTGCATCCTCTGATTTGTCGGGCCAGAAGTTAACACCATGCCCCTCCTGAAGCTTGATGGCGTCCTTCCTGCCATCCAGAACCGCATCAGCTACAAGCAGAAGATATTCAACAGCTTCCAAAGGTATTGTCACGCTGCCGAGACTGATTAAGGCTACTGCCGCCACTATTATGCCTGCAGTAATTTTGTATGTGCTCCTCAAACCCTCATCCTGATAATGGTGAATTAGCTGGATAATCGAACGTACAAGAATCAGTATCGCCCGGATTTCTTTGGCAGCACTGTCTCCTTTGATGCCGGTAATGATTTCTTCAGCCTCTCCGCCTCTCAGCGGCAGCAAATCCGCGTGAGATCTGCCGTCAGGGGTACGCCGGGGAACCATATTTTTTGAAATAATCCGTCCCTCAACAGAGGCGGGGAAATAGTCGAGAGCATAAGAAGCCAGATACAGTTTGTCCAGCGATGTGCTTTCCGGAGTCGACAACAATTCATCCACAACACCAGCCAGCCTTGACATGCTGTCAGGGTCAAAAAAATCGGGTTTGCCGCCCCCTGTTATATCTCCCTGTTCATCATAGATATGCACCGGCATCAAAGATGAGGAGATATCATCATAAAGAGAGTTGATCTCAGTATCGATATACTCATCCAGTTCTTCTTTCCAATCGTCGTCTTCAGAAGACTCGTCGCCCTGCAGCAATTCTTTGACTTTCTTGCTTCCGTCTGAAGCAAGGATTTCACCTATGGAAGATTCTGCCGGGAAGGTGTCTAAGCCCCGGACCCTGTCTGTTATCTCAATGAGCATCTCTGCAGGAAAGCGAATTTTCATATGGCGAAGGATTTGTTCCAACAAGATTTCCGGTTCAGAAAGCGTGTTCTCACCTTGTATTAAGACTTCAGTTTCATGATCAAAGTGAGAAGCCGGCACCGTAGATAAGGATGTTTCATTAAGGGCCAACAAGCCAAAATCCTGCCAAAGCTGCCGGTCGTAAGCTGCCAGATTGATTTCCAGATTGGCAGCCAGCCAGCGGGTCAGATCCAAGTCTTTTCTGCTCTCAACATCAAAATCATATAGTGCGATGAGCAAAGAAAAGACTACGGGTAAAAGCAAGCAGAAGGTCAAAGTCAAACTGCCTGCCTCCATAAGTCCAAATCTTCTTTGCCTGCTGTTCTTCATGGCTGATTACCCTGTTCAGTCAAAATAGACTTGCCGTCACGAAAGAGGCTGATCGCCTCCACCATTTTTTGCGGCGAGCATTTCAGCACAGGCAGTGCCCGCTCCTTATCCGTGAGCAAGGCTAAATTATACAGATGCGGCGGATTGATTTCCCGAACTACAGCCTGCGCAGCAATGGCTGCGCTGCTTCGAGTTGCCACTGCCTCCGGAAGGCAAAGCGAGCTGCTGTTTAAGAGCAAAGACAGAGCCAGGGGCATGATTACTGATGCGTCCAGTGAAAAACTCATAATGACCTCCTGTTTCCAAGATAGAGGGACAGGGCAGCAAAAAAAGAAAAATCAGACGACAACAAATGTCATCTGACCACTTCTATCAACAAGATATAATTTCAGCTCAGGGGTTCAATATCAAAAAAATGGGCACTGCTTGCCATTTACGACATAAAACCGGCATATTAGATTATCGATGATCAAGTCAGAGCGTCATGAACCAATGATTATGCCTGAGGTCTTCAAGATTTACAGCGGGACCGTGACCCGGCAATACCGGCAAGTTCTGTGGCAAACCTTCTCTCAGCTTCCTCAATCTCGCCAAGCTGTATCTCATCTCAATTTCGTTCCCGCCGGGCAAATCCATCCGGCCGATATCAGAAGAGAAAACCGTGTCGCCCGTGATTAACGCCAGATACTCCTCCTGGTTTCCTGCAAATTTTTGCAGATAGAGAAAGCAGCAGGAACCCTTTGTATGGCCGGGAGTATGGTAAACGCGCAAAAACAGATCTGAACCCAAATCAATTTCTTCCAGATCTTTGAATAAAACATCCGGTTTATTTAAACCCCTTGGACTGCCAAAAAAGATCGAAGCGTTCTTATTGCTATCCATGATCAATTCTTCGTCTGCTTCATGTATCATCAGCGGCAGACCCGGATGCTCATGTCTCCAGGTATCAGCCTGTCCGATATGATCAAAATGGCCATGCGTGGCAACTAGAGCAATAATTTCAGCGCTTTGCTCCACTTCATCAGGATGAACGGCAGGATCTATCAGGACATAGCCGCCCAGCGCAGGCAAAAGCCAGGAATTGCCATGAGCCATGCGTTCGGGAATATGAATAATATCTTGAGACAATTTATTGCCCTCAGCGAATCAGCTCGCGCCATTCCAGATCTCCCCGGTCAATGGCTAGAACCAGAATCTCTGCGCTGGCCATATTGGTGGCAAAGGGAATTGTGTTGATATCACAAGCTCTCAAAAGAGAACTTGGAGTTGGGTCCATGCGCTCGGGATCGCGCAAAAAAATCACCGCATCAATTTCATTATAGAACGCCCGGGAAGCCAGCTGATCAATCGTGCCCCGAATTTCTGTAGGCAGAGAAGTAACGTTCAATCCGGAAGAATCATGAATAATTTTGCCTGTATTGAGAGCAGATATCAAAGTGTGCTTGTCCAAAATTTTGCGATAAGCTATGCAAAAATTCGCGAGTAAATCTGTTTTCCTGTTATCAGCAAGCAATACAATATTCATGTGAGGCTCCATACTCTGTGATTAATCACTATATTAAATCTGTCCTAATCAATGCTACAATAAAAACCTCATAATTATCAAGTAAAGCCTGCTGATATTTGATAAACCACATTTTGAGAAAATTCAGTGTTAAAGGCGCTTAATTCGCGGAACTCGAGTCATATACAATTTCTTTGGGCTCAATACCATAATATTCACACAAAATGCGATAGGAAATCTCAGCGGACAAATCACCATAAGATGCGTCACGGACAACGTGAGCGATAGCTATTTCCGGATCATCGAGAGGAGCGAAACAGGTAAAAACCGAATTGATTTTATAACCGCTGCTCCTGTAGCCTTCCTCCGCGGTACCGGTTTTAACTCCTACTCTCACCGGAAAATCACGAAAGAGCTGACTTGTATAGCCCTTTGATTTCTGAGTCGAAGCGTACATGCCCTGACGGATAAGATTGATATGTTCCTGCTTGAGGCCCAAGTCCTCAGAGACAATCTGCTCTTCACGGACAATACTGCCATCCTCAGCAATAATATCGGCAGTAACATGAGGCGTCTGGAGAGTGCCGCTGATAATACCCGCCAAACCGCGAACCATCTGCAGTGTTGTATAACTGTTATCAAACTGTCCAATGGCGGTCTGAGCGGTATCCGCGGGGAACCACTGTTTATCTCCCGGATCAGTGCGCAATAAACGCTTGAGTTCTCTGCTGGGTCTAATTCCCGAAGTCTCGCCGGGCAGGTCAATCCCACTTATCTCACCGTAACCAAGTTTCTTTGCCCAGGCACTGATATTGTCAATTCCTGTATCAATCCCCAACTTAAAAAAATACAAATTGCAGGACTCCTCGATAGCTTTCGTCAAGGGGATGCTGCCATGTCCGTGAACAGGCGCAGTAAAACAACGCCACCATATTTGCGCAATCTCCTCATAACCTAAACAAGTGTAATTGTTGTCTGACGCAGTAATAGTTCCGGTCTCGAGGCCGGCAATACTGGTTACCACTTTGAAGGTTGAACCTGGAGCATAGTTCTCAGAGATCGCTCGATTCAGCAAAGGTTTGCCTTCATCATCCTGCAGATAGCTTTGTACCTTGGCCGCCGCGCCGGAGTCAACAGACTGCATAAGAAAATCATCCGGATTATAATCAGGCAAACTTACCATCGCTAAAATAGCGCCTGTCTTGACATTGTAAACAACTACCGCCCCTTCCGGGGCATCATACTCCGTACCCGATAAAACACCTTCACGCAGATCCTCGATGTTTTTTTGCAAAGCTTCCTGCGCCACCTGCTGTAAATCCGGCCTGATTGTCAGGATTGTTTTGTTGCCGCTAGTAGGCACTACACTGTAAGCTCCCGGATAGTAATAGGACTCACCGTTTTCGCCGGTCCATTTATCAAAAGTCTGCAAACCGTCCTGCCCGCGCAAATAGCGTTCAGCGCTGGACTCCACACCGGTTTGTCCAATAATATCAGATGAACTGTAGCCTTGAGATGCCAACACATCATACTGATTGCTGTTTATACGTCCAACATATCCTAAGACGTGGGGCATCAGCGAAGCATAAGGAGTATACACCCTGTTCCATTCAGCGGTAGACAAGACGCCCAAATAACGTTGATTCTGGCCTTCAATCTCCGCAGCAATGATCTCATTAACATTTTTGGCAAGCCGGATCGGGGTCCTTTTCGTCCAAAGCCAGTTATTTTCCAGAATCAGATAACGCAGTTCCATTATCCGGTACGCTTCTCTGTCAGAATACAGTCTGCTGCTGCCTGCAGCACGGTCCTCAATCTCAAAATAATCATACAAGAGCCAAGTAAAAAACTCACCCGGATCTTCCTGAACTAAACGGCTTTGTTCTCTTTTGGTCTTGGCGTTTTCAGGCAGCACCATATTGAACAGATCTTTATCTTGCTGCCATATTGAGATCTTGTCTGCGCTTTGCTTAAAGACAAAGCTGATTTCTTCCGTTTCAGTGCTATTATCTGTTTCCGGCGGGCCAAAGTACTTGCCCAGAGAACTCTCCGAAGAGATCTCGTACTTCGCCAGCAAATTCGAAATGTCCAGAAGCTGACTATTAAGCTGAGCTGTGGACAAATCCGGCTGAACTAACCACAGGCTGGTACTTTTCTCACTGGTCGCAATCAATGTACCGTCAGCCGCTACGATATCTCCCCTCGGTGCAGCCAGAGAAATTTCTGTCACATTGCCGGTCGTCAGACTGACAGTTGAAGCATGAGAATCTCCCAGCATAAGAATGCTCGTTCTGATCAAAATCGCAAACAGGAATATCACTATAACTGCGAGCAACAATGCCGTGCGATTATAAAATATTTTCACCACCGGATTGGTTTTTTCTTTTTTGCTTTTTGCTTTTTTGTTAAAGATATTTTTTAGCTTCTTAAACATGCGGTCCACCTGGCTCAAAGTTTATCATTACTCCGCTGCGCGGTTTTTTTGCACGGGGGTAAGGAGGTAAAACAAGATGCAGCGCGACAGTGACGGCCGCAATGGTTAAATTCATTAAAATCATCAAGAGTAGATCCTGTGACATCTCTTTCAAAAACCAAAGAAATCTCAAATTATGCATATCTGAATATTGTGCAAAAAAAGAAAGGACTGCTCTGCCAAAGCGCAGGAAGATAGTAGTAAAAACAATCACAGCGGCATAAAGAGCATAGCGCAGTCTGCCTCTGATTACAGGCAAAAAACCACTTCCCCATGCCAGAAGAAAGGTAAAAAACAAACCCAGTCCAAAATAACGTCCTGCTAAATAATCACGTAAAAAACCGCAGCTTAGACCAATAATCATGCCGTCGCGAGGGCCATATCGCATTCCTGTCAACAGAGGAAAAACTAAAAGAAAATCCGGAAGAATTCCGTTCAGTTCAAGCAGCTGGCTATTAAACTGCAGGGATGAGCCGAGCAGTATCACTATAGTGTAAACCAGTCCCGGTCTGATACGGGCCAAAAAAACCCTCATTCTTCTTCTCCTATCAGGACAAAGACGATTGATCTGTTTTCTTCAGGCGCGGCAGGTTTGATCACCGCTGCGATGATATCACCTTGATTTGAATATCTTAGATCATTTACTGTGCCAATTAGCAGACCGGCCGGCAGATTACCTCCCTGCCCGCTTGTTCTAAGCTCATCACCTACTTGTAATACGGCCTGCCCGCTAATATTGTCAGCCAGACAAAGGCCCTGCTCGCGCAATTCAATATCTCCTCTCACCCGACAATTTATCGCTGCAGTGCCCGAGCCGGAAACTGCATTGATGGCAAAGCCTTCATGGATGAGCGGCATGACCTTCGAAGAATTGATATCAGAGGAATAGATCCGGCCTAAGAGACGCGATCCGGCGTCCACTACCGCGTATGAGTCTTCAGCTATGACCGTTATTCCGTCCTCACGCCCTAGGTTTATCCTGTAGAGATCAAACCAGCCGGTAAAACCATCATTCAAAATATAACCGCCTTTAATTATATAACTGTCATATCTTGTTTTGATCTGCAAGGCGTCTTTCAGCTCCTCGTACTGAAGGGCAGCTTCTTCCTTTTGGCTAAGCTCATTGGCCAAGCGAGCATTCTCTTGTTTGAGGAGCTCATTTTCCTGACGAATTTTCTCACTGTTTTTCAAAGAGTCAAACCAACCTTTAATAGAATCCGTAACGGAGCGCAAACTGCGATAGACCGGATTAACGATTTTTGAGATTGGGGTCGTTATTAGAGGTATAGGGCTGGAGTCCGGAATTGTTGACAGCATT
>DASRVY010000136.1:0-2810 GCA_035654855.1 Bacillota bacterium | reverse complement strand
TAGATAAAATTAATAAACTCATAAACTAATTCATTGAATAATCATATGTTATTCAGTGAGCTGGCGAGAGGAATATTAATAACAGATTATGTTAAGAACCAAATTCGATAAACTGCTCTTTGCGGTTGCGGGAATACTGTGTATAGCAGTTGCAGCGGTGTTTATTGCTGACCGTCTAAAGCAACGGAGCCCTGTCGGGAATTTTGAGATGCTCTCTAAGTCAGATTCAACTGATGAAGAGCTGCTGTTGAGCGCTGAATTACCCGGCAGAAAAGAATCTCCCATTGATGATGACGCAACAGATAAGTCAGAGCTAACCGCTCCCGAACTTAAAGGACAAAATGCCGAGAGCTTGTCGCCTTCAATAATTACTGACATTGAAGGTGAAGGAGTTAGGCCGGCATATGATGGTCAGAGTGGGATTTCTGCTGAAAATGATTCTGATTGGGTCAGTTGTGATCTGGTGCGCTACACTTCAATGAATACCAGACTAAGATCTGCTGCCGGCACTGAGGAGGGTGAAGTTATTGATGTCTTGCCCTTAGGTGAAAAGATCAATGTCACTGCTCAAAATGATAGCTGGTCTCATGTCTTAGACAGTCAAGGACGCAAAGGCTATATATTGTCTGAACTACTGGTAAAGGATGAACCGCCCGCAGCAAACAGCGTCACTGTTAATCGCACCAGATACAGCAGCGACGATCTAAGACTACGGGAAAGACCAGGTACAGACGGAGCATATATGCTGACTATCCCCGCCGGAACTAAGCTTACCGAGCTAACTGTGCTTGGCAGCTGGTCGCAAGTTCAGATGTCGGACGGCCTCAAAGGGTACGTAAATAATGAATTTCTTACAGCCAACCGTCCCCAGACGAACGGTACGTCTGCCGGCACTCCTGAAAAGACTTCCAAGCCTGCAGGTACAGAGAATTCTGCCAACGCTCCGACTGCGTCTAAACCCGCAGATGATGGCTTTGTGACTGACAAGAAAACTCTCTATGCCACTGCCACTTTGAATGTGCGTTCCGGCCCGGGAACGGGTTATTCAAAAATGTCTTCTGTATCCAAAGGCACTAAAGTAACCCAGTTGTCTCGCAAAGGCAGTTGGTCAAAGGTTAAGCTGGACGACGGCAGGACAGGCTATGTAATGTCATCTTATCTGTCTGCGAGTAAGCCGATACAAGAAACATCACCTCCTACATCAAAACCAACTGAAGGTTCGGGAAACACCTCCGAATCGACAACAGATATAAAAATCAAACTCACTGCGGATGAGAGACGTGATACTGCAGCTTTGCTGTATTTAGAGGGTGGGGCGACATCACGCGCTTGTCAGAAAATGATTACAGAAGTGATTTTCAATCAGTGGAAGTTACGTGGAGGCTCACTAACTGACACGCTTTTTGCGCCCAGCCTTTTTACTGTAGCCCATCGCATTAAAAGTACTACGCCAAAAGCTCTGCAATATGAAATTGTGGACGAGGTGTGCAGAGATGGCGTGTCTATACCCTCGGATATTCTTTATTTTAGATCGAATTACTATCATAGTTTCGGCACACCATACACTAAAATCGGCAACATATATTTTAGTGGTAAATAATAAGCCCTAACATGGCAGCTCGAGACTTCGAAGAATTGTTACACAAATATGATTTCGTGCCGAACCGCGCGCTGGGACAAAATTTTTTGATCTCCCGGCGGGCGGTTTTAAGCATTGCCGACGAATTGGAGCTTTCAGATGCCGATACTGTACTGGAGATTGGAGCGGGAACCGGTCAGCTAACTCGCGAACTTGCAAGCAGAGCCAAAAGAGTAATAGCTGTTGAGTTGGACAGGAGACTGGAGCCCTTGCTGAAGTCTTATTTGTCCGATTTTATCAGGCGGGAAAATGATTATTCTCTTATTAATAAGCCGGATTATGTCAAAGTGGGGAAGACTAATCAGGGCGATGAAGATAACGCCGGCAATAAATCGTTGGATATGACTGAGCATAACCATAACGTAGAGCTGATTTGGTCAGACGTCCTTAAAATCGATTTGCAGGCTTTGTTGGAGGCACATGGGGTAGATGCCCGCGATGTCAAAATAGCCGCAAATCTACCCTATTATGCGACAACAGATATCATGCAGAAGCTCTTGGCAGAACTGCCGATGTCAAAAAAGATGCTGCTGACAGTGCAAAGAGAAGCTGTTGCGCGAATAACAGCCAGCCCAGGGAGCAAACAATTCGGACCTTTAGCAGTACTGACTTCTTTGTACGGCGAGATAAAGACCGTTATGAAATTATCACCTCAAGATTTTTGGCCACAGCCTGATATAAGTTCTTCTCTTCTAGCTTTAACTTCAGGCAGTGATTCGCTGCTCGGTGGCATTCAATCAGGGCCTGACTTCGTTGATTTCCTGATCAATGTTTTTCAGCAAAGGAGAAAGCAGTTTATGGGCAGATTACGCAAAGAAGGGAAATTTGTGACTTTTCCTGTTCTGGAAAAAGTACTGTCAGACTTTATTCTTAAAAACAGCCTGAAAACTGATTTTCGAATTGAAGATCTGCGCCCTGAGCAACTTCTGAATTTGCATCAACAAATAATTGCAGGGAGAGCATACTCATTTCAATAATCCAAATAGAGCCTAGAGCAAAATTTTGTTATACTTTTATGTGCATCTTTGTCGAGGAGAGATTTATGCTCAACGGTGAAAAAAAGATTCAGGTAAAGATTGGCAGCATGGTGTATCAGCTTTCCGCAGCCGAAGATCCGCAGTATATAAGAGAAACTGCTGCGATAGCTGATGAGCTGATTACAAAAGTTACC
>DASRVY010000135.1:0-4499 GCA_035654855.1 Bacillota bacterium | reverse complement strand
TTTTAATTTTCCTGTTATCGCCAGCTGGGACGGTTCGACTGCAACAGTGATTAAGAGCATGGATCTGACAGCTCCCAGTTATGCTGCTGCCCAAGGAGCTGACAAGCAGCTTCAGAGTTATTTGCTTGAGCTGGCGAACTTTCAAGGTGCCAGTCTCATCAGTAAAGGCGTAGAATACTCCGTCACTGCTGACCAAATCAAGCAGAAGCGCTTGATTCTCGTCATCCCGGGGAATTATCCCGGCTGGCTTGATCAGAGCCAAAGGAATTATTGGCTGGCTGCAGGTGCCGGTTATGACATTCAGTTGGAAATCAGGGAATATGGCAATAGCATGAGATATCAAGAGCCCGAAACAGAGCCGTGAACTTGTCTTAGTTTAGCTGCTGACGTATCATTATATGACTTAGTCAGGAGATATTTAAACATATGGGTTTACTTAATAATATTTTTGGCACTTATTCAGAACGGGAGCTAAAACGTCTGCGTGGAACAGTCAAGCAGATCTTGGAACTCGAAGCATCTTATAAAAATTTAAGTGAAGATGACCTAAAGGGTAAAACCGCCAAATTTCGTCAGCGGCTAAACGATGGTGAGGATATTAACTCCCTGTTGCCGGAGGCTTTCGCCACTGTGCGCGAAGCCGGTGACAGAGTGCTGGGACTCAGACATTTCCCTGTACAAATTGAAGGCGGTATTATTCTGCACCAGGGACGCATAGCTGAGATGAAGACCGGTGAAGGTAAGACTTTAGTGGCTACTTTGCCTATTTATCTCAATGCCCTGAGCGGTAAGGGTGTTCACATTGTCACAGTAAATGACTATCTGGCAACCCGTGACAGCGAATGGATGGGCAAGATATTCAGATATTTGGGACTTGAAGTCGGGCTGGTTGTTCATGGGCTGGATAAAACTGCCAAGAAGGCGGCTTACGCTGCTGATTTAACCTATGGTACCAATAACGAATTCGGCTTTGATTATCTGCGTGACAATATGGTTTTGCGTTTAGAGGATCTCGTGCAGAGAGAACTAAATTTTGCTATCGTGGACGAGGTTGACAGTATTCTGATCGATGAAGCCAGAACACCTTTGATCATCTCAGGGCGTGGCAGTGAGTCATCCGAGCTGTATAGCAGAGCAGATGACTTTGTCAGGCGCCTCAAGGAGAAGAGAGTCAAGGAAACGGCGACAATGCGCACTGTCGAAGAGATTTCCGATCTTGAAGGCGATTCCGATTATATCGTCGACGAAAAAGCTAAAACTGCAGTTCTCACCCAGAAGGGTGTGGATAAGGCAGAGGATTATTTTAAGATTGACAATCTTTCCGATCAGGAAAATTATGAGATAAACCACCATATAAATAATGCCCTAAAAGCCCGCGGCACTATGCATCGTGATGAAGACTATGTGGTTACTGAAGATGAAGTGATTATTGTTGATGACTTTACCGGCAGACTTATGCCCGGCCGTCGTTATAGCAACGGTTTGCATCAGGCGATTGAGGCTAAAGAAAAGGTCAAGATCAAGAAGGAAAACAAGACTTTGGCTACTATCACATTCCAAAATTATTTCCGCATGTATAACAAGCTGTCCGGAATGACCGGTACTGCTCTGACAGAAGAAGACGAGTTTAGACAGATTTATAATTTGGATGTTGTGACTGTGCCTACCAATATGCCGATGATCAGGGAAGATCAAGCAGACGCTGTCTATAAAACTCAGGACGGCAAATACCGGAATCTTCTAGAAGAAGTCAGAGCAGCCAATGAAACCGGCCAACCGGTTCTGGTAGGAACAGTCTCAGTGGAGAAATCTGAATACATATCCGGCCTTTTCTCACGGGCAGGAATTAAGCACAATGTCCTGAATGCGAAACAGCATGAAAAGGAAGCTGAGATTGTAGCCCAGGCCGGCCGCCTCGGCGCAGTTACCATCGCCACCAATATGGCCGGACGCGGAACTGACATTCTCTTGGGCGGTAATCCTGAATTTTTAGCAAAACAGGAGATGAGACGCCGGGGTATCGAAGAAGAATTGATCGAGGCCTCGACGGCTCACAATATCACTGATGATGAGGGCGTTCTGGCAGCGAGACAACTTTTCAGCGAGCTAAACAGACAATATGCGGCAGAAATAGCTGAAGAGAAAAGATCGGTCATCGAAAAGGGCGGCTTATATATTGTCGGAACTGAACGCCACGAGTCCAGACGCATAGATAATCAGCTGCGCGGACGTGCAGGCAGGCAAGGCGACCCGGGTAAGAGCATATTTTACTTGTCGTTGGAAGATGATTTGATGCGCTTGTTCGGAGGTGAACGTCTGGAGCGCATGTTTGAAACTTTGGGTGTAGATGAAGACATGCAGATTGATCATCCAATGTTAAGCAAAGTTATCGAGTCGGCGCAAAGACGAGTGGAAGGCAGAAACTTCTCTATCCGAAAGAATGTCCTTGAATACGACGATGTCATGAATCAGCAGCGCAATCTTATCTACAGACAGCGACGCGAGGTTCTTGAAGGTAAAGATCTGCATGACTACTATCGCAGTATTATTGCTGAGATGATGCGTGAGGTTTTACTTGACTTTATTGCCAGTGAAGCGGATACGAAAAACTGGAATAAGACTGCTCTGCTTACGCGCTTGCGCGATTTGTTCGGTGAACTGCCTTCTTTGAGCAAGCTGCTGACAGCTGATGGTGAAATCGACGGCGAGGAGCTCAATCAGCAGCTTAGTGATGAAGCACTGGAACATCTGGAATCCCGGGCAAAAGAACTGGGATCTCCGGAGATTTTACGGGAGGCTGAGCGCATTATACTGCTCCAAACTGTGGATAATCACTGGATGGAACATATCGATGCCATGGATGACCTGCGTGACAGCATCGGTATGAGAGGTTACGCGCAGCATGACCCGGTTGTGGAGTATAAGCGAGAAGGCTTTGATATGTTTGAGGCCATGAATAACGCAATCAAAGAAGACGCTGTGCGCCTGATCATGCGTGCCCGATTGGTGGTTGAAGACAGCAGAAGGAAAAAAGAACCTAAAGAACTGCTTGAAGGCAGAGGCTCTTCAGGTTACGCAGCTTTGGCGCCAAGGCCGGAAGTTACAGATGGGTCTGCGCCGGCAATGAGCAGGAGGGCTCGCAGAGCCCGGCCTGAATTGGCATCTGCCACACAGCCTCTTGCTCAGCAGCCGATGAAGAAAACCCACACGCCCGGAAGAAACGATCCCTGCTGGTGTGGCAGCGGCAAGAAATATAAGAACTGTCATCTCAACTCTGATGAGGAAAAAATGAGTCGGGAACAAGCCTGACAGCTGCAAATTGCTGTCAGCACAAGAGAGGACAGATACGCCGGACAAGGGGCAATAGAGTTCTAATACTCCGCACGCAGCCAGAAATTCTCGCCGCGGTGCTTGATGCTAATTGAGCGTAGCCTCGTTTGACAGTCACAGCCTTGGTTGCTATCATTAGAAAGCAATTTTTGCTTTCGCCGAAGTGGCTCAGTGGTAGAGCAATTCACTCGTAATGAATAGGTCGTGAGTTCAATCCTCACCTTCGGCTCCAACGAAAAACCCTGAAACTACTATGTTACAGGGTTTTCACTTTTTCAAATAGCGTACATTTTAGCGTACTTTGATAGCATAGTTTGTATCAGGCTTTCTGAACCGCGTCCCATACTTCCCCAATAATCGTTCCGGCCAGGCGGATATTATCTTCTAATTTTTGGTCGTATGTTCTCAACGTGTCCATGCTGTCGGAGTGGCCGACAATTAGTTTAATTTTATCGAGATCAACCCTTACGGCCATAACAGAGATAAAGCTGTGTCTAAGACGGTAGGGCGTTATTGGAGTACACCCTACATCATTGCAATACCCCGTCAGCTTCCTTCGGTATATTGCGTGACTGGTTATGGAACCGTCCGCCTGCGGAAACAGCCAGCCTTTGTCGGATGTGGCCTTTTGTTGTTTCCTGTACTTAATCTGATCTTGCACGATCTCGTACGCCAATGGAAACAAATACTCCTGCTGGTTTGCGTTAAAGTTCTTGCCTCCGGTTATTTCTCCTTTATCATTCAGTGACCGCTGTATGTGCATCATTTTACCGTCTATGTCACTCATTTTGAGTCCAAGTACCTCACCGGGCCTTAAGCCCAGCGCAATTTGGAGCCGGAATGCGTGCAGCATTGAATTGTTGCTAATCCTGGTCCGGACTAAAGCATTTGCCTCTTCCGTTGTCAGGACATTCTTTGTCACTTTTTCTCTTCCACGCGGTATGGTTAGTTCTGGATTGAGTGTAGTTAAATCACCTTTCCTGCACCATTTGATGAAGCCTCTGATAACATCTCTTATGTTTTTCAGGGTTTTTTCTGACAGCCTGCCAGATTGGGTTTGGGTTAAGGTGATTGTTTTTGTCTTGTACTTTCTTTTGATTGGTCTGGCAGTGTTGATTATTTCCTGCCAATCAAGTGTTGACATTTGGCTAAGTTTCTTATGTTTACAT
>DASRVY010000134.1:0-3102 GCA_035654855.1 Bacillota bacterium | reverse complement strand
TCGTAGGTGTACTCGACTACAACTTTCATGCCGAAGGGAGCGCCATTAAAGTGATCTCTCTTGACAAAGATTTCGCTGCCGATTTCCGGATCGCGGCGGTCAAGCGCAACGACTCCTCCGGAACCGGCTTCGTTAAGAATCCCTACATAAGACGCTGTGATAATATGATTCATAATGTTTTAATTAGGACATTTCCTTCCATATCATTATCTAACAGATTAATGATATTGTCGTTTCTTGCTCTGACAGTTTTTGTTATAAAAATCTGAATTTATTTGTCAAAACGCCGGATTTAGCATCTATTTGTCATCTTTGAGCCGAAGATCACATTTTCCGCAGATCAAGAAACTCTATAAATGAAAAGAAAAAAGAAGCGCCTGCGCGCTTCTCAAATTCTTGTATTTATTTAAGTTATTATGCGCCTCTGCCGGCGAGCAGATAGAGGACAACTGTTAAAACAGCAAATAAAATCGCAGTCACAGTAGTCAGTTTCTTGAGCATGGCTTCCTTGGTGCGGCCCTTGGCCTTGCCGTAAAAGGTGTCAGAACCACCACTGATGGCTCCCAAACCTTTGGAATCGCCTTCCTGCAAAATAACCAAAGCAATCAAGGCGATACATGCGACTACGTCAAAGACTGCAATTATAATGGTCAAAGTGTTCATTATCCTAACCTCCGGCGGGCTGTTCGTTTTGGTGCACCGCTAATATTAACACAAGACTTGCACCCCCGCAAACATTAAGTACTCTTTACTGACGGAAAGTTTAATTCCGGCTAATCTTCAGAAGCGCTTATGTCCGGAGAGGGAGCAGTCTTGTTTTTGGCAAAAATCTTGCGGAATGTGTCAATCAAGTTCTCGTGAGGCTTGCCCGCATCATATTTGTGTATTTTAAAAACCAGGCTGACGATTGGGCCTAACAAAAGCGCAGATAAAATAGTACCAATGCCAAACTGTCCCCCCATTAAATAACCGACAATAATTGCCAGCACTTCCATGCCGACTCTGACAACTCCCACATCAAGTTTTGTTGTTCTCTGTAACAGCAGCATGACACCGTCTCTGGGGCCGGCACCCAAATGCTGACTTAAGTAAAAATACATACCGTAAGCACATATGACAGTCCCTGCCAGCATCATCAAGTATTTTAGAACGACTGAATCAGGTGTGCTGATTATTTGAAAATTTATGATCACGTCTGTAAAGAGACCGATGAAAATCATATTCAAAATTGTAGCGATGCCGGGAATTACCTTAAATAATGAGCTGACTGCTAAGAACAAGAGCCCCACAATCTGGGTAGCCTGGCCAATTGTTAAAGGCGTTTGAAATGAGATACCTTGGTGTAAAATTCCCCAGGGATTCAGTCCCAAATCAGAATACAAATACAAGACCGAGCCCAGAGCAAACAGGAAAAACCCCAGCATCTCCATCACTAATTTCTTACCGTATGAAATAGTTAAGCTTTTGTTCTTACTCATTGAAACTCCAATTTTGTGACATTTTATATGTGTGCGGAAGTATGCAATGTCTTAAGATGCGCACCGCGGCTTAATTTAAGACAAGTGCACCTCGGACTGACAAACAGTATATCAATGATACGGCTAATTATGATTATTATCCAGCATTGATAAAACGAAGGCGCATACAAACTACGCCTGCCATTTAGAAATTAAGCTGTCGTCAATTAATAACTTGATGGCAGCTTTTTCTTCAACTTATGCAAGCGTCAATTTGACAAAATCGGTCTGTGAGTATACTATAATTTGGCACATGCGCCAGTAGCTCAATTGGATAGAGCGTCTGACTACGGATCAGAAGGTTCCGGATTCAAGTTCTGGCTGGCGCGCCAGAAGAAAACCCCTGCGAATACTATATCGCGGGGGTTTTGATTTTGACAGCATATGTCTGTTTAAGAAAAGCCGGAGTCGGTTTTGGAGTCAATTTTCACAGCGAGTTTATTCTAATGCAATATATTCAAAGTAATATTGTCACCAATAAACCGTAAAGCCGATTACCCATTATCCGAATCAGACATTAAGCTCGAGTTCGACCGGACAATGATCACTTCCCATGACATCATCGTGAATCGCGGCAGAAGCCAGATTATCCTTCAGGCAGTCGGAAACCAGAAAGTAATCGATCCTCCAGCCGGCGTTTCTCTCTCTTGCCCTGGTGATATAACTCCACCATGTGTAGGCGTCCTCTTGGTCGGGATAAAAATATCGGAATGAATCTATAAAGCCGCTGTCCAACAGCTGGCCGAATTTCTCTCTCTCTTCATCTGTAAAGCCGGCGTTTCTGCGATTGCTTGCCGGGTTTTTAAGATCAATCTCCTTGTGAGCGACATTGAGATCGCCACAGACTACAACGCTCTTTTCTTCTTTGAGTGATGACAAATACTCGCGAAACAGATCTTCATAATACATGCGCTCATCGAGACGAAGAAGCTCTCTTTTTGAATTGGGAGAGTAAACGTTAACCAGATAAAAATCCGGGTATTCCAGAGTCAAAACCCGCCCCTCCTTGTCAAACTCATCGGCGCCCAGCTCGCGCGACACAGAAAGCGGTTTATCCTTAACCAGTGTCAGCGTGCCGGAATAGCCCTTGCGCTCCGCACTGTGCCAATAAGCAGTATAGGGTGAAAAATCAAAATCAACCTGTTTAGGGTGAGTTTTGATTTCCTGCAGGCAAATAAAGTCTGAAGTATTGCTGCTGAGATATTCGGGAAAATTCTTGCCGATTACGGCTCTCAAGCCATTCACATTCCAAGATTGAAGTTTAATTGTCATATTTTTTTCTTGCAGCTAAATCAGGCTGCCCTTGTCAAGACCAGGTCTCAGCGGATCAAACCGCATTAAGACATCTCCTTCACCTGCAAGAATACCTCCTGAAGAATATTCTGCCATTAGGCTGTCAAATCATTGTTGAAGCTAACAGCTGTCTAATATATTACCCGACCCGGCCAAAGCAGACCAGACCGGATCAGATTAAACCGAAATAAAACAAACCGGACAGGCTTATCTATGCAGACTTGACGGCTGTCTTATCCCCTGCCGATGAGAGACACCGAACTGAAGTCATTGCCGCCTTCAGACAGCCATG
>DASRVY010000133.1:0-2243 GCA_035654855.1 Bacillota bacterium | reverse complement strand
TAAGAGCCCCTTTCAATATATCAGTACCTTCCTCAGGTATTATATTCCTAATTTTGCCGCGTTTAAAGTCCGCATATAAGGGGGACATGAGACGGAGATCCTCAACAATTCCCGGCAAGTCCCCGGCAATCTGATCTATATCTTCCTTGGTGTTTTCTCTGCCCAATGAGAGGCGCAGCGAGCCATGCGCGACTTCGTGAACGAGGCCTATCGCCAGCAGCACATGCGACGGGTCCAGAGATCCGGATGTGCAGGCGGAGCCGCTGGATGCCTGATATCCAAACTGATTAAGCCATAAGAGAATAGACTCCCCTTCGATAAACTCAAAGGACAGATTAACATTATTGGGCAGCCGCTTATTGGGATGTCCATTTAGTTTTGCATAAGGAATGGTGCTCTGGAGCTGACTAATCAGATCGTCACGCAAAGCGATTTGTCTCTTAGACTCCTCCGGCATATCGGCAAGGGCCAATTCCAATGCTTTAGCAACACCTACGATATAAGCTGTATTCTCAGTCCCTGCCCTCTTGCGCCGCTCTTGCGCGCCGCCATCCATGAAGTTAGCTATCCTCACACCTTGCTTTATATACATGATGCCGATGCCCTTAGGCGCATAAAACTTATGTCCCGAAAAGGCCATCATATCCGCACCCAGAGCGCGTGGAAAAACCGGAATAGCTCCTAAAGCCTGCACGGCGTCAGTATGAAACAGCACACCTTTGGCATGGCAAATCTCAGCGATTTCAGCAATCGGCTGGATAGTTCCTATTTCATTATTCGCCATCATGATGGACACTAGAATGGTATCCGGACGAATCGCCTTTTTTACATCTTCGGGATCTACTAAGCCGTAGCCATCTACGTCAAGATAAGTAACCTCGTATCCGAGCTTCTCCAAAGCCTGCATGCTGTGCAGCACCGCATGGTGCTCAATCTTGCTGGTAATCAAGTGCTTACCTTTTTTATGTTTGGAGAAGGCCGTCCCTTTGATTGCCCAGTTATCAGATTCCGTACCGCAAGAAGTAAAAAATATCTCTCTGGGCGAGACATTCAACAATTCAGCAACTTTCTCCCGCGACTGCTCAATATAGCTATGGGCTTCATTACCTTCATTGTAAAAAGAGGAAGGATTGCCATACACGCTCTCAAAGATAGGCAGCATGGCCGAAATAACTTCAGGCCTGACTCCCGTAGTAGCGGCATGGTCAAAATATATGCGTTTCTTTTCCATCAAAAGTCCTCCCGGATGCTATATA
This sequence comes from Bacillota bacterium, assembly GCA_035654855.1. Lineage (GTDB taxonomy): Bacteria > Bacillota > Clostridia > Saccharofermentanales > DTU023 > UBA1046. The sequence goes on along the minus strand of DASRVY010000133.1, from coordinate 987 downwards.
AAAACTGTAAATTTTGATTCCCATAAAACAATACGCCTATTATGTCTAAGATCAAGTAACTAAAGTTACTTGCCATCTCTCATATTTATTTCATTTTTTCGGCCTTGTTCCCGCAGTTTTCGCACTTCCGTCAGCCAAGATTTTACCTTTTCCTCATAGCCGTTATTTGTTGGATTATAATATCTGCCTTCAGCATAAATGTCCGGCAAAAAACGTTGATAGGATATGCTCTGAGGGTAGTCATGATCATACTGATAGCCGATACTGTAACCCAGCTCTGTCATACCCTTCACCGGCGCATTTAGCAGGTGATATGGAATCTCAGGGACATTTCCTTCCCTGATATCTTGCAAAGCCTTTTCTATACCGGTATACGCACTGTTAGATTTGGGACTTGTGGCTATGGCGACCGCAATTTGTGCCAGAATAATCCTCGCCTCCGGCATGCCCACAGCCTCAACCGCCTGATAGCCGGACATCGCTATCGACAGCATTTGCGGGTTCGCCATACCGACATCCTCTGCGGCACAAATCACCATCCGTCTAGCCAGAAAACCACTGTCTTCCCCTGCCTCTATAGCTCTGGCAAGATAGTGCAAAGCTGCGTCGGGGTCACTGCCGCGCATGGATTTGATGAAGGCGCTTATCGTGTCATAATGCCCTTCCCCCGACTTATCGTACTGCGGCGCTCTTCTTTGCATGCAGTCCTGCATAATCTCTAAATTGATTTCAATTATGTCGTCTTTTACTTCCGTGGTCAGCACCGCCAGCTCTAAAGCATTCAGCGCCACTCGGGCATCTCCATTGGCCAGAGCCGCGGCAAATTCTAAAGCCTCATCCGTGATATCAATTTTCATAAATCCGAAACCGCGGTCAGGATCAGTCAAGGCTCTTTTTAGCAAGGCAAGAATGTCATTTTGTGTCAAATGGTACAATTGGAAGACTGTGGACCGAGATATAAGCGCCTTGTTCACTTCAAAAAAAGGA
>DASRVY010000132.1:0-7837 GCA_035654855.1 Bacillota bacterium | reverse complement strand
AATCTATAATGAAAAAAAAGTGGTTCCTATTGATCACCCTTATACTGGCTTTAAGCGTATTTTTGCTTGCCTGTGGTGACAAAGAAGGAAAACCCGCCGAGACGGACGCTCCGGATAAGACAGACGCTCCGGATGAGACGGACGCCCCAGAAAAAACGGATGCACCTGCTGGCGGAGTCTTCACCATTGGCGCACTGCTGCCGATGACCGGTCCTGAAGCTTACTACGGCAATGACATGTTTCAGTCATATCAGATGGCAATCGGCGAAATCAACGATGCTGGCGGAGTGTTAGGCTATACCTTCGAGATCTTTAACGAAGACGATGCCTGCGACGCTGCCCAGGCTGCAACAGCCGGTTCGAAGATCATATCAGCTGAGCCTGATATCGTGGTCGGCGGCTATTGCTCCGGCGCTACAATTCCGGCACTGCAGCAATTTTTTGATGCCAATCTCGTCATGTTGGTCTCTGCTGCAAACTCCACAAACATCACCGATCTGGCTCTCAACCAAACCTTTATGATCAACAGCCCGGGCACACACGGTGTCCAGACTTTGACCAAACTGGCCAAGCATCTGGGAGTTACCAAGATCGCTACGATCCACCAAGGTGATGATTATACAAAGAACCTGTCTGACATCGTTGAGCGCGATATGCCTGGTGATGGCTTCGAAGTCGTCGCTGTAGAGGTTATGGAAAAGGGTGCTGCAGACGTATCTGCTATTGTTACTGCAATCCGTAATGCCGGTGCTGAACTGGTTTACTGGTGTGGATATCACGCAGACGGATCTAACGTCATTAAACAGCTTCGTCAAGGTGGTTATGAAGGAGAAATCGTCTGTGGTGACGGTTCTTCGTCAGTCGACCTGATTACCGGCAGTGGTGATGCGGGAGAAGGCGTCTATGTAACTTCTCCTCCATATGTTGAGCTCGCAGAAGGCGGCGCAGAATATGTTGCTAAGTACCAAGAACTGTATGGTCAGCCTCCAGGAGGATACTCCACTCTTTGCTACGACACCATTTATGTCATCAAGGCAGCTATGGAAGAGACCGGCTCCATTGAGTTTGAAGATCTCCGCAGCGCAATCGAAGACATTGACTATCCCGGAATGTCCGGTAGAATCATGTTCGCTGACAACCATGAGCTGGCAGAATCCAACTTCATGATTGTTAAGATCGAGAACGGCGAATTCGTACTGGTCGAAGTTGACTAAGCTTAGGTAATAGAAAGGGCGCTTAGTGCGCCCTTTCTCTTTTTTTTATCAAAATGATTGGGTGGTGATAACCGAATGTTCTCCCCAGGCGAAATTATTCTTCAACAAACAGTAAACGGTCTAATTCTAGGCTGTTTTTATGCCCTGATTTCTTTGGGCTATACTATGGTTTACGGCATCGTGCGACTTTTGAACTTTGCTCACGGCGATATTTACATGGTCGGTGCATTTGTGGGCTTCTTTGTCTTTGGTGCTTTAGCCGCAATAACTGGTACCGGCTGGCTAAGTATTATTCTAGCCATGGTGGCCGCTATGTTCCTTTGCGGTGTTTTAGGATTCTTAATCCAACGATTTGCCTACAGGCCGCTGCTTGATGCACCGCGACTGTCTCTATTGATCACAGCTATTGGTGTTTCCTTGATCTTGCAGAATGCCATGATGATCCTCACCAATGGCGAGTTTAAATTTTTCAATCACTCTGTTAATCCAAGAGCAGGAATCAGCCTTGGTAATGTAACAATCACTTGGATCCAAATGGTTCTGCTGGGAATCACAGCAGTGCTGCTAATCTCACTTACCTTGTTTGTTTCAAAAACAATCTGGGGAAAAGCGATGCGTGCCATATCAATGGACAGACCCACATGCCGCCTCATGGGCATCAATGTCAACACTATTATTGGTATTACCTTTTTCATAGGCTCGGCCTTAGCTGCCGTAGCAGGCGTCATGGCTTGTGTTTATTATGGCAATGTACATTATTTCATGGGCTATATCATGGGCATGAAAGCGTTCACAGCTGCCGTCATCGGTGGAATCGGATCGATCCCTGGCGCCATGTTGGGTGGCTTACTGCTTGGTTTGCTGGAAGCCGGAGGAACACAGGTATTAGGATCTTCCTGGAAAGACGTTTTTGCCTTCGGTATCTTGATCATCATGCTTATCTTTAAGCCTACCGGTCTGTTAGGTAAAACCGAGGTCGAGAGGATGTAGCCATGGAAAATAAAAATAATCTAGATCTAAATAATGGTGAAGTGGCTGTAGTTCACGAGGGCACAGCCAAGCGAGGATTCTTTACTAGAATCATTGACTCTGTTTACAGCTTCATGGACAAGACCCATAACAAAATCATTGTCGCGGTTATCTTGCTGGCCTTTGTCTTGACAGTGCCTCTTTGGGCAGATAACTATATTTTGCAGGTAGCATGGAACGCCATGTTCTATATGCTTCTGGCCCTTGGTTGCAACATCATCGTTGGTTTTACAGGCATGGTTGACATGGGCTTTGCCGCCAAGTTCGCTGTAGGCGCTTACACATCAGGCATTCTGGTGCATACTTTGGGATGGAATTTCTGGCTGACTTTGCCGGTAGTTGTTGTGGTTGGTATGATAGCCGCAGTTCTGATCGGCGGCCCGGCACTGCGTTTACGCAGTGACTATCTCGCCATCGTTACACTGGGTTTTGGCGAGATCGTTCGAATTGTTGCTCGCAATTTGGAAATAACCGGCTCGGCATCCGGCCTTTCAGGTATCAAAAGACCTTTCATTTTTGGTGTCCAACTGACAAAGATTTGGATGTGGTACTACTTGTTTGTAGTTCTGGTCGTTGTTTTCGTCATTGCATCCAACAGAGTTAAAGACTCTCGCTTCGGCAGAGGCCTTGCCTATGTTAGAGAAGACGAAGACGCAGCCAGAGCAATGGGTGTCAATGTTGTTAAATACAAAATGTGGGCATTCATTGTCGGAACCGTTATGGGTGCATTAGCCGGCGCATTCTATGTTATGCAAATGGCTGCTGTATCTCCAAATAGCTTCACATTCACTCAATCCTCAAATATCCTGCTGTCCGTTGTGTTAGGCGGTATGGGTAAGGTACCGGGTGTTATGGCAGGCGCTGCCTTCTTCGCGATATTCCCTGAGATCTTCCGTGAAATCGGTGAATTTCGTATGTTGTTCTTCGGCATCGCTCTTGTCCTGGTCATGATTTTCCGTCCGCAAGGGTTGTGGCCAGATAAACGCCGCAGGTAGAAAGGGGTAGATAGTATATGGCATTAATGGAAGTTAATGAATTAACAATGCTTTTTGGTGGTATTACCGCTGTTGACCATTTGACTTTTGAAGTCGAAAAAGGTTCTATTACAGCTCTGATTGGACCTAATGGCGCCGGCAAAACAGCCTGCTTTAACTGTCTGACCGGCTTTTATGTCCCAACCAGCGGCGAGATCCTCTTCGAAAATGAATCACTGGTAAATGTTAAGCCGCATAAAATCACTGACAGAGGAATCATCCGCACATTCCAAAACGTTCGACTCTTCAATAATCTGACCGTTATGGAAAATGTAATGAGTGGATGCCACAGTATTAGCAAGAAATTTGTCGGCAGCGCTCTGCTGCGCACTCCGTCAGAGCGCAGAGAAGAAGCAGAAATCAAACGCATAGCGGAAGAAGCTTTGGATTATATCGGCATTTTGGATTTGAAGGATGAAATAGCTAAGAGCTTGCCTTATGGCACACAGAGACGTGTTGAGTGGGCCAGAGCCATTGCGAGTAAGCCAAAGCTTTTACTGCTTGACGAACCCGCTGCCGGTCTTAACCGAGAGGAAAAGGAAGATCTCGTCGGACTTATACGCCGCTTCCGCAACGAGCTGGATTTGACTGTTTTCCTGATTGAGCACGATATGGGAATGGTCATGAATGTAGCAGAGAAGATTATCGTCATCAACTTTGGAACTAAAATTGCTGAGGGCACTCCAAAAGAAGTTCAGGATGATCCCCTCGTAGTTGAAGCTTATCTTGGTAAAGACGAGGATGAGGAGGAGGCTGTCTAATGAGTGATTCAAATGTTATTTTGAAAGTCGATGCAGTCGAAACATATTATGGACAGATCTGCGCCTTACGAAACATCAGCTTTGAAGTTCACGACAAGCAAATTGTCACCTTGCTCGGCGGAAATGGTGCCGGCAAATCAACGACACTGAAGACGATATCTAATATTGAGCAATGCAGAGCGGGGAAAATAACTTTCTTTGGTGAAGACATTACAAAAATGACAGCCCATAAGATTGTTGAACTCGGACTGATCCACATACCGGAAGGCCGCAGAATTTTTAAAGACCTGACGGTTACGGAGAATCTTGAGTTAGGCGCCTTTACTCTTAAGGACGATAAAAAACGGGACATACTGATCGACGAAGTTTTCTGCCGTTTCCCTCGTCTGAGAGAGAGGAGAAACCAGATAGGCGGCACCCTCTCGGGTGGTGAACAGCAGATGCTGGCCGTCGGCCGCGGCCTGATGGCTCAGCCTAAACTTTTGATGCTGGATGAGCCCTCGATGGGTTTAGCTCCGCTGTTAGTAGCTGAGATTGCTTCAATTATTCGTGATCTGAACGATGAAGGTATTCCGATTCTGCTGGTAGAGCAGAACTCTAAAATGGCTCTCGGCCTGGCCGACTACGGCTATGTGCTTGAGACCGGTGAGATCACACTTGAAGGTCCTGCCAGTGAACTGATCAAAGATCCTAAGGTAGTCAAAGCTTATCTAGGATTGGATTAGAATACAGTCAAAGATATTTGTGCGCATAAGCCGCGTAAAAAATAACACCCTTGCAATATTGCAAGGGTGTATTTTTTACAATCTATTAGGCTTAACTGCATCTGGTAAAACTAAATAATAATCCCAACTTTACTTCTGCCGAATACCATTTGTTAAGATACGCCATGATACGCGGCAATGTCTCTAGCTAAACAGCATGCGTTTGCCGCCAACGTCGCGCACAACTAAGTTTTGCTTTGCCAATTCTTTATGAATTCGCTGCAGTTCTTCATTGCGTTTAATCTTCAATGTTGTGGTCATAATCGGTTCACTTTCATCCCAAATAAAGTATTTAACCTTTTTGTACTCTGTCATCTCACGATTTATTTTCTCGACTTCATCTTCAAGCCAATCATTTATCTCTTCATCTTTGATACCCACACTGTCCGGCAAAGCTTCTTTGTCAATTTGGAATCTGGCTGACAGATCAATCGCGCCTCGCTCAGTGGGCTCCCCCCAGATCATGACGTTCTTAACACCAGGGATCTGATTAAAGAAAACTTCAACTTCCTCCGGGAAGACATTCTTGCCATTGCTTAGTACGATTACAGATTTAGCTCTGCCGGTGATATGCAGGCAATCTTGCTTGTCAAAATAACCAATATCTCCGGTTTTGAACCAGCCGTCCTTCGTAAACACCTCGCGGGTAGCCTCCTCATTTTGGTAATAACCCAACATAACATTTTCACCTTTTGCCAGGATCTCGCCGGCACTTTCTTCGCTGTCTGCCGCTCCGGGTGAATCGATAGCTAAAGTGACATCTGCGAGAGGTCTGCCAACACTTCCCATAATATTCAAACTCGGTGTGCAGGCAGACAAGATAGGCGCTGTTTCCGTCAAACCATACCCTGCCAGACAGGTAATGCCAATGTCTGTAAAGAACCTGTGCTGCTCGGCCGGCAAAGCTGCAGCGCCGCTGACAACCATATCTAGCTTTCCTCCCAATGCAGCATGAATATCTTTAAAAACCATGCGTCTAATGTCTATACCTGCTTTATTTAAAAAGCGTGTTAACTTAAGGCCAAATTCAAAGGTTTTAGTTTTTCCTTTTTGTTCGATGTTTTTAATAATTTGTCGATGCATTGTGATCAACATCAAAGGTACTGTCAAGATTATTGCTATGCCCCATTCTTCCATGTTTTTGGTCAAAGTGCGTAAGTTCTCATTGACACAGATACTGATACCGGTTGCCCAAAAACAATACATTCCTACCGTGCCTTCAAAAGTATGGTGAAGAGGCAGAACCGACAGAGCCCTTTTACCGACATCTAAGGGAATTGTCCGCACGGCTTGCTTAATATTGCTTACAATATTGTGTTGACTCAACATCACACCCTTAGACTGAGCAGTAGTACCGGAAGTATAATAGATTGCAGCCATCTCTTTGTTATCTATAGGCAAGGAGATAAATTTATTCTTCAGGTCTTGCATGGGCTGTCCCGCAGTTAACAAATCGCCGAAACCTTGAATTTCGGGCAAATCCTGCTTAATCTCATCTAACTTGTCCTGGCGATCGAGCAGAATAAATGTATGAACCTGAGGATTACCCTTTTCCACCATAAGAGCAGTCTCCAAATGCGCATAATCAAAGGCGAACACCGTTACTTTGCCACGTTGGCATAATCTCGCCACTTCGTGATCTGCCAGTTGCTTATCCAAAGGCACACTGATACCAAGTCCAAATAATGCAGCATTGTGTGCTATTACCCAAGGATATGAGTTCGTACCGATTACTGCGATGTGCTCCCTGCCAAAACCGTCAATTTTTACTTTGCCCTGCGAGATAAGACCGGCAGCAAAAGAATTAATATCATCCTTTAACTGCAAATAGTCTTTCGTCACAGTATTTTCTTTACCTTCTTTAATTTCGTGAAAAATATAAGCGGGAATATCGGGATATTTATCAATCGATACATCTAACATTTCGCGCAGATTCTCAAAGGGTGTGACAAATTCAATTTGTGGCAGACCGTGTACAGTTCTCATTATTTGCTCTCTTTCTTATTTATATTATTAATCTCTAACTCCCAATCAACAGCTTCTTTATCCAATACCAAAGAGCCCATCAAACCCTGTTGGTCAATAAACATCTCTGCAAGCAGTTTGAATGCCAATGATTCACAGATAAAAGCCAGATTCAACTTTTTCAACGGAACATTGAGTCCCCTAAATTCGAGAGGTTCTGTTTCCGGAATTGGCTTTAAGAGAAAAGCTGTTACGCGCTGCATTGAGTCTTCTATCCGGTCACAGAAGCTGTCATAGGCCAATTCCGTATTCATCAGTCGGGTTAGAAGGCTTATGCCCGTGTGAACATATTGGGTGGAAATAATCTCCTTTAACACACTGAGGACGATGAAATGCACCATATGAATCCGGCCGTATCTTCTATTTACCGGTCGGGGAGCCAAGCCCCATTTGATATAGTTTTGCACCATCGTGCCTGTAATAATAACCCTGTCTGGGAATAATGGAGATAGATGCTCTTCAATATATTGCAGCATAGTCCCACGCAATACTTCTTCCTCGGGCAGCTCGCGCCAGCGGGGCAGTCGGAAATTATGGATCTCTCTTGCCCGTTTGTAGAACATGTGATTTTTCTTAAGATCGATAATAAAGGTCTCTCCTTCGCAGTTATTATAACTGCGAGAAGTTTAGCCTACAACAAAATGACTGTCAAGCCTTTGATTTACCTTTGATACCTTGGGTAAATTGAAAACCGAAGCGCACACTCGGCCATATACTCAGGCCTGTATGCTTATTACTATATTTTGTTTTAATATATTTTGTCTGTGAAGGCGCTTATATTTATGTTACCGGAGCTTAATATTATTGTCCGCAGGCAATTAAGATGTTAATCTGAGCATATGGAAAATACGAAGACAGTTTTAAAAATCGGTTTTGTCGGGGTTGGCACGATGGCTTCCGCTATTGTCAGGGCATTGATCTCTCATAGCTCCAAAAATATGCAAATATTTCTATCTCCTCGCAGCGCAGAGCGCACAAAAGAATTGGCTGCAGCATCAGAGATAGTTACT
>DASRVY010000131.1:0-5695 GCA_035654855.1 Bacillota bacterium | reverse complement strand
CCCGCCACGAAGAGATTATCCGGTTTATTATAAATCTCCTCCGGAGTGGCAACCTGCATAATTTTCCCCAGATCCATGACGCAGATTCTGCTGCCCATAGTCATGGCCTCCGTCTGATCATGCGTTACATAGACGAAAGTCGTCTGCAGATCTTCGTGGAGCTTGATCAGTTCAGCACGCATCTGCACTCTAAGTTTGGCATCGAGATTCGACAACGGTTCGTCCATGAGGAAGACCTGAGGGTGCCTGACAATGGCCCTGCCCAGCGCGACTCTCTGCCTCTGGCCGCCGGATAAAGCCTTTGGTTTTTTGTCCAGTTGCTCGCTGATATCTAAGATCTTAGCGGCTTCATCAATACGTTTTTTAATCTCCTTCTTATCGTGTTTTTGCAGTTTGAGACCAAAAGCCATATTGTCGAAGACCGTCATATGCGGATAGAGGGCATAATTCTGAAATACCATGGCTATATTTCTATCACGGGGATCCACCTTATTCATCAGCTTACCGCCGATATAAAGCTCGCCCTCCGATATATCTTCCAGCCCGGCAATCATTCTCAGTGTAGTAGTCTTGCCACAGCCGGAAGGCCCAACCAGTACTATAAATTCACCGTCTTCGATTTCCAGATTTATGGATTTTACCGCCGCAAATTTATTGTCGTAAATTTTTGTCAAGTTTTTCAAAGTGATTCCAGCCATGATTAAACCTCCAACCAATCTAATAGATATGAAAAAGCGTCTTTAATTGTGTCAAAAACAGCATCCGCTCCACTCAAATCATCCTTGCCGATACCCACCGCAGTCATTCCCGCGGATTTAATGCTCTGTATTCCTGCCTCTGCGTCTTCAACACCTAAGCAATCCCCCGGCGAGAGTGACAACATCTCAGCAGCCTTCAGGAAAGGATCGGGATAAGGTTTGCCGCGCAAAGTCTCAGCGGGATCGAAAATATAATCAAAGTATTCTCTTATTCCCAGGCTGTCGATCAATTGAGCGGCGTTCCTGCTCGCGGACACAAGGCCAATCTTCGCTCCGCTGTCTCTCAAAGCCGTCAATATTTCCAAGGCTCCGGGATATAGATTTGCAGAGGTGAAGGCGCTTATGGACTCGATATAGTAGTTGTTCTTCCTGTTTGCCAACTTCTGTTTTTCTTCCTCGGAATACTCCAGCCCAAAATAATCCAAAATCTCCTGCAGGGCCGCCGGCCGGGAAATACCGCGCAGTCTGCTGCGAAATTCCTCCGGCAAATCATAGCCCAGTTCTTTCGTCATGCGCTTCCAGCCCTGATAGTGATTATCAGATGTGCCGGTCAGCACCCCGTCCAGGTCAAATAAGACTGCCTTTTGTCCGACAATGATATTTTCTCCTCGCAAGACAAGCTCCACAGGCGGTCCAGAGACTCGCTTAATATCTATATCATTATCCGCAAGGAAAACCTCCAGAACTGAATCGTACCAGGTGAATCTGAATCTGATTCTTCCAAACTGTCCGGGCACGAAAGGATCAATATAGAGTCCGAATTCATTAATATTGATTCCGCCGAAACCACTTAACACAGCCAGCAAGGTCCCGCCAATATTGGCCATATGGAGTCCATTTGCGGTATTTTTGCTGCGATCCTTCAAGTCGATATACGCACCTTCGATGAAGTACTTGTAAGCAAGGTCCGCATCTCGCAGACGGCAGGCAAGAAGCACCGTCGCCGAGGGAGAGAGAGTGGAATCGTGTGTGTTGATCTTCTCGTAATAATAGAAGCTTCGCCTCATCACCTCTTCATCTACATCCGGCACCAGATAGAGAGCCAGCGCTGTATCGGCCTGCTTTAATATTTGATATCTGTAGATAGTCAGAGGGTGATAATGCAGTAAAAGGGGCCTCTTATCGTTCTCCTCCGGCCAGAGAGATTTACTGAGGAAGCTGGCATCCTGACCCAGAATACCCCTTTCTTCATCGTAGACATAAACCATCTCCTGAGCAGCTTTCGCCATACTCTCAAATTCATAATCTTTTAGCCGCAGAGCTTCAGTCAGACGCAGCCAGTCGCCGGGCCTCTCGCTCTCCAGAATACGCCAAAGCTTTATGGCCCACTCGAGATTGTGCTGGGCCATCTTATTGGTATAGTAGTTATCCGAGACCAGAGCCGTATATTCATCGGGGCCGGTTACGCAATGGATATGGAAACCGTCACTTTGGAAAGAGCCTATCTCCAGAGCGGTTCTGGCCGTCTCTAATATCACTTCCATGGCGTAATCCGCCAGAAAGTCCAGATCCTTGGTGGAGAGCCAGTATTGAATGAAGGCGTAGGCTATGTCGAAATTTATATGGTATTGAGCGGTACCGGCAGGAAAATACCCTGAGGATTCTGTGCCAGAGATTGTCCGCCAAGGAAAGCAAGCTCCGTGTTTATGTCCCAGTTCGACAGCTCTGAATCTGGCCGCAGGCAAGGTGTTGTACCTGAAGAGCAATAAATCCCTGGCTCGCTCCCTCGACCATAAGAGCAAGACGGGAAACATGAATATTTCCGTATCCCAAAAGTAATGGCCTTCATAACCCTCCCCGGAGAGACCTTTGGCGGCAATATTGCCATATACATCCTGAGTTGTTGACTGGAGCAAATGAAATTTATAGAGCTGCAGGGCAGCTGTCAGTTCTTCATTGTCGAGAAACTCAATCCGAGCTCTTTGCTCGACACTTTGCAAAAATTCTCTTTGCTTACTGTATAATTCCCTCTTAGAGATGAATTCACTATCGTTTTTGCGAATACTGTCCCGGCATTTAACCATTCGCTCAAGCTTAAGCAAACCCTCGGCGGTAAAGGCGATTTTTATAGTGTCATCATCTTTGACGGAGGAGGAGTTGAACTCGCCCTCATCGAGAAAGTCAAGTCTGATCTGAATTTTGCTCCGGAGTGTCTCAATTAAAATCTCTCCTTGACCGGATTCATACTGAGCCTCAGTAACCTCCGCCAGAGTGTAATCATGGGGAGCGAGACGAGGGTCTTCCTTACTGGAAATATTAGTAAAATGGAAATTGATATTGTTTCTAACCTCAATCCTGCCGTCATAGACGATATTCAAGGTCCAAACCCTAAGCTCCTTGTGCGGGAAGGAGAGCAGATCTTCAAAGCTGATCTCGGCTGTCTTCCCTGCCGTGGTCCGGTATTTATAGCTTCTCGCGGAGAGACCGGTCTCAAAATTCAGCTCTCTGACAAAATCTTCAATTTCTCCATCCAAGACAACTTCTTCCTCATCCAGGAAGATTGTAATGGCGAAAAGATCCACCAGATTAGGCATGCGGTCAGAATCCGGGGGGAAGCCCCAGGCCCATTCAGCGTGATTCATGGGAACGCGCTCATAGATGCCGTTGATATAATTTCCCCGCACTGAACCGGGGTAGCTGAATTCCTCCAAATACCCTCTGCTGCCCATATAACCATTGCCAAGAGACATTAAGCTCTCCAGCAAGGGCAAGCGGTCAATATTCAGATCCCTCTCCCTAAGCGTCTTCAATGCCTCACTCCTTTAGTGCGCCGGAAGTAAGTCCGGAGACGATCTGTCTCTGGAAAAGAATCACAATAATCAAAGTTGGAATAGTCACTATTACCGTCGCCGCAGTCACTTGTCCCCAGAAAATCTCAAATTGCCCGCGCAAAAAGGAGATGTTTACGGTCGCCGTTCGCCAGGCTTCGTTGGTATTCAAGGTCAGCGACAAGAGGAATTCATTCCAGGCGCCGATGAAAACAATAATACCCGCTGTGAAAATTCCCGGCGCAGCCAGGGGCAAGACAATCTTGAAGAAGGTGTTAATTCTGGAGGAGCCATCCATGGTGGCTGATTCCTCCATCTCCTTGGGAATTTGCGCAAAATGCGTTATCAAAATAAAGGTTGCCACAGGCAAAGTTATATTTGAATAGGGCAAAGAAATGTAATAACTGTTAGTCCAGCCCAGCTGAACAAACATCCTGTAGATGGGGCCGATGACAATCATTTGCGGAAACATTGATACAGCCAGGACAACTACTGTCAGGAGCTTTTTAAACTTGAAGTCAAGTCTGGCAATGGCATAGGCGCCCAAGGAAGCTACAAAAGTAACATAGAGGGTTGTAATGGCGGAAATAACCAGAGAATTCTTCAAAGAATTTAGAATAGGGGTCTTAAATACCAATCTGTAATTCTCCAGTGTGAAGTTCGCCTCGCTGAGGTTGAGAGCGTTACGTCCCCAGATCTCAGATTCAGGTCTAAAAGATGTTATCGCCACCCAGATGAAGGGAAAGAGAATAATAAACAAATACAAGATCATTATTATTTTAAACAGGGTCGATGTCTTCAATCTATTCATGTCTTCCCCCTATGAATTCTGACCTAATACGTCCACATTAAGGGCCTTAATGTAGACAAAGGTGATGATGCCGACAACTGCCGCCATGATCATAACAATGGCTGAACCATAACCGAACCTGGTCTGCGAGAACATAACCCTGTAAGCATAAAGGGATATCGACTCTGTAGATCCGCCCGGGCCTCCGCCGGTCAACACATAAATCAGATCAAGTATTCTGAAGGCGTCCAGCGTACGGAACAGGAGAGCCACAAAGATTGATGGTTTCAGCAGCGGCAGAGTGATATATCTAAATTGCTGCCATTTAGTGGCACCTTCCAGAGAAGATGATTCATAGAGACTGTTAGGTATAGTCTGCAAGCCTCCAAGGAGCAGCAAGGCCATATATGGTGTGGTCTTCCAGACATCGGCGATAATGATGCCCATAAGCGCGTTGCCGGAAGAATTGAGCATGGCTGCAGGCGACTTGATCAAACCGATATATGAAAAAACATTAGATATCAGACCGCTTGAGCCGTTGTAGAGATAGGACCAGATCAAAGCGGCTACAGATGTCGGTATCGCCCATGGAATCAGCGACAGAGTTCTAACCAGTCCGCGCCCTCTGAAGGCCTGATTCATTATCGTAGCCAGAGCTATGCCAAATATCAACTCCAGAAAAACAGAGATCGCGGTAAAGATCAAAGTGAAGAGCATGGTGGAATGCACTCGCTTGTCTTTCACGACGCGGACAAAATTATCTGCGCCAACGAAATTCGAATCGATAATCGCTGTTTTGAACTCCTCTGCAACAGCCATAGTGTCTTCGGGCGAATAAAACTCATCGTCCATGTCGTACAACTCTTCCAGCTGAACAACTATGGCGTCTTGCCTGGCAACCAGTTCAGTCTTATGAGACTCGCTCAACTCGACTATTGCTCTTAAGTCGCTAGCGGCAAGCTCAGCATTAATATAAGACTCAAGCTCAACTAAGGATGCTTCAATTTCGTCAATCTTGGCTATCGTCTCTTCGTTTTGCACATAGCCCATGTCATAGTTCAAATAAAAATGCAAATAATCGATCGTTTCCTGGTTGAGTGAGAGATTTACATAGGGCTTTAAATATGTATCATTTCTTGAGCGGTCATTAAGCTGCATATCGAAGAATGAATACTGCAGTGTGAGCAGGATAGGCAAAATTGAGAACAGCACGATGATCAATACAAGGGGAAAAGTAAGGATATAGCCGGATTTTCGATCCACCCATTTGGATAATTTACTCATATGAACCTCTTCTGATTCGTGTCAGTATCTCCAAAGGCAAAAAAATGTTAGCTTTGGCGCAATGCCAAAGCTAACATTAAGGCAATCAATTATTC
>DASRVY010000130.1:0-1024 GCA_035654855.1 Bacillota bacterium | reverse complement strand
CCCTTCCCTGTAATGCGCACTCAAAAAAAACAGCCTCCCGCTTTCCGTGAAGGCTGCCCTATTATATTTACGATGGTACCTGTTAAGCTTTCACAGGCATTTTCATATGTTCAAAGAAAATCTTATTCGCCCTATAAGTCTCATAGATATCTAATTTAGATGTCACTTCAAAGCAGGAATGCATTGATAATACAGGTACACCGCAGTCAATGACCTCCATACCCTTTTCTGCCTGCAGCACGGCAACTGTGCCGCCGCCGCCCTCGTCAACCGCGCCCATCTCCCCTGCCTGCCAGGCAATCTCATGCTCATCCATCAGGCGAATAACTGCAGAAAAGTATTCGCTGCTCGCATCTGAAGTGCTGCCCTTGCCTCTTACACCGACGTATTTGGAAAAAGCGATACCGCGCCCTGCGTAAGAACTGTTTTGCGCATCAGAGACAAACTCAAAGGTTGGGTCATAAGCGTTAGTGACATCTGAGGAAAGGACAAGACTGTTGGCTAGATTCATCTGATAGTCTCTAAAGCCTGGTTCATAGCCTGCCTGTTTGGCAAATATCTCGTTTTGAATATTAAAGTAAAGGTCAGATTCAGCTCCTGTATTGCCCATGCTGCCGACTTCTTCTTTATCATAGAGAATCATAAGAGCTGTGCGGTCGGCATTTTCCATATCTATTATGGCTCTCAATGCTGTGTAAGCTGATACTCTGTCGTCTTGCGCATAGGCGCCGACAAATGACCTGTCCAGGCCAACATCTCTAGCTGCATAGGCAGGCACTGCCTGTATTTCAGCCGTGATAAAATCCTTTTCGACAATCTGATACTTATCAAAAAGAATTTGCAAAACGCCCAGTTTAAAGCGATTCTCAGTTTCTTTGTCCGAGAAAGGAATCCCTCCGATCAAGATGTTCAGTTCTTCGCCTTTAATGATTTCTTCCGCTTTGCGTTCCATTTGCTGCTTGCCTAGATGCGGCAGCAGATCAGTAACACAGAAAACCGGGTCATCAGCGTCTTCGCCAATGCA
>DASRVY010000129.1:0-17893 GCA_035654855.1 Bacillota bacterium | reverse complement strand
ATTACTCGCGCGTATGGTAAAGAATCAGTTGAAGGCGCTACACTGGTAGCTCTGGATGAACAATGGCAGCCTCTCCCCGGTACAGAAAAAGACATCGATGTCGATGTAATCTGCATTTCAGTCGGTCTTTCACCGCTGGCAGAGCTTCTGTGGCACGCAGGCTGTGAGATGCACTATATTCCTCAGTTGGGCGGCCATGTACCCATCCGCGACAAGAATCTAAAGACAAATGTAGACTCAGTCTACATCGCAGGTGACATTACAGGCATTGAAGAAGCAAGCAGTGCAATGGTTGAAGGAAGACTGGCGGGATTGACGGCCTCAGCTTCAATTGGATTCAAACATGATGACTATGAAGCAGAAGTGCTTGACTGTAATGAGCAATTAAGATCGCTCCGTGCCGGCCCGGTTGGTGAACATATCAATCAGGGAATGGCTCTTGTGATGTCAGGCGAATAAGGAGGTTAATATATGTATTCAAAAACAGGAGTTGCTGACAAGGAGCTCGTTGTAAACACGATTCCGTCAGATGAACGCCGCCAAAAAGGTCCGTATGTCTTTATAGAGTGTTATCAGGAAATCCCGTGCGATCCCTGCACGAAGATTTGTCCCTTTGGCTCTATACTGCCGATGGACGACATCAATGACCTGCCCCGGACGGACTATGATACCTGTACCGGCTGCACAATCTGTGCCGCCATTTGCCCGGGACTGGCGATTTTCATCATAGATGAGACTTACTCTGAGACAGAGGGTACGGTAGCGATCCCTTACGAATTCGTGCCCCTTCCCGCAAAGGGTGACGTAGTAGAGGCAATGAATCGCGCCGGTGAAGTCATCGGAGACGCTACAGTTCTTCGGGTTAATCCTAATAAGAAAAGACAGAGCACAGCACTCGTAACTTTGGTGGTACCAAAAGATCAGGTAATGGAAGTTCGCTTCTTCCGTCTCAAGAAAGATGAGGCGGACGCTCTGCCTAAAGCAGATCCCGACAGCGAAGAAAACCTGCCGGATTCTACCGTTATATGCCGCTGTGAAAATGTTACTTTAGGTGAAATTAGAGCCCTGATCGATGAAGGATATGACAATGTTGATGAGATCAAACGTATCAGCAGAGCCGGCATGGGTCCATGCCAGGGCAGAACCTGCCGTCCTTTGATTATGGGAGAGATTCATCGCAAGACCGGTTTGGCCTACGATGAGATCGAACTTGGAGCTTTCAGACCTCCGACCAAACCTATTCAATTCGAGCAGTTCATGGGGGGTGACGAAGATGACAATTAAGAATTCTGCTGAAGTTGTTATCATTGGAGGAGGAGTCTCAGGAGTTTCGATTGCCTGGAATCTTGCCCGTAAAGGTGTCAAGGATATCATTATTTTGGAAAAAAAGACCGTCTGCTCCGGCGCAACCGGACGCTGCGGAGCCGGCATCAGAATGCAATGGGGTGCAGAGCAAAACTGCCTCCTGGCGAAGCTGTCTTCCGAGTTCTTTGAAAATGCAAATGAAATCCTGGAATATGATCGCGACGTTGAGTTCAATCAAGGTGGCTATCTGATCGTTGCCGGCAATGAGAAAGAGAATGAACTGTTTAAGAGAAATGTTGCTTTGCAGAATTCTCTGGGTATTCCTTCATTTCATTTAACCCCACAAGAAGCAAAAGAAATTGTTCCTCATATGGATGAGACAAAAATCACAGGCGCTACCTTCTGTCAGAAGGACGGTCATTTGAATCCGTTTAATACAACAGAAGCTTATGATCGGGCTGCTGAGAGACTTGGCGTATTAACTTACAAGAAAACCGCTGCTACCGGTATCGACGTCAAGGACGGCAAGGTAGTAGGTGTAGAGACGACCCAAGGATATATCTCTACGCCTTTAGTAATTAACTGCGCCGGCGGCTGGTCGAAAGAAGTTGCCGCCATGGCAGGTGTTGATCTGCCTGTTTATTCCGAGCGTCACCAGATTCTTATCACAGAGCCTGTTGAACACATGCAAGATCCGATGTTCATGGGTTTCTCGCTGAATATTTATTGTCAGCAGGTGCCGCATGGTTCATTCCTCATGGGCAGAAGTAACCCGACAGAACCCAGAGATTTGAGACAAACCTCATCCTGGCAGTTCTTGCATGCCATGGTAGATACCTGCACTGAGCTGCTGCCGCCATTGAAGAAACTCAATCTGGTGCGTCAGTGGGCAGGACTCTATAACATGACTGAAGACGCTCAGCCTATCTACGGAAAGGCTGAAGGCGTTGACGGCTTCTGGCTGGCCTGCGGCTATAGCGGCCACGGCTTCATGCTGGCTCCCGCTACCGGACTTCTCATGTCTGAGATGATCTTGGGAGAACCGCTTACTATCGACGTTACCAATATGGATATGGGACGCTTCGCCCGCGGCGAACTCGTTCTCGAAACCTCGGTAGTCTAATACTTCCACTTAAAACCGGCTGCAGACCAAAATCTGCAGCCGGTTTTGTATTTTCACTCCATCTTTATAAATTGTCAGCCAAAACATTGAATCTAGGAGGATATCATGAAAATTTTAATGACTGCCTTTGATCCGTTTGGCGGAGACGAAGTCAACCCTGCCCTGGAAGCTGTAAAGCATTGTGATGTTTCCGGACTTGCTGCAGATGTAATTAAGTTGGAGATTCCTACGGTCTTTGGTAAAGCGATAGATACGGCTGCGGAAGCGATGCGCCGTGAAAAGCCGGATTTAGTATTGGCAGTAGGACAGGCCGGCGGACGCTTTGACCTGACTCCTGAAAGGGTCGCTATTAATGTTGACGATGCCAGAATTCCCGACAATGAAGGAAATCAGCCGATAGACCAGCCCATCTTCGCAGATGGAGCGCCGGCCTATTTCTCCTCATTGCCCATAAAAGCTATCGTCAAATCTATCCAGGACATCGGCTTGCCGGCGTCTGTATCTAACACTGCGGGAACTTTTGTCTGCAATCACATAATGTACGGTATTCTCTACATAATTGACAAAGAAATGCCGGCAACACGCGGAGGCTTCATTCACGTTCCTTTTATTCCGGAACAGGCAGTAGCGCGCCGCGACGTTCCCTCCATGTCTATGATAGATATCAGCAGAGGCTTAAGAGCTGCGCTGGAAGCAATTATTGAATATGAGTCAGACATTGAACTGGTTGGTGGCGCAGAACACTGACTGGCGGAGCCGACCTTAAGTATATCGGTCAAGATTGCAGCTTCTTTGAATTGTGCGATCTCATAATTATCAGAGGAGTCCACTTATGAAAAAGCTCATTTCATTGTCTTCCAATATGGATTATTCGTCTCGCAAGAAAGCCATCAACCTGGCTTTAGGTCTTGGCTTTGAAACCATAAATACTGAATTCCCCATCACTCAGCTGACAGACAGTTCTAATGTCGACCAATTGTGGGAGGAGTGGTCAAAACAAGGCTATACCTGCATATCTGAGCCTCGCGGCTATACAAATTCTAGCCAATCCGCGCAGGAAATCCCACCTTATGACTGGAGAAAAGACAAGGGTCTGGAATCCTTGTTCACATATGGGCCTCTATTGCCTGATCGCAATCTTGACCTCCTGCCGGACGCAATCAATCTCAAAATTGTTTTGTCCCCTTCAGCAGAGATCGCGACTGTAGCGGCTGCCTGTAATTTCGCTTTCAGACTGGGAATGGAAACAACCGCTTATCAAGGTTCGATAGTGGCTGAGCCGGGTCACAAAGGTAATCGCCTTCAATTCACAGGCAAGCCTAATTTTTCCATTCATTATTTGCTCGATGACAATGATATTGTCATCGAAGTCGATGGCAGGGGGGAAGATCTGATTGAATCAAGCTCCCGCTTTCTGGAAGAATTTCCACATCTAAACTATGGCTATGACTGGTCGGATTTCTTAATGCATTTGACTGATAGCCTGACACTTAGAAATATTGACGGTCAACTCGCTGCGCTTAATCTTCTGTCTAAGAATAAGGCAAGCAATATTCGCGCTCTGACATCAGAACAAGATGAAAACGGACTGGAGCAAATAAGAAACAGCTTCCCGGCAGCGAAAATCGATAATTACAAAGAGAAGATCCTTATTTATGAGAAAGAATACGACATCCCCTGGGAAAATGACGTCTTCCTGCAAGAATTGGAAAAAAATGTTATACCACGCCTGCAGCCTGACGATCGTGTTGAAATATATGGATGCCTGAGTGAGGATAAAGAGTCGCGGGAGAAATTGACTGAGACAGTACGGGAGAAAATAAATACAGCCGGGTCAGCTGACAAGGTAGAAATCAGGAATGCTTTTAAACAGGGAATATCCTGGATCATGGACTTTGTCCTGCCCGATCTCCACGAGCTTCCGGTCGCAAAAATCAAAATATCATTTAATTCCTTTTTGCCTCCCGGCGAGGAAATCTGGACTGATGAAAGTGCCTCAACGCCAAAATACAATATGTCCGCTGAAGGCGGAAAGGATCGTTGGAATGACCTGCCGATCCGTTATCTGCAAGAATTATATCCGGTCGATGATCTGATCGAGCAAGAGCTTGAGCTGGACCGTGAAAAGATTGAATTCGAGCTTTATGAAGGCGATGAGGATCTGAGCTATCTGCTCCAGGCGTTTGATGCTGCCGGTTCAGAAATCTATTCTTCAAAATACAAGGCCAGTTTCAGCGAAAGACAATATCTGGATCGCTTCCCTAATCTGGGCAAAGTGCATCCTTCGACAGGATATTTGCTGGCTGTTGTGAATGGAGAATTTCTTTATCAGACTGACATCCAAACTGACGTCGAAAGAATCTGGGATATTTATCAGACGGAGATCTTGGAAGACTGTCTGTCTTTTGTGGAAAGCAAATACAAAGACAGTATATCTGAGGAGAAGCAGCCTTTCTTTTCCCTCTTAGAAGTTAATATCAAGGCCAGCGAACCTAATGAACAGCTCGGTGTCAGAGAGGATTTATTATCTTCTCTCGATTCTCTGCACGAAGACATATACTTTGCCGGCACTGATTTTTTCAAACAGATAGGAATCTCACTCGGCGCCGGTGTTTTAGATGCCCCGGGACTGATTCTGCCTAGAATTGAAAAACAATATGGCAAACCGTCTCTCAAGGTCAAACTGTATGACCAGCTGGCTATTGAGCCATCAGTGGCTTCAGTTGAGAAATCTTTTGGAGCCAAAGCTCGTGACAGTGTCTCAGCTTTCATCAGCTCAATCTCCACACTGGACAAAGGCTGGAAAGTTGAAGTAGAAACAACCGGAGTTGAACCTGAATTGCTGTCAAGCCTTGCCGGCCTGGCAGATAATCCTCTGTTGAGCTTCAAGTCATTGCTGCCGGGAGTTGTGGAACTGGTATTACATGATTCTGATACTAATGAATATTCTTTGGCCCTGAATGCTGCGCCTGCAAAAATTATAGAAAAAACCAAAAATATCAGGGACATTGACCTCTGCGAGTCTGAAGTGATTGGCTATGAGCAGTATAGTCGTATCATTTCGGAGCTTGAAGATGTTCCGGGACTGGCAATATATCCTATCGCAGAGTCATACATGGGACTAGACCTGCACGCCATTGAGTTTATCGGCAATAAGAGAGGGTACACATCTCGGGTCAAGAGATTAACCCACCTGCCTTCGCTATATATTAATACCAGACATCATGCCAATGAAGTTTCAGGGACTAATGCCGCTTTCATGTTAGTAAGAGAGCTGCTGACCGATCCCAAGTATGCGGATTTGACTGAAAAACTCAATCTGGTATCTGTACCGATGGAAAACCCGGATGGCGCTTCCATCCATTATGATCTGCAAAAGGTCAATCCCTATTGGTCTTTCCATGTTGCCCGTTTTAATGCCATCGGTAAAGAATTCTACTACAATCATTTTGACCCGGACACAATTCATACTGAGGCAAACGGGCTTAGAAAACTGTGGTATCACAGTCTTCCTGACATCATGATCGACAACCATGGTGTGCCAACTCACGAATGGGTGCAGCAATTTTCCGGCTATGTCTACCCGGCCTTTAAAGGCTTCTGGTTGCCACGGTCACTGCTGTATGGATATTTCTGGCATGTTACCGACGATGCTTACGCTTCCAACTTCGCTGTCAACAAGAAAATGGAGGAAGTCATTGCTGACAGCATTGCCGCGGACGATGAGGTTACGAACTGGAATCTGGAGTGGATGGATCGCTTTGAAAAGTACGCTAAGCAATTTATGCCCAAGATGTTCGCAGCCAATTATTATCGCAATATGGTTAACTATTGGATTCCGTTCGCTTATGATGCTAACCACCGGTACCCGTCCATTCGCTTCCCCTGGATTGTATCGGTTGCCTACACCAGTGAAGTAGCTGATGAGACAGCGCAAGGTGAATATCTTACCCTTTGTGCGCAGTCTCTGGTCAGACACAATTTGGCAACAATAGATATGATGCTTGATTCCAAGCATATATATAAGATTGATAAGGAGGTTTTAGAGGACAATCAAATAGTAAGTTTCGTCCGTCAGAGGCCAATGATAGTTTAGCCTACATTGTTCCATTCGCCTGCGGGCAAGTACTGCAAAAATAATAACGTTAACCGCAAATCAAACTCTTTTAAGGAGACGCTTATGGACTTAATTAAGTTATTGGGAGTTTTAGTGGTAATAGTTGGTTTTGCCTTAAAACTCGATTCGATTTTAATTATCATAGTTGCAGCAATAGTAACTGCATTTGTCGGTAATTTAGGTGTCGGCGGTTTGCTAGAGACTCTGGGATCTACCTTCGTAGCAAATCGCAGCATGGCAATTTTCATTTTAATCATGTTAGTAACAGGTACTCTTGAACGTAACGGCTTAAGAAATGCCGCTTCCGCATTGATCGGCAAGGTTAAGAGAGCTTCTGCAGGTGCAGTAATAGGCGCATACGGTGTTATGCGCGGCGTCTTCGCCGCTTTCAACGTCAGCTTCGGCGGCGTGGCAGGCTTTGTGCGCCCGATCATAATGCCGATGGCTGTGGCAGCAATTGAAACTACCGGTCACGAGCCTAATGAAGAACATGTCGAAACCGTTAAAGGCATGGCCTCCGGTATGGAAAATATTTCATGGTTCTTCTGTCAGGTCCTGTTCGTCGGCGGCGGCGGTGCACTGCTGGTCCAATCTACTCTGGCGCCCTTAGGCTATGAAGTCGATCTGCTTGACCTGGCAATAGTCGAGATTCCCATCGGGATATTCGCTGTGCTTCTGGGTATCGTTTTTTACTTCTTGAAAGATAAGAGACTTGTCAAGAAGTACTACGGCAGTGATGCGAAGAAGGAGGATTAATTATGTTTTCAATGTCAACTCCATTATTAGCACTATCTTTTTTCACTGATCCGGAAATCACAACCAGTGCTAAAATACTCGAAGTTATGTTTATAGTAATGGGTTTAATTGCTATCTACAATGGAATAAAAAATCTCTTAGATAAATCAAATGAAGCTCGTATCGGAACTGCAGTTTTCTGGTGCGCATTAGGTGTTGTGATGGCCTTTGGACGCTGGATTCCTCCTCTGGGCAACGGGATAATCATTATCATCATGACAATACCTGCAATATTTAAACAGGTTAAAGTCGGTAAAACGGATGCTCCTACCCCGGAAGAGGAAAAGGCCAGCTTTGACAAGGTCGGGATGAAAATTTTTATCCCCTCTTTAACTATTGGATTAAGCGCTATCGCTTTCGCTCTTTTCACAAAATTAGGGGCGCTGGTCGGTATTGGCTTTGGCGTAATCCTATCCATAGTCATCCTGATGATCTACTCCAAAAAGAACACACCCAAAGTATTCTTGGATGATTCAGCAAGATTATTATCAGTTGTCGGGCCGCTTAGTATGCTGCCTATGCTGCTTGCCAGTTTGGGTGCCATTTACACGGCTGCCGGAGTTGGGGATGTCATCGCTGATTTAGTCGGTCATATCATCCCTGCTGGTAATGTCAATGTAGGAATTATAGTCTTCGCGATCGGCATGGCTCTCTTCACAATGATAATGGGCAATGCTTTCGCGGCAATTACAGTAATGACTGTCGGTATAGGACATCCTTTCGTACTGGCTTACGGCGCTGACCCTGTCGTCATAGGCATGGTTGCTCTAACCGCCGGTTACTGCGGAACATTGATGACTCCAATGGCTGCAAACTTTAATATTGTCCCGGTTGCCATGCTGGAGATGAAAGACCGCTGGGGAGTAATTAAGAACCAAGTTATTCCTGCCTTAATTTTGTTAGTCTTCCAGATCATTTATATGATAGTCTTGAAGTAATTATGCAGGATAAACTTTCTAGAGGCGCAAATATTGTCGTTCGCAACTGGGTCAGGCTCAAGCCTTGGCAAAGTCTGCTCATTGTGACCAGCAACAATTATC
Source organism: Bacillota bacterium (assembly GCA_035654855.1). Lineage (GTDB taxonomy): Bacteria > Bacillota > Clostridia > Saccharofermentanales > DTU023 > UBA1046. The sequence goes on along the minus strand of DASRVY010000129.1, from coordinate 9,513 downwards.
TGCGAGAAGCAATGGCGATCAAAAACTGTGCCTTAAAGCGATCTTTGCGTGTTGACATGTTAATTGTTGAAGATGTCGGCAAGAACGTTGGGATTTATTTTGATAAAAATGAAGACGCTTTCGACGGTTACAGCGCCATTATCGCAGCTACAGAATATTCGCTGATAACGACTTTGGCTGCCAAAAGAGTTATTGGGCAGGGGAAGAAGTTTCTTTCCCTGCCTCTTTCTACTTCTGACGGTGTTTCCATGCTGGAATATGACTTCCTGACAATGGACACAAAAAGAAGTAAGCTGATGGCAAATATCATCAAGGATTACATCGCAGAGGGCTCCACAATCCGTGTTGAAACCAAAGCAGGCACTAATCTGACCATGAGTAAAAAAGGCCGCAGACCGGGTTTTTACAACGGCGTTTGCAAAGACGGCAAAGGTTTCTCCTCTGCCAGTATCGAACTATATGTGCCAATAGTCGAAGATTCCACTGAAGGCACGATGATCGTTGACTGCTCTCTGGGATATCTGGGCAAATGTAAGGAACCGGTCAAGTTGGTGCTGAAAAACGGAAAGATTACTGAAATTGAAGATAATCCCTGCGGCCAAAAACTCAAAGAATATATTGAATCCTATGAAGATGCTGGATTATTTATGGCATCAGAATTCGGCATAGGATTGAATACGGTCGCAAAATGCAGAGGGCACTGTTATATTGAAGACGAATCAGCCTATGGCACCTTCCATATGGGATTTGGACGCAATCTGGCATTGGGAGGGCAGCTTGAAGCCAACGGGCATTACGATCTTGTTTCTATGGCCCCTGATGTCTATGTCGACAACCGTCAGATTATGAGTGATGGCGTGATTATCATCCCTGAACCGGTATTCATCGGTTAGTTCCCGGATTACCGTTAACAAACAATTTTTTATGTGATATATTATGCTATTAGGTGGCCATTAATTCGTGGCCGCGAAAAATTAATTCGAGGAGAATGGGATGTTGTTAATTCGCAGGTCCCACCGCGGTATTCACCCACCGGAAAATAAGAATACCGGCAAAATTGCAATCAGTCGCTTAGACGATTTTGATACGATTTCTATTCCTCTAGACATGCAGATCGGTCCCGGCTGTACTCCCCTTGTAGCTAAAGGTGATACCGTGCTTGTCGGTCAAAGAATCGGTGAGCCGATGGGTGGATGGAGTGTGCCGGTGCATTCCAGCGTATCCGGCACTGTCGAGAGAGTGAAAAAAGAGATTATGAGTGACGGAGATGTGGTCGAATATGTAACTATTAAAAACGACCATCAGTACACTGTATCTCCGGATGTAAAACCGCCCCGGATCAATAATAGAGACGATTTTATCGATGCCTTGCGGGACTCCGGCCTGGTAGGCCTGGGGGGAGCTGCCTTCCCTACTTTTGTAAAACAAAATCCGCCGCCGGGTAAAGAAATTGACTTGCTCATTATTAATGCGGCTGAATGTGAACCTTATATCACTTCAGATCATCGCATAATGCTGGAACAGGCGGATGAAGTTATTGCGGGCTGCATGGTCACAGCTTCCTGGCTTGGAGTCAAAGAGGTGATCATTGGTATCGAGGATAATAAATCTGATGTAATAAAGCCTCTTGAAGAAGCCATCGATGCCTATCCTCGACGTGAGGCGGAAGCTGATATAGTGATCAAAATATCCATGCTGCCGACACTCTACCCCACGGGAGCTGAAAAGATTCTTATTAATAAGCTGACCGGCCGAGTAGTTCCGATGGAAGGGCTGCCCGCTGATATTGGGGTAATAGTGCAAAATGTAACAACTATCGCCTTCATCGCTAACTATCTGAAAACAGGTATGCCCTTGATACGCAAAGTTATCACCCTTGATGGCAGCGCCATAGCTAAACCGGGCAATTATGATGTGCCGGTAGGAGCCCACATTGAGGATGTAATCGAGGCCGCAGGAGGCACCTGTACAAATCCGGGGAAGATAATAATGGGCGGCCCGATGATGGGCAAAGCGATCGATGAGCTCACTCGCCCTATTTTGTTACACAATAATGCTATTTTAGCCTTGTCAGAAAAAGATGCGATTCTTCCTAGAGAGATCTCTTGCATTTCGTGCGGTGAATGTGTCAGAGCTTGCCCGATGGTTCTGCAGCCGACAAGCCTTGATAAGGCTGCCCGCAGGTTAGATGTCGACACTTTGAACGAAGAATACGTGCTTAACTGCATCGAATGCGGCTGCTGCTCTTATGTCTGTCCGTCAAAACGCTATCTGGTGCAAAATATAATTATCGGCAAAGGACTTGTTCGGGCAGCCCAAAAGAAAGGAGCGATTGACTGATGCTTAGAGTATCTGCTTCACCTCATATCCGATCTCCTCGCACAACTCGTGCGATCATGCTGGATGTCATCCTCGCTCTCATTCCCGCTATGATAGCCTCCGTATTTATTTTTGGCCCCCGAAGCCTGGCAATTATTGCTGTAAGTGTGACAGCTTCTGTCGCGACTGAAGCCCTATGCAATCTGGCGATGAAGAGAGAACAATCAATCGGCGACTTGACAGCAATAGTTACCGGATTGCTTTTAGCTTACGGCCTGCCCGCTTCTTTGCCGCTATGGATGGCAGCTCTGGGAGCAATTGTCGCCATTGGCGCTGCAAAAATGCTCTTCGGAGGGCTGGGAGACAACTTTGCCAATCCTGCCATCACGGGCCGAATTTTCCTGGCCGTTTCCTTCGGAAGTTATATGTCCAATTCGGTAGTTCTGGGCCGTATCGTCAATGAGGGCCTGACTTCCGACTTAATTAGCCAGGCTACACCCTTGGCAGTTGCACGCAATATGGTTGAGGGAGATATCCCCGACTATCTGACCTTATTTTTAGGAAACCATGCCGGCATGATCGGTGAAGTATCTATTCTAGCTCTGCTGATTGGAGCTCTCTGGCTTTTGCTGCGCGGTGTCATTGACCTTTGGATCCCTTTATCCATGATTACTACTACAGTCTTGCTCTGTTGGCTGGCAGGGGGAGATCCACTCATGCATCTGATGTCCGGCGGACTGATTATTGGCGCCTTTTTCATGGCTACTGACTATGTCACCTCGCCTATCACCGTAAAAGGCAAGATAATTTTCGGCATAGGATGTGGTCTTCTGACCTTCTTGATGCGCATGTATTCCGGAATGCCGGAGGGCGTATCTTTCGCAATATTGATTATGAATATTATGACACCCCATATCAATAATTGGACTAAACCGGTCACTATGGGAGGTGAAAAGCATGCCGTCTAAAGAAGATGAAAACAAAACCCCACTAATTGACCGCGGTGTTATGCCTGTCGTAATTCTTACAGTTATCGCTATGGTCTGTGTAGCGGCATTGGCTTTTGTCTCAAGTATTACTCAAGATGCCAGAGATCAGCAAGAACTTGAAGCAAGTTTCGCCATACAGCTGGAACTGTTTCCTGAGGCGGCAGAGTTTGAGCAGATTTCACTGACTGCTGTGGAATCGGAATTTCCCAACGTCTCTCAGATAGTTGAGGCAATAGACAGCTCCGGCAACAGCTTGGGTTATGTCATAACCGCAGAAGGCAGTGGGTATGGTGGAACCTTGCCTGCCACTGTCGGCTATGATACAGACGGCAATATAGTCGGTGTCAGATTAGATGTTTCCGCAGAAACTGCCGGATACGGACAAAACGCAGGCAAGCCTGAGTTTTATGAACAGTTTTCCTTATATAATTCAAGTCAGATACTCACTGCTGACAGCAGTTCATCTGATGTTTTAATTGATGCTCTGACCGGCTCAACCCGCACCACTAACGCCGTTGTAGCAGCAATTAACGAAGCCTCCGGTGCTTTCCGGCTAATTAACTGAGGAGGGAAAATGGCTAAGAAGAAAAAGACGCTTACCTATGAATTCAGCAAAGGAATAGTAAAAGAAAACCCCTTACTGGTCCTGTTGCTGGGAACTTGTCCCGCATTGGCAGTAACCACTTCAGCTTGGAACGGAGTTGGTATGGGGCTAGCTACGATTTTTGTCTTAGTACTTTCAAATCTCGTAATCTCCGCATTAAGAAACGTCATTCCTGACCGGGTAAGAATCCCCAGTTATATCACGATAATAGCCAGCCTGGTTACAATACTGCATCTGCTGCTTCAGGCTTATCTTCCCGATTTGAACAAATCGCTGGGTATTTTCATTCCGCTGATTACAGTAAACTGCATAATCTTAGGACGTGCTGAAGCTTTTGCCAATAGAAAGACGGTCATTCAGAGTGTTGCAGACGGTCTGGGGATGGGAGTCGGCTTTTGTTTTGCTCTGTTTATAATCGGCTCTATCAGAGAAATTCTAGGTTCAGGCACATTCTTTGGCATGGCTATACCTTTTATAGGCGGCGACAATATGCTTCAGCCTATCCTGATCTTCGCACTGCCGCCGGGGGGATTTGCAATTTTTGGGCTTCTGATTGCAATTTCACAAAAGCTCAGCAACAGACTATATGCTCAAACTCCGGCTGCCACATTGGACAGGGAACATTATCCCGGAAGTGTTCTGGAAGGTTCAGCCTTCGGCGCTAACGGCAAACTTGCCTACCCGACAGATGACCGCCGGTCATCCGATTCGTCATCCGGCGGTTTGGAAATTAAAGGCCTTTCTGATAAAAACGAGGGTTAAAAATGATTGATATTGCAAAAATTCTATTCACGGTAATACTGATAAATAATATAGTTCTCTCTCAATTTTTGGGTGTTTGCTCTTTTTTAGGTCTGACCACAAATCTGAAGAACTCGATGGGAATGAGCCTGGCTGTTATTTTCGTAATGGTTGTTTCTTCGGCGATTACGCACCCAATCTACACATATCTGTTGGTGCCAAACAATTTGGAATATTTGCAGACTGTAGTGTTCATTCTGGTAATAGCATCAGCAGTACAAGTGCTGGAGGCGATCATCAAAAAAACCATGCCGCCGCTTTACAAGGCAATGGGCATTTATCTGCCTTTGATCACTACGAACTGCGCCATTTTAGGCATTATGCTGCTGAACATACAAGAGTCTTACACCTTCTTGCAGGCGATCATAAACGGCCTGGGTGCCGGAGTCAGCTATATGCTGGCTATGTTCCTCTTTGCCGGAGTGCGCCAAAAGATGGCTGAGGCAAAAATACCCGAGTTCTTCAAGGGAATGCCTTCTGTCTTAGTGGCAGCCGCAATCGTATCGGTCTCGTTCAACGGCTTCAAAGGCGTCATTGAAAATATCTTTGGTTAGGTTGGAATAAATGGATATGATAAATATACTGCTTGCAGCAAATAATATTCTGATACCCGCACTGATTGGTGCTGGAATCGCTTTGGTTCTTGGCGTAGTTATCATCGTAGTTTTTAAAGTTTTCTCCGTGTCTACTGACGAAAGAGCTGACAATCTCAGTCAACTTCTGCCTGGGATAAACTGTGGAGGCTGCGGCTATTCGGGTTGTATGGGTTATGCCGAGGCGCTGGTTGAAGGAACTGAAACCGACACTACATTGTGCACAGCCGGCGGGGCAGATACAGCAGAGGATGTGGCGAATTTTTTCGGGGTTGCGCCCGGTGTTTTTATTCCCACAGTTGCTCACGTGCATTGTCAAGGCTCAGACCTTTATACCGAAACGCGTTATGACTATACCGGGCCAGAAAATTGCGCTGCCGCCACCGGGCTGTTCGCAGGGCCCAACAGCTGTACTTATGGTTGTCTGGGTATGGGTGATTGTGTGGCTGTCTGCGATTTCGACGCAATCTATATTGAAGAAGGTGTCGCCAGAGTTAATCATGAGAACTGCGTAGCTTGCGGCAAATGTGTCGATGCCTGTCCAAAGTTCTTGATCCACATGATCCCCAAACATGAACTTGCTACAGTGGTAAGCTGCAGTAATCATTGGCCGGGCGCTAAGATACGCAAAGAGTGCAGCATTGGTTGCATAGGATGCACACGCTGTGTTAAGGTCTGTCCGGTGGACGCCATTAAAATGGATGACAATCTAGCTGTCATTGACCAGAATATTTGCATACATTGCGGTGACTGCGTTAAGGTCTGTCCCACCGCATCCATCACGCAAGGCTTGATAAATGCTCCCGGATCTCACCTGGATTCTTCCGCGGCTAAGCCTATGGTAAAAAGAGAACAAAAATCTGCTTCATAAATAACGAGAGCACTTGCGTATATTTTGCGGATGTGATAGTATTTGCTTTGCGCGTTTATCGAGAGAGTACTCGTAAAAACTAGATAATCCGGACAGGGGGTGCGAATATGGCAAAATGTGAAGTATGCGACAAGAGCATGTTTTTCGGCAAAAAAATCAGTATTACGCGTTCTCAGATTTCACGCCGTGCTAAGACCACACAAAATGCTAATGTTAAGCGGGTGCGTGTAATGGTAGATGGAACACCAAAAACAATGCGTGTCTGCACCAGATGTCTGAGAAGCGGCGCGGTACAACGTTCATAATTTTTGCATAACTTAGTTAATCAAAAAATTCCTGAGATGAATATTTCAGGAATTTTTCTATTTGATTTTGTGCACTCTAAACTATATTAACTGATCTCTTGCTGTTAGTGTTCCTGCACGCTAATGCGCCTGACTTCTTCGACTTTTTCTTCCAGACGCAGATTTTTATTAGTCAAGGAGTAGACAGAAATAGTGCTGGTGCCGATCCGGTGCATCATCACTCGTTCATCCGGCATGATCAAGGCAAAATCGATTTCGTTCTTGCCTTCAGTAATATCCTTCAAAACGAGGATATCGCCTGTTTTCGCGTATCGCAAATCAATTAAACCTGTCTCTGAATTGTCTGGCAGGCCAATATAATCTCCCAGCTGAGCTATCGATTCCGCCCGGGGTGTGACATTGATGCCGCTCATTATACAGGAAAGATAGAGTACGCCTGTCATGTCAATACCTGAACTTGTTAGTCCGTGCGGCACCCAGGTTGTCCGCTCAAAGGTGAGGGCTGCGCTGACCAGTGCTGATTCTATATCCTCTGAACTTGGCATATTCTCCTCAGGCTCTAAGATAAAAACGTCATTCTTGCTGATCCAGCCTTGCAATCCTTGCGGCAGTCTAATACGCAATACCTGTACGTCTTGATAGTCTGCATAGAGAACGCTGCCGAGAGGAGCTTTGGCGATGATAGTGCCTCCCTGGGCGTGGCTCATTATATTCTTCTCCGGTGTACGCACAACGACCTTAAACAAAGCTTTCTCGGGGTCTATTCCGGAGGCATCGGCAGATACATCAGACCGGAGCACGTAGCCTCTAAGACCGTATCCGGTGCTGACCTCTAAATAGCGTTCATCTGATGCTTCCAACAATTGCAGTCCTTCATTAAATAGAAGCTGAGCTACTCTGTCGGAACCCCGCCCGGGTTCAGCGTACAGCCAGCAACTGTTGGCGCTAACAACAACGGTACTGTCATCTTCATAATCATATTGCGGGTCTGATTCAAGCAAAGAAGGCAAGGTCTCTTCATTTCGCTCTATAAAAACTTTGGGCAGGATCCAAAAAATTCCCACTAAAATAATCAAGGCGACAACAGCAGCCAGAAGCCAAGAGGGGAATCTGCGTTTTTTCTTGCTGATATAGATACCTCTAAGATCGTCCGAACTGGGACCTTCGGGAGCTGTGATCTGTGATGGGCCGGGCAGATCCTTAGGAACTATCTTGATCTTGTCAGGTTTTTGCACTATATCCGCTTTATTCGTATTTTTATCTTTATTCTTCTCCGTCACTTAATCGCCTCTGAGCAGATAACAGACGGCAGCAGCGTAGGAGCGCTCATGTGTGATGCTGATGGCAATATCTTGACCATTCAACTCCAGATAACGAGTTTTTGCTGCATCATTCAGCACTACATAGGGTGCTCCCTTGTCATCTTTACATATCTCAATACTCGTAAATTTGATGCCGTCGGTCATCAATCCTGTACCCAGCGCCTTAGCAGTTGCTTCCTTTGCAGCAAAATATCCGGCGAAAGACTCCGTTTTACCGGCGCAGGATGCTATCTCTCCGGGAGTATAGACGCGTTCGAGAAAGCTCTCTTTGTGTTTCGCCAACGCCTGTTCAATCCTGCTGATTTCCAACAAATCCAACCCGCAGCTTATTTTCATTAATACCTCAGCAATCTACAAGCAGAAAGGGTTCAGTCTAATATCATAACATGACTTATATCTGACCCTGCTGCATAAATCAACTGTGATCTCTGCGGCGCAGATCCACATAGGGCAGCTGATAACAAAGGAAATTTCCGCTGATGCGGCTGGCAATTCTCTTATCGTATACTCTGCGAAGATCGTTAGCGCTGAGATTGCTCGCTATGACGGTATGAAGACTCTCCCTGTGCCTGTCATCTAGCAATAAAAGCAGATCTATATAACTGGCATCTTTTTGGATCTCTGTGCCCAAATCATCCAAAACCAGCAGATCGGAATCCCATAATGCCTCTGTTAGCAGCTGCATCTCTCGAAATCTGTCAGGGTCCGGGCGGAAGCTGTTTTTCAGCTGGTGCCATTCTTGCATTAAGTCAAAAAATACCGCCGCAGGCAGCATAAAAACCGTATAGCCTTTTTCCATTATGTCAGCGGCGATGCTGCTGATTACCCAGCTCTTGCCGCTTCCCTCCTGTCCGGAGAAAAAAAGATTCTTATTCTCTAAAGCTGAGAAATATTCACAATAAGTACGAACAATATCCTTCAAGGTCGCCATATACTCTCTAGGCTTCATTTTTCGGCCGTCTGTGTTTATCTCTTCAGGATAAAGATCAAGATCCCAGTTCTCGAATCTGGCCTGCGGCAGAGATGCCGATGGCAGTAAACGGCTCAACTTCTCCTGACGCAATTTATCATAACAACTGCAATAATGATTCCCTGCCAACCCTGTATCCTGACATTGAGAGCAATGCCATTTCGGCTCGGCATAGTCGGGGGAGAGACCATACTTCTTAAGTAAGCCGCACAATCTCTCTTGATGTATTTCTAATTCTTTCGCGGCCAAATCTTGATCGGCCTTATTATTGCCAAGAGATGCTTGCAGATAGCTGATACCATACTGATTAACGGCTTGCTCGCATTCCAGAATATCCGGGTGCTCCAGATGTATTGCCTTACTTTTTTTCTCAGCTTCGGCCAAAGCGGTATTGCGCCTTAAGGCGTACTCTCTTTCGATCTCTTGATTGATTTCTCGATTTAACTCACGCATTTATATTTGTCCCTGAGTTTAGCCGCTATGCTTATCTGCATCTTTTTTTCCGATAAAATCATTGTCAGCTTTTGCAGTCTGCATCTTGGGATAGGTCAAGCCGAAAGCCTCATCATAGTCGGAATCAGAACCATTGCCTTCATAGTTGTCCCGATTAAAAGACTTGGCAGCTTTGCCGCCGCCTTTGCCTTTCTTACCCTGCAGCCAGCTTTTACGCTCATTTTCTACATCTTCTTTAGACTTGATGCCTTGACTGTGCCAACGGCGCAAGATTGTATCCACATAG
>DASRVY010000128.1:0-7894 GCA_035654855.1 Bacillota bacterium | reverse complement strand
ACTGTAAGTATTTTCCGCCGCAATGTCCTGCTTTGTACAGATATTGTCCGAACCGGTTTTACCATGCATTTCCTGCTTCAGCAGCTACAGGCAAGAAAGCCTGATTCCCTGGAGATTTGCACACTCCTGCACAATCCGGAGCAACAGCTGCTGCCACTGCCCCTGGGCTATATTGGCTTTAATACTTCATATGCCTCACTTTGCGGTTATGGCATGCACTTTAAGAGTCAGGGGAGACAGTACCCGGATATTGTCGAGCTGGTCAGAGAAGATTAGCCAAGTTTAAATGCTGTTGTTCTGATCAACAATGGTAAGTTGATATCAGACATATACGGAAAGAATCGAGGCATATCGAAGCATACAGGAAAAGCCAAATCTTGTTTTAGACAAAAAAGGGGCTCCAGCGAACCCATAATTTCTTTTACCTTTACTCACTACCCGTTTAACGACTTCTTTTTATTCTTGCACATAACCGTTAGCTACTTGAGACTTCCAATCATTTCTATTTCTAAAGCTGATTAGCTGTCTTCTTCACTTTAGGCTTTTATTGTTCTACTTGAATCTTTTTTCCCATTTTACTGTTCAAATAAACCCAGATAGATTTTATATACCTAATTCGCAGTTTTATGTTCGAACTCTCGTCACTTCTTTCATTCTGCTCTGTTTCCGGAAGACTAAACTTCCTTTGTTTCTTCCTCAGTAGTTTTCAAGTACTGAGGATGCTGATCCAAATATAGTGTCGACAGCCGTACCGTGATTCTCATCTCCGGCAGATAGTTTTCAAGATACTGTCCATTTCTGGTATTCCCTGGAGCTTGTTACAAGTATAAGTCAGCTCGATTACAATGTCAAGCACTAATTTGTAAATTTTCACAATATAATTAAAACAATTAGCATAATGTAGTATGATATGCACAATTCTTGCACTGTATCTGTAATCAAAATCACACTTCAGTCAATTAGTGTATCTTGAATATGCGCACTAAAGTATAATGCGAATATAATGTTTGAGCACAAATGGTGAAATTGTATAATATCGAATATTACTGGAGGGAATTATGAAAAAGCAAATTAAAAATAATGTATTCTGGGTAGGAAAAATTGATTGGGAAATGGAAACATTTCATGGTGATGATTATTCTGTCAATAATGGCTCAAGTCAAAACGCATATTTGATCCAAGAAGAAAAAACCGTACTTATTGATACGGTATGGAAGCCTCATTCTCATGAATTCATTGCCAACTTGGCCAGTGAAATAGAACTCAAGAATATCGATTTCATTGTCATAAATCACGGAGAAATTGACCATAGCGGCGCCTTACCCGCCCTGATGGAGCTCATCCCTGAAACACCGATTTACTGTACAGCAAATGCGGTCAAATCGCTGACGGGACAATATCACCATCCGGAATGGAATTTTAATGTTGTTAAGACAGGTGATTCAGTCGATATTGGCAATGGTAAACAGCTGGTTTTCGTCGAAATGAGAATGTTGCATTGGCCGGACAGTATGGCAACATATATGACCGGTGACAATGTTCTCTTTTCAAACGATGCCTTCGGTCAACATTTGGCAGTGGAAGAATTATTCAATGACAAGACTGACGAATGCTTGCTCTGGGCAGAAGCGCAAAAATATTATGCCAATATCTTGACTCCATTTTCCTCTCTGGTGAAGAATAAGATTGATGAGATTCTGGCACTGAATCTGCCTATTGATATAATCGCCACCAGCCACGGAGCTATCTGGCGGGATAACCCTTTAAAAATCGTTGAAAAATACTACGAATGGGCTCAGGATTATCAGGAAAATCAGATTGCCGTTGCTTATGACACCATGTGGGAAGGCACTATGAAAATAGCTCATCAAATTGCATCTGAGATTTCCCGTCTTTGCCCCGAGACCAAAGTTAAGGTTTTTAACGTAGCCAAGACAGACAAAAATGACATCATGACAGAGATTTTTAAATCTAAGGCTATTGCAGTGGGGTCACCGACAGTAGGTAATAATATTTTGTCCTCGGTTGGCGGCTGGCTTGACTTTCTCACTCAGTTGAAGTTTAAAAATAAAAAAGCTGCTGTCTTCGGCTGTTATGGCTGGAGCGGCGAAAGCACTAAGATACTGCGCAGCAGATTAACTGAGGCCGGCTTTGATGTTGTTGAACCGGAAATACGCTGTAGCTGGAACCCCGATGCAAATATCCTTGCAAGCGCTAAAGATATCGCTGAAGCGTTGTGTCAGCGTTAATTTGCAGCAGAAATTTTACAGACACAACACAATGAGTAACGGATTGTTATTCCAAGGATTTTGCTGGGATCTTCCTGATGACAGCAAGCATTGGCAGCGCCTTACTGACAGTGTCCCGGAGCTGCGGAATATTGGAGTGACCGGTATCTGGCTTCCGCCTGCGTATAAAGGAACGTCTGTCCATGATACCGGTTACAGCGCTTATGATTTATACGACATCGGCGAGTTTTACCAGAAGGGTACAGTTGCGACAAAATACGGCACTGTATCTGAATTGGCAGCTTTGATCAAGACACTGCACGATTATGACATCAGAGTATATGCAGACGTTGTTTTAAACCATAAAGCCGGAGCAGATGAAACGGAAAAATTTATGGCTGTCCCGGTTGACCCTCTTGACAGAACAAAAGAGATTGGCGAACCCGTAGAGATTGAAGGCTGGACAAAATTTACTTTCCCCGGCAGGGGTAACAAGTATTCCGATTTCAAATGGTCATTCGAACATTTCACCGCTGTTGACCTTGACCAGGCAACAGGGGATAGGGGCATCTTTCGCATATTGGGTGAAAACAAGGGCTTCGGCTTAGCTGTTGACTCTCAATATGGAAACTATGATTATTTGATGCATTCAGACATTGATCTTGCGCATCCGGGTGTCAGAGAAGAACTGTTTCGCTGGGGTGAGTGGTATTTTAAGCGCTTTGGCTATGACGGCATGCGTCTGGATGCGATCAAACACATTGATGAACCTTTCATGCTTGAATTTATTGAAGAAATGCGCAGCCGAGTTGACAAAGATATCTATGTTGTCGGGGAATACTGGATTGCAGATATCGAGCGCATGCGTGCCTATCTAGATAAACTGCAATTTCATATGCAGCTGTTTGATGTCGCCCTCCACTTCAATTTTGAGCAGGCAGGCACAGCAGAAGAAGACTATGATTTGCGCAATATATTTGATAGTACGCTGGTTAATGCCAACCCCTTGAATGTTGTCACTTTCGTAGACAATCATGACTCTCAGCCCGGTCAGGCGCTGGAATCTTTTGTAGCTGACTGGTTCAAACCGCTGGCTTACGCTCTGATTCTACTGAGACATGACGGTTATCCCTGTCTATTTTATGGCGATTATTATGGAATAGGCGGGCATGAAGGCGCTAAAGAGATATTACAACCTCTTTTATCCGCCAGAAGAGACCGCGCCTACGGACCTCAGGAAGACTATTTTTTCGACAAGAATGCCATCGCTTTCGTCCGTAAAGGTGATATGGAATTTCCGCATTCCGGCCTTGTGTGCGTGCTCTCAAATGGCGGGGAAAACTCCGTCGAGATCCAACTTGGCGAAGACCGCGCGGATCAGTTGTGGTTTGATATGACAGGAAATCGTCAGGAAGAGTTGACACTAGACGAGGATGGGGGAGCTAATTTCACGGTTAATGGCAGATCAGTTTCTATTTGGGCAGAGAAAACCGGCTGATCTTACTCTAACAAACAAAAACATAATTGGATATCACTTTGTGTAATTATCAAGTGCTGTCGACAATAGCTTAAAACAAAAATGTAAATATTTCCGGTTGAATTGAAGAATTTGTTGCGATAAGATAGATTCGACAACTGAATAATTTAATGTCTTCGGGGCAGGGTGCAATTCCCGATCGGCGGTAACAGTCCGCGAGCGTGATGCAGGACTTGAACAGGTTCAAGTCAGGATTCGGTGAAATTCCGATACCGACAGTAATAGTCTGGATGGGAGAAGATTGTTAAATTGTGTGCAGGCTGTAAAGATTATTAAATAAGTTGTTCATTGGGAATACAGTTAGCTGCAGATAGTTTAGCACCTGAGGCATTAATATGTTTCAGGTGCTATTTATTTCAGGAGGTTTCTATGAACACAAATGTAAAAAAGATTACTACTCTAGGTATGATGTCCGCTCTTGCATATGTTGCTATGGTGTTAATTCACCTTCATGTCGTACCTGCAATGCCTTTCCTAACTTACGACCCCAAAGATGTTGTTATTGTTATCGGCGGATTAATTTATGGACCGATGTCTGCCTTTATCATGGCCTTGGTTGTGGCATTTGTTGAAATGGTTACTGTCAGCGGTACCGGAATTATTGGCATGATCATGAATGTGATCTCAACTGTAGCTTTTGCCGTCACTGCATCTCTGATTTACAAAAGAAAACATACCATGTCCGGGGCCATTGCCGGCTTACTGTCGGGAGTTGTAACGATGACTGCCGTTATGGTTCTTTGGAATTATATTATTACGCCATATTACATGCATATTCCACGCCAGGAAGTGGTGAAACTATTAATACCCGCATTGATTCCTTTTAACGTAATTAAGGCCAGTCTGAATGCCGGCCTGACCATGCTGCTGTATAAGCCGGTAGTGCTTACGCTGAGAAAAACCAGCTTATTAGAACAGTCTGAAAAACCAAAGAGAAAATTCAACCCCGGTATGATAATATTAGGATTGTTTCTGGTGGCTACCAGCGTACTGGTGATTTTAGTACTACAAGGGGTGATTTAAATTGGCAGAGTCTGACAACGTTTTTGACGCTAAGCCTCTGTGTACACTCCATGGTGAAGTTGTGCACGGAAAAGGCAAGGGCAATAAGCAGAATATGCCAACCGCCAATATCGATGCCTACAATTGCGGTGATTTGCCGGAGCTGGGTGTCTATGCGTCACTGATTACTGTAGACAAGGAAAGATATATTGGGGTCACAAACATAGGTTATCGGCCTTCTGTTGATGATGAGGACATAATAACTGTGGAGACTCATATTATGGGCTTTGACAGAAATATATATGGTCAGGAAATCACGGTTGAACTATATCTTTTCCTGAGACCAACCAGACAATTTGATTCTCTTTATGAAGTTAAGAAGCAGGTGGATCAGGATCTGACGCGCACAAAAGAATTATTTAATAATTTCATAGTATAATTAAGTTTAACTATTGTTTCGCCCGCGAAATATTGAGGAATTGTGAGGGAGACTAGTCTTATGGCTGAAACAAAAACGTTGAAATGCCCAAATTGTGCCGGGCCGATTGTCTTTGATCCCGGTAAAAGTCAAACACAATGTGGTTACTGCGACAGTGTTTTTGCTTCTGATGAGCTTCTGAAGCTGTCCGAAGCTACATTTGCCGCTTCAGAAGTATCGGCTGCGCTTGAGGAACCGATGTATGGGTATAACTGCAGTAATTGCGGGGCTAATGTCTGGACTGATGACACGACTTTGGCTACTTATTGCTTTTATTGTCATAGTCCTGTGATTGTAGCTCCCCGGATGGGCGAGGGCTTTACGCCGGATGGATTAATCCCCTTTGTTGTCGATCAGGATGAAGTTGTAAGCGCCTTCACCAAATGGTCAAAATCGAGATTGTTCACACCTCGTGACTTTGGCACTAAAGACCATCTTGAGCAGCTAAATGGAGTATACCTGCCGTTTTGGAGAGCTGATGGCAGCGCAAAATATCGTATTAAAGGTGAGGGAACTAAGTCCCACGAAAGCAGAGTGGGTGATTTGGTTACCACTACCAGAGAAATCTATGAAATTAATCGTGAAGGCGTATTTGAAGCAAATGCCATTACCTCTTTGGCCAATGATAAGGCTGCTGAACAGTTGGTAATCGGCACTAAACCTTTTGCCAAGGGAGAAATTAAGTCTTTTAATCCTGCTTATCTGCAAGGTTTTTTTGCTGAGCGGAATAATATCGCCATGGGTCTGGCAGAAGAGGCTTTTACCGGCAAGATACAATCGAAAGCATCCAGGGTAGTATCAAATAATGTAGACAAATTTTATGACAGCACATCCACCCAAGTTGAGTTTTTGCCTTTAGAACTTAAGAACTGGCAATTGCTCTTGCACCCCTTTTGGCTTTTAACATACCGCCAGGCTGACACTACTTTCCTCTATTGCATGAATGGCGTGACAGGGGAGTCCTACGGCGAACTGCCTATCAGCAAGAAGCGCTTGCTGACAGCGGCACTTTTGTTGGGCTTGGCAGTGTTGTTCATATTGTTATTGTTGGGGTATCTGCTATGACACAAGCTAATTGGGAGGGGGGCAGCGTACGCACTGCCGACCAGGAAAAGAATATTGTATCTGCCTTTAAAGACCGAGTGCCCGTGTTCAACAAGAAGAAGTGGTTTAATGTTCTGATGATCGGATTGGGCATCTTGATCATTTTATGGTTTATTCTGCCGACCTCAGGCCATCCTTTGGCACCCAGACCTAAGGACAAAAATTACACGCCAAATTCTGCATTTAAGGCAAATCAGCCCTTTGTAGCGAAATCACATGACGATGAAGGCGCTGAAGCCCGCAGACAAGAAGCGTTAGATATTCCCGGTAAAGAGAGAGACCCTCTGGTAGTTGATCAGGCTGATTTGTTCTCAGCCCGTGACGAGGAACGTCTGACTGAAAAAGCAGCCGGGATTTCTGCTGAGCACAATACGAATATTGTCATCGTTACTGCTGATTCCAGCAGATTATCTGAAGATACCGGAGATAAATCCTCAAGTATATGGGCCAGAGATTATGCTGATGATTTTTTCGATTATAATCAGTACGGTGATGATGGTGTTCTGCTGCTGATATCATTGGATCCACGGCAAGTCTGGATTTCTACCACAGGCAGCGCTATTCCGCTTTTCTCTGATGACAGGATTGAACATATGCTTGATGAGATTTTCAAGTATGCCGACTTGTCAAATGGGGATTACGCAATGGCTCCTTATATCTTCCTGGATCAAGTCGAGCTAAATCTTGAAAAAGGCTGGAATGAAAGCGGCACCGTAGGTACTGGCAAATTACTGACCAAAAAATATTTGACCGACACCGAAACGAAAAATGCGTTTTTGATCGCGGCTGCGATAGCCTTGTGCATGTATGTTTTTATACGCCTGCGTTACGCATCCAAAGCCGTGCCTGACATTTATGATGTCAGCAAATTGGCAGTTGTCAATGAATCTAATCTGAAAGACAAATATATCACTACTCAAACAAGCACCCGGCGAATATCTTCCGGATCCGGAGGTTCCGGTGGAGGAGGGGGCGGCTCCGGAGGCGGCGGGTCTAGTTCTCATTCCGGCTCCAGCGGCACATCGCACGGCGGAGGTGGCAGAGGGTTCTGATTAATTACTGAATTATATTGATTTAGAGGGAAATATGACTAACACAAATTCAATTTATAAATATCCACTCATCGAAGTGCGCCAAATCAATGACTTAAGAGATATGGTACGGCAGAGCAAAATACTTTATGCCGACAAAGTTGCCTATCTGGTCAAAGATCCTGTAGCTGCCGGAAAAGTCAGCCCTCAAGATGCTGATATCAAACAAAAAAGAAAAGATGAGCAGGATTTCCTGCCAATCAAATTCGCCCGAGCAGCTGCTGATTTTGAAGCCTTTGGCAGCTGGCTGTACGAAAGTTTTCCGCAGGGAGCGAGAGTCGCTGTTGTCGGTGAGACAAGATATGAATGGTATGTCACATACTTAGCAACAGTCAATGGCAACGGAATTATTATCCCTCTGGACAAAGAGCTGCCTTCAGCCGAGCTTCAAACAATGCTGGAGAGAGCGCATGCGGATGTGCTGGTATATTCAGATATTCTGTGTCCAAAATTG
>DASRVY010000127.1:0-23749 GCA_035654855.1 Bacillota bacterium | reverse complement strand
TGATGCAAAAGGCCGCCAATGAGATTTCTATGCAGATGCAGCTTGATGTCTTTTCTCATGTTCAAAAACTTCCAATCGAGTTTTTTGATCAGCTTCCTGCCGGGCAGGTAGTGTCTCGCATAACCAACGATACTAAGGCGGTCAAAGTGCTGTATCAGGTGGTTCTATCCCAATTTTTGATGGCAGGTATCTACGCTTTGGGTATTTATGTCAGCCTCTTCTTAATTGATCCCATACTGGTGTTGATTGGATTGATCCCAACACCGATATTATTCTTGCTTTTCCGTGACTTTCGTGGTAAATCTGCGCTCTTCAATCGCGTTGTGCGCAGGAAGTTAAGCGAGTTGAACGGCAATCTCAATGAGAATATCCAGGGCATGGAGGTAATATCCAGCCTCGGCAAGGAAAGACAGATTTATCACGAGTTCTCAGTCATCAACGATCAAGCATACGAACAAGGCAGGAATATCACCAAGCTGTTTGCTTACAGCGCGCATAATGCGACGTCAGTTCTGCAGTACTTGATGTTATCTGCGGTCTTGCTTTACTTTGGTTATGGGCATCTGTCAGGCGCATATTGGGTACAAATAGGCACTCTATATGTGTTTATCGACTATATGATTACCCTGTTTTCTCAAGTTAATAACGCCATGACCAGAGTAGGAGATTTGGAAAGATCACGCAGCGCTGCCGACCATATTTTTGAATTGCTGGATGAAAAAACAGTATCCAATGGCGATGAAGATGCACCTGTTTCAACGGGCAAGATTACCTTTGAGAATGTTACCTTCGCCTATAAAGATGAGGATGTACTCAAAGACGTAAGTTTTGAGGTCAAACCTAACCAGACAGTGGCTTTTGTCGGCCACACCGGATCGGGCAAGAGTACGATATTAAATTTGCTGTTCGCTTTTTACCGGCCGCAAGAAGGCAGGATTCTCTTTGAGGGTGTTCCTTTGGAGAGCCTTGACTGCAAGAGCGTTAGGAGACAGATGGCGATTGTACTGCAAGATCCCTTTCTCTTCACGGGAACTATTCTGTCTAATATTAACCTTAACAGAGATGATATCAGCCGCGCTGATGCCGAGACCGCACTGCGGGAAGTGGGCGGCGATTTACTGCTGGATCGGCTTGAGGATGGAATAGATACCAAAGTAACTGAGAAAGGGCAAGGTTTTTCTTCCGGAGAACGACAGCTGATTTCGTTTGCCCGCGCGCTCGCGCATAACCCTCGAATCCTGGTTTTAGATGAGGCGACATCGAGTATTGACTCAGAAACTGAATCTGTTATACAAAAGGCAATGCGCAAATTAGAGCAGGGACGCACGACATTGATTATTGCGCACCGTCTGTCGACAATTAAACATGCCGACCAGATAATTGTTCTAGATCATGGCAGGATTGCCGAGCAGGGTGTTCACGATGAATTGATAACAAAGAATGGGATTTACAAGTCAATGTACGAATCGCAATCTCAGGAGAAACTCTGCTGACTTTGCTTTGGCAGGTTAGCGGTTCTCAGGTATACTAGTGCGGAAAAGGGATTGAAAGGTGATTTGCAATCAGGCATGAATACTAAAGCTGCTGACGGTTCAGGAAAAGAAAAGAAACCATATCTGCATTTGTTTTTACTCAGTATCGCGGCTGTAGTCTGGGGCGCATCCTTTGTCTCCCAGAGCGTAGGTATGGATCATGTTGGACCCTTCACATACAACGGTGTCCGCATGCTGATGGGCGGCACGGTTCTGCTTCCCGTAATTCCTCTGCTGCGAAAATTCGGCATCACTCAAAAAACAGATATGGCGGATATTCTTGCGATGAGGAGCGTGGATTCGATAGAAGATCTGCCTTGGTATGACCGTAAACCGCAACTCTATGGGGGAATTATTGCCGGAGTAGTGCTTTTTTTCGCCAGCAGCTTCCAGCAATATGCCATTCAGTATACAACTACGGGGAAAGCCGGCTTCATTACTTCTCTCTATGTAGTGCTTGTTCCCGTTTTAGGCGTTTTGCTGGGGCACAAGATCAAGAAGGCTGATTGGCTTGGCGTCTCACTGGCGTTGGCAGGCCTTTATCTTCTGAGCATTAAAGGAGTTTTCAATATCTCCCGAGGAGATTTTTTCCTGGTTCTCTGCGCTATTTTCTACGCCGTTCATATCATTGTGTTGAATCACTATTCTCCTATGGTTGACGGGGTGATCCTCTCTTCAACGCAATTCTTTGTTGTCGGGTTGATATCACTGGTCCCAATGTTCACTATGGAGACCCCCACTTGGGCGTCTTTGATTGCAGCAGGGCCTCCGCTTTTGTATTCAGGTGTTTTGTCGTCAGGCGTAGGCTTCACTTTGCAAACGATCGGTCTGCAGAAAGTACCCCCCACTCAGGCGTCTCTGATTACTTCTCAGGAATCGACACTTTCAGTTGTGTTTGGCTGGCTTCTCCTTCAGGAGACAATGACCGGCAGAGAACTGCTCGGCTGTGTGTTAATGCTGGCCGGCGTCCTGATTTCACAATTAGCCCCTGCAAAGAATAAAGAATGAATACTGTGAATAAGAGGAATCAGCTTGTAAAAAGATAAACAAGGCATGATATGCAAAGCTGCTGCCTATAAATGAAAATTATGTAATAAGCTGTTTATCGGCTTCAATTTGAGAAGTGATTATAAATTGTTTGATGAAAGCGTAACGGATGAAGAACAAAACTGCGGGCAGCCTGAAAAAAAGAGAAAAACCTTATCTGCATCTCCTCCTGTTGGTTATTACTGCTGTGATCTGGGGGGCTTCGTATGTTTCTCAAAAAGTTGGCGTAGGAATTGTTGAGCCCCTTACTTTTAACGGTGTGCGCATGTTGGTCGGCGGGACGGTGCTGCTGCCATTTATCCCCTTGATGAGGAAATTTGGCATCACCGAAAAAGCTGACATGAAAAAAATACTGGCCGGCAGGAAGGCGGATACTGTTAAGGATCTTCCCTGGTATGACCGCAAACCGCAGTTATACGGCAGTATTTTTGCCGGTTTAGCGCTTTTTTCCGCTACCAGCTTTCAGGCTTATGGAATTAAATTTTCTAATATCGGGAAAGCTGGATTTATTATTTCCATGTACGTGGTGCTGGTACCGATATTTAGTATTTTTCTGGGTCATAAGATCAGATCCGTCGATTGGCTGGCTGTTGCTTTGGCAGTCATTGGTCTGTATTTGCTCAGTATTAAGGGAGAGCTTCATATCTCTGTCGGCGACATCTATCTTATTCTCGGTTCGGTTTCCTTTGCCTTTCATATGTTAATTCAAAGACATTATTCGAATATGGTTGATTGCGTCGCTCTGTCATCAGCTCAATTCTATGTAGTGGGGATATTGTCGCTTATACCTATGTTTGTTCTGGAGAATCCCGGCTGGCAAGGAATATTGGATGCGACTGTGCCTATTTTATATTCCGGCGCCCTGTCTTCGGGCGTTGGATTCACCCTGCAATTAATAGCTATGAAGAAAGTCCCGCCTAATCAGGCTGCTTTGATCACTGCGCAAGAATCAACTCTGGCGGTGTTTTTTGGCTGGTTATTATTGGACGAAATACTGACTTGCCGAGAGCTGCTTGGCTGTGCCTTTATGTTTGCAGGCATCCTTATTTCACAGCTAACCCCGACAAGTAAGACTTCTGATGAACAAAACTGCTAAGATCCAGCGGCAAGATCTCCTTTGCAGAAGCACATTAAAGCTTACGATAACACGAATACTATCGCGCAAAATCAAAAAAATGGCGTAGGCATTGACTTCATTAGATTCTCCCAAATGTTATAAGATATTGTCATTTTTATATTTTGAACCTTCCTGTCTATGGCAGATATATCTTTGCTCAAGAGACGACGGATAAGATGTCATGTAGGGTTGATTTAGCGGGAATTTTGCAATTTTTGAGATTCAATTTTGTAATATAAAATAATATAATCTTATTATAACATATGTTATAATAAGCAACGAGGTAACATGCTTATGAATTTTGATGAGATATTAAAGGCAATCCGCAAAGAACTCGATTTTTCACAAGAGGCTCTGGCTCATGAGTTACACATGAGCTTTGCGACACTGAATCGCTGGGAAAACAAACGAAATCTTCCCAGCCGATTAGCTATAGTAACGCTTAAAGAGTTTTGTATTCAACAGGGTGTTTCTGAAAATATAATTGAAGAATTAAATAACATTAGATTTCCGATGAAAGGAACATCTCTGTGACTGATAAAAACCAAACCAAATCCAAACAACGTGTGGCTGACCACGGAGAAGTTTTTACAGCAGAGCGCGAAGTGAAAGCTATGCTTGATCTTGTAAAGCAGGAAACCGAGTGCATTGAATCCCGATTTTTGGAACCCGCCTGTGGGAACGGTAATTTTCTCGCGGAAATCCTTCGACGGAAACTTGCTGTGGTTAAGTCCCGATATGGCAAAAACGCCGCTGATTATGAGCGCTATGCTGTTATCGCAGTAACGAGTATATACGGTGTGGAAATTCTTCTGGACAATGTGCAGGAATGCCAAGAACGACTTTTTGAAATATGGAACGATAGTTATACCAAGCAGTGCAAGTGGGATGCAAACGATGAAACCCGTCAAGCGGTACGCTTCATCTTGCAAAAAAATATTCTTTGCGGCGATGCTTTGACTTTAGAGCAAGCAGACGGAAGGCCGATCATCTTTGCAGAATGGTCTGCGGTCAATGGTTGCTTGATAAAGCGGCGTGATTTCGAGCTTTCACATATGTTGCATGCCGAAGAAAAAAACTTGCAGCTAGACTTATTTGGCGATTCCGGGACTTATGAAACCGATGCAAACGGAGTAACTGTATTAATGCCGATCCGGGAGTTTTCCCCAATCCATTACAGGAGGCTACAGGAAAATGGCTGATTTCTATCAAAATACTTACAACCCTGATGTGCTGTCTTGCCTCGCCAACCTCTCCAATGATGAGGTGTTCACGCCACCGGAAATCGTAAACCGAATGTTGGATTTGCTGCCGCAGGAGCTTTTTCAATCAAAAGAGACGACATTCCTTGATCCCGCTGCCAAGAGCGGTGTTTTTTTGCGTGAAATTGCCAAGCGATTACTTACCGGATTGGAAGAAGAAATACCCGATTTGCAGCAGCGAATTGACCACATTTTTCACAAACAGCTTTTTGGCATTGCTATAACGGAGATGACCAGCCTTTTATCGCGCCGCAGCCTTTATTGCAGCAAATACCCCAATGGAAAATACAGTGTTACACGTTTTGAAGATGCTGAGGGAAACATAAGATTCAAGAAAATTCAGCACACATGGCGCAAAGAAAAATGTGCATTTTGTGGAGCAAGCCAAAAAGAATATGACCGTGATGAGAGCCTTGAAACTCACGCTTATGAGTTCATACATACTACACATCCGGAGAGGATTTTTAATATGAAATTTGATGTTATTATAGGCAATCCACCGTATCAATTAAGTGATGGAGGGAATAACGCAAGTGCAAAACCAATTTATCAGCTGTTTGTAGAGCAAGCTAAAAAGCTAAAACCACGTTACCTCTCCATGATTATTCCTTCACGTTGGTTTAGTGGTGGTAAAGGTTTGGATGCTTTCAGGGAAAAGATGCTTAATGATAATCGTGTACGTGAGCTGCATGATTACTTCAATTCTACTGATTGCTTTCCGGGCATTGACCTTTCTGGTGGTGTCTGCTATTTCCTCTGGGATCGTGATAATAGAGGCGACTGCAAAATAACGAGCTATCGTGGTGGGAATAAAACCTCTATGGAACGACCACTCCTTGAAAAAGGCGGTTCAACTTTTATCCGTTTTAATGAAGCAGTTACAATTCTCCACAAGGTACAGAGTTTCAACGAAAAGAGCTTCGCAGATGGTATAAGCTCCCGTAAACCTTTTGGAATTCCAACAAATGTTAAAGTTAGAGATTCGAAATCTAATGGGGACGTTGGAATTTTTGCATACCCCAAGAATGGATATATATCTAAAAATGAAGTTACTAAAGGTTCAGAATTCGTCGATGAGATGAAAGTTCTTATCTCATATGTATATGGCGAAAGAGGTGAATTTCCATATCTTGTAATTGGAAAGCCATTTGTAGGCAAGCCAGGGAAGGTGTGTTCAGAAACCTATTTAATAGCTCACATTTGCAAGTCGCGTGATGAAGCTGACAATGTGATTTCATATATGACAACTAGGATGTTTAGGTTTCTTGTTTTACTATTGAAAAACACACAGCACGCAACGAGCAAGGTATATGAACTGGTGCCCATGCAAGACTTCTCCGAGCCATGGACTGACGAAAAGCTGTATAAAAAATACGGCTTGACCGCTGACGAGATTGCATTCATCGAAAGCATGATTCGCCCGATGGATTTGGGAGACAAAAATGATGTCTGATATGGAATTCTTCCCGCTTCGTCCGGAAGCCACCCCGATGATATACGCTTATGAGGAATTGAGTCCTGACTACAAAGGGCTTTTGAAAGTAGGCTATACGACTATAGATGTGGAACGCCGTGTCGCACAGCAGTATCCCACCAAACGACCTGACGGGAAAGTACCATATAGGATTGTTTGGCAGGACAGTGCAATGTATTCCGACGGCGGCACTTTCACCGACCATGATATACACCGTGCTTTGACGAAGCGCGGCTTTCCCAGCGTTGGCGGAGAATGGTTCTCCTGTACAGTTGAAGATTTACAGGCTGCTTATATCGCTGTGCGTGACAAGACCGAGAACATCGAGAACCGTACGCAAGATTTCAAAATGCGTCCTGAGCAGAAGGAAGCGGTGGACAAGACAGTCGAATTTTTCCACAAGTCGGAAAAAGAACCCGGACATCGGACTGCGAAGTTCCTATGGAACGCCAAAATGCGCTTTGGGAAGACATTTGCATCCTATCAGCTTGCCAAGAAAATGGGACTTAAGAAAATACTCGTGTTGACCTTCAAGCCAGCTGTACAGAGCGCTTGGGAAGAGGATCTGCTCACCCATGTGGATTTTGAGGGCTGGCAGTTCGTTTCCGCAAAGAACGGCTTTGATTATGAAGGCACTGACAAAAACCGCCCAATTGTCTGTTTTGGATCCTTCCAAGACCTGCTTGGCACCAATGAAAATGGCGGTATCAAGGCAAAGAACGAGTGGATTCATACAACAAACTGGGATCTGGTTATATTCGACGAATACCACTTCGGCGCATGGCGCGAAAACGCAAAGAAGCTGTTTGAATATGAAGATGAAGATGTTGCGCTAGACTTTGATGCCGAGGAATATCAAGAAAAGGAAGCCGGAAACGCAATAAATGAAACATTTCTTCCCATTACTACACCGCGATATTTGTATCTTTCCGGTACACCTTTTCGGGCGATTAACTCAGGTGAATTTATTGAAGACCAAGTCTATAACTGGACATATTCGGATGAGCAGCGTGCAAAGGATACTTGGGGAACAGACCCAGGTAATCCTTATTTGTCGTTACCGAGAATGGTTATGATGACCTATAAGATTCCAGACAGTATCCGGCAAATAGCACAGCAGGGTGAATTTGACGAATTTGACCTGAATGTGTTCTTTTCAGCAGAAGGTGAAGGGGACAATGCAAAGTTTAAATTTGAGGACTATGTACAAAAATGGCTTGATTTGGTTCGCGGCGCATATCTGGGTACCACAATAGACGATTTGAAGCTTGGCGCAAAAAAACCGGATATGCCCTTTTCCAACACACGTCTGCTCTCAATTTTAACGCATACACTGTGGTTTTTGCCGAATGTTGCTTCATGCTATGCAATGGCGAATCTGCTCAAAAAGCGCAACAACAGCTTCTTCCATGACTATAAGGTGAATGTCGCTGCCGGGGTGAGAGCAGGTATCGGCGTAGAAGCTCTGGCACCCGTTCTCCAATCCATGGCTGATCCGCTCAAAACAAAAACTATTACGCTCTCCTGCGGCAAGCTTACCACAGGCGTTACGGTCAAACCGTGGACAGGGATTTTTATGCTCCGCAACTTGAGCAGTCCTGAGACCTATTTTCAGGCTGCTTTCCGTGTGCAGAGCCCGTGGGTGATAGATGTTGGTGCAGACGAAAAAGAAATCATGAAGCATGAGTGCTATGTATTCGACTTTGCCCTTGACCGCGCTTTGCACCAAATAGCTGATTATAGCTGCCGCCTTGATGTAAATGAGAGTAACCCGGAACAAAAAGTTGCTGAGTTTATTAATTTCCTGCCCGTGCTGGCATATGATGGCAGCACCATGAAGCGGCTCAATGAAACCGATATTCTTGACATTGCCCTTGCCGGAACATCCGCCACGCTTCTTGCCCGCCGCTGGGAATCTGCATTACTTGTCAATGTTGACAACGATACCCTTGCTCGGCTTATGGCAAACGAAGATGCTATGAACGCTTTAATGAGCATCGAGGGATTTCGTAGTCTGAATACTGAAATTAATGATATTATCATTGCTTCTGAAAAAGTTAAAAGGGCAAAGGCAAGAGGAGACAAGCTTGCTCCACAAGAAAAAAAGGAGATCTCCGAAGAAGAGAAGGAATACAAATCCAAACGTAAAATGATTCAGGAGAAGCTGATTAAGTTTGCTACCAGAATTCCGGTATTTATGTATTTGACCGATTTCCGTGAATATAGTCTTAAAGATGTCATAACTCAGTTAGAGCCGAGCTTGTTTAAACGTGTCACGGGCTTGAACGTAAAAGACTTTGAGTTGCTTTGTTCCCTCGGTGTGTTTAATGCCGCCTTGATGAATGATGCCGTTTACAAATTTAAGCGATACGAAGATTCAAGCCTTAATTACACAGGTGTAGATAGGCATGAAGGCGAAGGCATCGGCGGTTATGACACAGTGATTACACGTGATGAATTTGACAAGTTGTTTGGCTATCAGCAGAAGTCGCTCAGCGCTGTTAATCAGGATGATGAGGATATTTCCACTCTACCAGATATAGATGATAATTATTCCGATGAGGAGGATAAAGCTGAAGAGACAACGTCGAAGCTCAAGGCAAAAACTGAACCAAAAAAACCTGCGGTTACGGTCAATAAACCCGTAACCGTGTCGATGGTACCGAAGTCTGCAATACCGTCTAACCGCCCTGCAATTATAACGCCCGCGCAGGTACAGAAAAAATCCAAGTTGGATGTTTCGAAAGTAAAGATTGGTTCTATGGTGAAGCATAAAACGTTTGGGGATGGCACCGTCATTGCAATCAAGGATGGAAAAATAATCGTGGCATTCGGCAAAGCGGAGAAAATGTTCCAGTTCCCGCAAGCATTTGAGCTGGGCTTTCTTAGGCTGTAGTCTTTTTTTACCCTATCATTACATAAATATAAATACTACTTAAACACCAAAGACTTCGTTACTGTTCCGAAAAGCCGTGCAGTATCGGACTATCTGCTGTGTCGAAGTTTTTTCTCTCTAAGTAAACTTCGATTCGTTTTTTAGCTGGCGAACTATTGTCCATGAGCGTTTCTTTCGGGATATCTTTCATTTGACAGCACCCATCATAAGCTTTATTGAATCTTCTTAGTCATGTACCCGCTGGGTGTGCAGCCAAATTCCCGACGGAACATGGTGCTGAAATGATTGATATTGCCATAGCCCACGATTGAGGCGATTTCTTTGACATGATTGTTTTGGTCGGAAAAGAGTTCTCTAGATTTTTCCATATGTCGCTCAATGATATTTTGTGGATTGTTAGCTCGTACTGCTGCTTGAAAGCCTCGCGCAACTTTAATCCTAGCTTTGAACGGGAGTTATTTTAAACTAAATTAGGAAATATGCAGCCTGGCGCGGTCCGGCGCTCTGTACCGGGTTGTCGGCTTTGTTTGGCTGTGACGAGATAAGCGCCTTCATCAATATTTTTCAATAAATATACTTGGAATATTCATTGATTAGTTATAAGGGTGAAATTATCCCTGATTAGGGACAAATTCTTGTTGAAATATTGACATAAGGGTCTTGCTGTGTCACAATTTTTGCCAGAAAGCTTTAAGCAGGTACAGAGAGACTTGTAAGATTTCTTACATTCCAAGTAGTTCTACTGCGGCTGCTCGTTGTAAAACTGCCTGAGGACATGTGATTTTACAGTCTCAGCGGCAGCTTTTTTTATGAGGAGGTACGCCGATGAGTTCAAAGAAAAGTACAGTTAAATTAGGGGAAGAGCCGATCTATAGTTTGAAAGAACTGCCGGTCGGACAATCGTTGTTACTTGGGCTGCAACATGCTTTTGCCATGTTTGGGGCGACTATTCTGGTTCCCCTGATAACGGGATTAGATGTGCCGACTACATTGTTAATGGCCGGATTAGGGACACTTCTTTTCCATTTGTTGACTGAGGGCAAGGTGCCGGCCTTTCTGGGATCTTCTTTCGCCTTTATCGCCGGCTATAATGTTGTAACTATGGGAGGGCCTGATTCTCCAACCTTCGTTGCAGAGAATCTGCCTAAGGCCAGCGGAGGAGTTTTCTTTGCCGGACTGGTTTATGTGGTGGTGGCAGCGTTGTTTAAGTTCTTTGGGGTTGAAAGGGTAATGAAGTTCTTCCCGCCTGTCGTGACTGGTCCTATTATCATAGCAATCGGTTTAATCCTGGCTCCCACAGCGATTCAAAGCGCATCGACGGATTGGCTGATTGCAATAATTGCAATTGTGACTGTGCTTGTCTGCAGTATTTGGGGCAAGGGAATGATCAAAATTATTCCTATCATGCTGGGAATTTTTGTAGCCTATATCGCCGCTCTGGCTCTGAACAGAGTGGATTTCTCTTTTGTGGAATCCGCCCGCGTTTTCGCAATACCTCTGAAGAGTTCAAACTTTATGACTTTTGATCTCTCGGCGATTATCACGATTATTCCAATTTCTTTGGCGACTATGATGGAGCATATCGGAGACATTTCCGCTATTAGCGCCACTACCGGCAAAAACTATATTGCCGATCCCGGACTGCATCGCACCCTTCTGGGAGATGGTCTGGCTACCAGCTTGTCCGCAGCTTTTGGCGGGCCGGCTAACACTACCTATGGTGAAAACACAGGAGTTTTGGTTTTGACTAAGGTTTATGCGCCGCGGGTTATGCAGATTGCGGCTGTAATGGCGATTGTCGCCAGTTTCTTCCCCTATGTCAGCGGAGTTATCGAGAGTATACCCGCAGCAGTCATTGGCGGCGTTTCTTTGATCTTGTACGGGATGATCTCCGCCATCGGGGTTCGAAATATGGTTGAGAATCAGGTCGATCTTACCAAGAGCAGAAATCTGATCGTGGCAGCCGTGATTTTGGTAACCGCGCTGGGCTTTGAAGTTGCCGGCGGTTTGCAGTTCTCTGTCGGATCTGCCGAGATTCATCTGTCCGGTTTAGCAATAGCGGCTATCAGCGGTATCGTGCTTAATGCTATCCTGCCGGGGAAAGATTACTCTTTCACTGTCGAGGAACCAAAAGATACCGGAGTCGATTTCTCCGGAGTGACTGAGGATTAGCAGCTCTGCCTGAGACGCAAAAGAGACAGTCACTGACCATCAACTGCTTAGAGATGGCAGAGTAACGGCATCATAAATTGTCAGGAGCGGGTGGCAGGAGATAAAGCGAGCAGCAAGCTGCTGTCGATTGAATTTTCGTTTGTTTTCAGCTTCACATTGAGCTTTAGTTGAAAGATTGCAGTATAACAGCGATTCCTTGACATATATAACCCCCAAGAGTTGGATTAGAAAGTCAGATCCAACTCTTGGGGGCGTTTTATTTTGGTCCGTTTGTTCGTTGAACACCAAAGTCCGCAATATTGCTCAGCTGTCACCGTGGACGATTAACGATTATTTGTATTTGACAGTATTTAGGGCTCTGTCATCGACAACGACTATCCAGGTTAAGCCCGGGTTTAAAACCAGTTCCTCTCCGTCAAGATAATAAATAATCGGATCGGTGTGGGAAGCCTTATTCCAGATGATGTCATATTTTTGGCCCCCGGTCAGATAGGTCGCCGCCACGTTTTCATCTACCCAGTCTACCTTTGTATGAACATTATTTGGCATCATGCCGTGAGGACGGTGCAAAATGATAATATTTGCAACTTCAAGCTTTTCCTCTGTCTGCTCATCTTTCAGCACCTTGTCATCATTGAATTTATAGTAGATATTTTTATCTGCATCGTATTGGAAAGCTTCCTGCAGGCTGGAAAAATTGTAATCTATCCGGGTGACTTGTTCCCCCCCATCAGGCAAAACAAAATTCTCATGAACATGCAGACCTTCTAGCGGTTCTTCAGGCGCGATCTCACCGAATGTCTTTTCTGCCCGAGCATAAGCGTCTTCCAATGTTGTATATAAATTATGCGGAGCCTTGCGGTGCTCTGTGCGGTAATAAAGGGAATAATGTCCTGCCAGAGCATCCAGACTCTTAATGTCATCAACTACAGGACTGGCAGTAATCACTCTCTGGTTGCCCGCGTGGGAATAAAAAGCCTGATGCTGGGCGACTAGATCCAGATAGGCCGGCCTGGCGCTTCTGACCGGTCCTATGATGCCCTCTTGGGCATCTGTCAATAGCAGCAATCTGGTCGTGCGCCCCTCAGTCATCAGCTGATAAATGAGCTTGGCTTTGTCCAGACCTGATTGCGGCCTGGCTGCCGCTACATTATTGATCATAAAAGCCAAGGGATAACGGTCAGGGAAAAGCAGCGGATTGGCTTCTTCCGGAGGCAAAGCTTCAGTCGTCTCAGCTGCAGTCTCAGTTGCCGTTACAGTGGTCTCAAGAGTCTCAGTTGCTTCAGCCGGTGTTTGCTCTTCAGTCCTTGTGACTTTCGGAATTTCGGTCTTCTCAGGACTGTTACCCCCGCAGGCAGCCGCCGTGAAAGCCAATAAGACTGTAAGCATAAGTGCTGCTGTCTTTTTCATCGCTTCATCGGGCACAAGCGGAAGCTTTGTATACTTGCACCCTTCTCCTCGTTTTTGTTTATAATTATATCACGCTCTCTCCTTGAAAAATATTCGAGGATCAGCTTTTGCTGATATAAAGGACATATCACTGATAAAGTGAAGCATAGAGACTGAGAGTGATGCGCCGGCAGAAGAAGATGAGTTGACAAAATAAATATCCGGCAGGGAGGACATTCATGATTAAAGAAGGATATATGCCTTTTAAGGAAGGCAAAACTTATTACCGGGTAATCGGAAATATGGACAGCGGGAAGACGCCTCTTGTGTTGCTGCACGGCGGACCTGGTTCCACACATAATTATT
The DNA here is from genome assembly GCA_035654855.1 of Bacillota bacterium. Taxonomy (GTDB): domain Bacteria; phylum Bacillota; class Clostridia; order Saccharofermentanales; family DTU023; genus UBA1046. Next base: position 10,494 of record DASRVY010000127.1, on the reverse strand, counting down.
TTGAGACTCTGGATTCTTTGGCCGAAGAAGATGACAGGGCTTTGGTCATGTATGATCAGATTGGCTGTGGAAATTCATTTATTGAGGGACATCCTGAGTATTTTACCGCGGCTGTATGGATTGAGGAACTTGCTCAGCTTAGGGGCCATTTAGGTCTTGAGCAGATCCATCTTTTGGGTCAGTCATGGGGCGGCATGATGGCGATCTGGTATGCCTGCGACTATAAGCCGCAAGGCGTCAGATCTTATATCCTTTCCTCGACCTTGTCTTCAGCAAAACTCTGGGAAGAAGAGCAGCATCGCAATATTTCCTATATGGAACCGGAGTATAGAGATGCTTTAATGGGGGCCTTTGAGAAGGGCAGCTATGATGACCCTGCTTATCTTGAGGCGCTGGATGCCTTTATGCTCAGACACAGTTTTCCCAAGCTGGATGATTCTGTCCCTGAGTGTGTCAGAAGGCCGAAAAAGTCGGGCACGGAAGCGTATTTGACCGGCTGGGGCAGAAATGAATTTACTCCGACAGGAACTCTAAGTGATTATGAGTTTACCGACCGTTTGTGCGAGATAGAAACACCTGTACTGGTAATCAGCGGACAACGAGATCTGTCCACGCCTTATATCGCAAAAACCATGTACGATAATTTACCCAATGCCAAGTGGGAGTTATTTCAGTACAGCAGACATGCCCCATTTATTGAAGAAACACCCAAATATCTCCGGGTTCTTAAGGAGTGGCTTAACGAGAATGATTAAAGGTTTGGTTTTTTAGTCAGAGTTCTGCTGCCCTCGATTGTGTTATTCTGACACTATGAAATCTGTCTTGGTTGCGATGAGCGGCGGAGTTGACTCCAGTGTTGCGGCAGCTCTCTTATCTGAGCAGGGTTATACCTGCCATGGCGTTATGCTGATCATGCACGGATATGAAAATACAGCAGACGCTGCCGCTGTTTGCGCACAGTTAAATATGTCCTTTTATACCGTTGACGCTCAAGAGCGTTTTCACTCCTGCATAATTAATGATTTCATCAGTTCCTATAAGGACGGAGAGACTCCCAACCCTTGTGTTCGCTGTAATAATGAGGTAAAACTCAGTTTGCTTTTGGACGAAGCTGACAGACTGGGATTTGATTATATTGCCACGGGTCACTACGCCCGCGTGGTCCGGGCAAAAGAAATAAATCTTTTGTCCGCTTGCGCTGAAGATGAGTCTTTTCCCCGGTCCGGAAGCAGAGGCGAAATGGACGGGGATAAAATAAGTTGCACGGACGAAGGATTTGGCGGCAAGGGGAAACGAAGTTTGCTTTTCAAGGGCAAGGATAAAATGAAAGATCAAAGTTATATGCTCTATCGCCTGAGTCAGGAACAACTGGGAAGACTGCTCTTGCCCTTGGGAGATTTCGACAAAGGCGAGGTGCGCCGCCTTGCCGGCCGGTTTGACCTGACAACGGCGGACAGAGATGACAGTCAGGACCTTTGTTTTGTCCCTGACGGTGATTATGCCGCTTATATAGAGAGAGAAATAGGAAAGCAAAAACCGGGCGCCATAGTTACTGAACAAGGCGAGATATTGGGCACGCACAATGGCTTGATCAATTATACTGTTGGTCAAAGAAAAGGCCTTGGTGTCGCGCTGGGCGAGCCTTATTATGTGATCCGCAAAGATAAAGAGCGAAACGAGATAGTCCTGGGTAAAGAAGAGGATATGTTTACTGACTCAATCCGGCTCAGGGATATTAATCTAGTTGCAGCCGGGGAAATACCGGCAGATTTGGAAGTTGATGTGCAAACTCGTTACCGGGCGCCGGCAGTCCGGGGCAGGCTGAGGCAAATGTCAGGTGGAATAATTGATATCGCCTTCAACAAAACAGAAAAAGCGCCGGCACCGGGACAGTCTGCTGTCTTCTATCTGGGAGATTTGCTTGTTGGCGGCGGCATTGTGGAAGGAAAGATTGATTAGTCAATTGCGCCGGTGGGTAATTATCAGATTAGCCGGACATTGCTGTGGATGTTTTTAATTAAGTTATATCTTTGAAAAGAGAGGACAAACTGCATGAAAATAGCCTTTTATGGAGCGACTGAGGATGTGACAGGATCAAATTTTCTGGTGACTACCGAAAATGATGAGAGTTTTCTCATCGATTGCGGCATGTTTCAGGGCAGCGACAGTAAAGAGGCCAAGAATTACCAGCCTTTTCCCTATGATGCGGCGGCGCTGGATTTTCTTATTTTGACGCATGCTCATATCGACCATTCAGGCAGAATACCGAAGCTGGTTAAGGAGGGTTTCGACAAACCCATTTACAGTACGAGGGCGACCATGGATCTGGTGGATATCATGCTGCAGGACTCGGCCCAAATCCAATATTATGACATCTTGTGGGAGAACAAGAAGAGAGAGCGGGCAGGTGAGGAATTGGTCGAACCCCTGTATGATTCCGACGATGTGGCTAAAGCGATGAAGCTTTTCGAACCCCGTTATTACGATGAAATGATTGAGATTACCCCTAATATCAAGATCAGGATGCAGGATGCGGGGCATATTCTGGGAGCGGCGATAATCGAGCTGTGGGTCACTGAGGGCGAGATTACGACAAAAGTAGTTTTTAGCGGCGATATGGGTATGCCTGATCACCCCTTGATTCGCGATCCGCAAAAAATTGACAGCGCGGACGTAGTGATAATGGAGTCAACTTACGGCAATACAGTTCACGCTGATTACAAGAATTCGCTGGACAGCCTGATGGAGGTAATAAACACAACCACCGGTAAAGGCGGAACGGTGATAATCCCCAGCTTTGCTATCGGCCGGACGCAAGAACTGCTCTATGAGCTGAACAAATATTATGAGTATGGCGGAGCCAGATTCGCCGATCCTGTGCCGATTTATGTCGACGGCCCTATGGCAACTAAAGCTACCGGGGTCTTTATGAAACATACAGATCTGCTGGATGATGAAGCGCAAGGCCTGATCAAGAACGGAGATAATATCTTTAACTTCCCCAATCTGTTCTATACGCGCTCGGTCGATGAGTCGAAGGCGCTTAATGCTAACAAAATGCCCAAAGTCATAATTTCCGCGAGCGGTATGGCTACCGGAGGAAGAGTCCGCCACCATCTTAAGTATAATATCTGGGACCCGAAATCCGCAGTCGTCTTTGTCGGCTACCAGGCGGAGGGGACTTTGGGACGGATCATCTTGGACGGGCAGGTAGATAAAGTCAAGATTTCCGGTGCCTGGGTGGATATCAAAGCTTCTATCTATAGCATGCCCGGATTCTCAGCGCATGCCGACGGGCCAACCTTGATGAACTGGCTCTCAAATTTTAAAGTTAAGCCGAAGAAGGTTATTTTAGTTCACGGCGAGCCTGGTGAGATGCTGCCTCTGCAAGACAGGATAGAACAGGAGCTAAACATCAACGTGGTGATTCCCAAGGAGGGAAATAGGCTTGAGCTGCGGGGTGAATTCACGCATCTGAATTCAGCAGTCAGCAGTGACGCGCCTGATCTCTTGGAGATGGGCAGGCTGGTTGATGAGGTTGCCCGCATGGTTGGAGCCTGGGAGGATCGGCCGCATGATATATCCGAATTATCGGAGGATCAGCTCAAGGCGATGAAATCTACTCTTAATCAGGTTAAGAAGAATATGCTGGATCTTAATATGATCACCGGGAAATAAGTTCCGCCTGCGTATAATTACCGACAGACGATTTTTGATCCGCCCCGGATCTTGGCAAACAAATACTCATCGAAACAAAAACCGATCAGTATCATATCTCACAATGTATGCCCCATTCTATGATAAGGGCTTAATCTTGTTATACTGTAAGAAGCAAAGGGGTGATTTTATGTCCTTAATTGCAGCTTATGTTATGCCCCACCCGCCTTTAGCCATACCTGAAGTCGGCCGTGGCTCAGAAGCGAAAATCCCGCAAACAATGCAGTCTTATTACCGGATTGGAGCTGAGATCGCCAGGCTCGCTCCGGATACAATAGTGATAGTGTCGCCACATGCGACTACCTATGCCCAGACTTTTTTAATCGCAGGCGGCGAGACAGAGAAAATGTCTATGGCGTCTTTTGGATCATCACTTTCAGCCATCAGGGCAATGCCGATTTTAACAATAGACTATGACACGAAGCTTGCCCGGCAAATCAAAGAAAAGGCTGCTGCTATACACCTGCCTGCTGTGATCCGTAAAGAAGACGCAAAGAGTGGCAAAGAGAGAGTTGATCATGGCAGTTTTGTGCCTCTCTTTTTCGTTGCGCATGGCGAAAAGGCTTTGGAAGGCAAAGCGGAGACGAAAGAATTGCATTTAAAAGCCAAGGTAGTGAGGCTGTCTTTTTGCGGACTGTCTGAGAAGACGCATTATGAATATGGCATGGCTATTCAAGATGTCATTTTGGCTTCCGGCAAAAGAGTAGTATTTATCGCCAGCGGAGATCTCTCGCACCGACTGAAGAAAGACGGGCCTTACGGACTGGCTCCTCGCGCTCAAACATTCGACAAAGAAATTGTGTCTGCCTTGGCTGCGGGGGATTTCTCCGGATTTTCGACTTTTTCGGATGATCTTCTGGACGAAGTAGCCGAATGCGGTCTGAGGTCCTTGAATATTTTGGGGGGAGTTCTTGACGGCGCCGACTATGAGCCGGAACTTCTCAGTTACGAAGATACATATGGCGTCGGCTACGCTCAGGCTGCGTTCCGGCATATCACTTGGCAATCACAAGAGTCAGCTGAGACAGAGGAGGCCGCCGGAAGCGGACCATCTGAAGCCGCCAAACAGATTTCCTGGCTTGCAGGCAAAGAACCATATACAGCTTTGGCCCGCTATGCTGTTGAGACTTATATCCGCAGCGGCAGAAAACCTCTTCTGTCAGCGGCTGAATTTGCAGCCCTGCCGCCCGAGATGACTCAGGAAAAGGCCGGCACTTTTGTGTCTTTGCACATCCGGGGCAATCTAAGGGGTTGTATCGGCACCATTCAACCGTACGCTGAAAGCATTGCGGAAGAGATAATTGGCAATGCAATCTCCGCCGCTGCCAGAGATATGCGTTTTGAATCTGTGACAGAAAACGAGTTGGATAAGCTTGAATACAGCGTCGATGTACTGACGCCGCCGGAGAGAATTGACAGTATCGAAGATCTGGATCCAAAGCGTTACGGTGTGATTGTCAGCCGGGGGAGGAGAAGAGGACTGCTTCTGCCGGATCTTGAAGGCATTGACGCTGCGGCAGAGCAAGTGAGAATCGCACGGCAAAAGGCAGGTATAGGCTTACATGAGCCTGTTACTCTGGAGCGCTTTAAGGTGATCAGACATAAATAATCTAAACAAAAACAATACAAGCCAAAATCAAGAGAACGAGGCTAATAAAACGGACTTATCTGCCTGCAGCAGCGCAGTGACCTGTCCGCTCTGCCATCATACTTGCCGCCTGGCTCCCGGAGAAATTGGCATTTGCCGCGCCAGAGTTAATATTGACGGCAAGATTATTAATAAATTTGCCGGCAGATTGTCGAGTCTCGCTCTCGATCCGATAGAGAAAAAGCCGCTGTCTCGCTTTCACCCGGGCTCAAAGATCTTGTCCGCCGGAGGATTTGGCTGTAATATGACCTGTCCCTTCTGCCAGAACGCCTCCATATCACAAATCGCGGCAAAAGAGATCATATCCAACTCCCATCATTACAGTCCGGCTGAACTGATCAAAATAGCGGAGCAGGCTCGAGGCGAAGGCAATATCGGCATCGCCTTCACCTATAACGAACCCCTGATAAATTACGAGTATATCCTTGAGACCTTTGAGCTGGCGAGAGATAGAGACCTGGAAACCATCCTGATCACTAACGGCTGTTTCAGACCCGGGATCGTTGAGAGAATCGACCGGGTAACAACTGCTTGGAATATAGACCTGAAGTGCTTCAACAAAGAAGGTTATGAGAGCCTATCCGGCGACTTTGATTTGGTCAAATCCACTATCGAGATTGCCGCCGCCACTTCTCATCTGGAGGTCACGACACTGGTCATCCCCGGTTTCTCAGATGATGAAGAGGAGATGAAGGCGCTTACCCTCTGGTTAGCCGGGCTCGACCCGGAAATCCCCTACCATCTGTCGCGCTATTTCCCCCATTACAAGATGGCCTATCCCCCGCCCACACCGCTGGCCGCAATGTCAAAACTAAAGAGCATCGCCGAACAAAACCTCAGCACAGTAATCCTCGGCAATGTTTAGGGGCAAGTGTTCCCTGTGTTAGAGAATAATGTTGGCTGGGAGTTCCTCTGTTTGCCGTTCTTATTATTGAGCGCCTTCAACTCATTTTCTGTATATAATGGAGACTGATACATTTATAACGCTGTTTTTGAATTCTGTTTAGCCGGAATTTGATAAATCTTTTGGAGGAGAGATATGGAATTACTGATAGTTACCGGGCAAAGCGGAGCCGGGAAATCTCTATCACTGGATGTCTTGGAGGATATGAACTACTACTGTATCGATAACCTTCCGCCTCAGATTTTGCTGAACTTCACCGATTTCATGAATGAGCACGATCCTATGCAAAGAAAAATCGCCTTCGGCATCGACTCAAGAAGTCAGAATATGTTTACCGACTTTGGGCGAGTTCTTTCCGATCTTGATGGCAAAGGCGTCGAATATAAAATCTTGTATCTGGACTGCAATATAGAAGTTTTGCGCAAGCGTTATAAGGAGTCCAGACGCATACATCCTTTAATGGCGACTGAGAATCTAAGCTATGAGTCGGCGATCATAAAGGAAGAGGCATATCTTGCGCCCATCAGAGCGCGTGCTTCCTACATTATTGATACATCCTATCTCACACCTGCTCAGCTGCGCGGCAAACTGCTCAAAACCCTGTCGCTGGATTCTCGTGATTCAATGATGATTAATATTTATTCGTTTGGCTTTAAGCACGGCACTGTGAGTGATGCGGATCTGCTCTTTGATATGCGCTGCCTGCCCAACCCTCACTATATTGACAAGCTGCGTCCGTTGACAGGGGAAGACCGCGAAGTGAGCGAATATGTCATGAGTTTCCCGGAAGCGAAGGGGATGCTAACTAGAATTTTGGATTTTCTGAACTACTCCATACCTCTTTATATCGCGGAAGGGAAATCTCAGCTGGTCATAGGCATTGGCTGTACCGGCGGCCGCCATCGCTCGGTCACATTTGCCAATTATATCGCTGACGATTTGCGCAGCAAGGGTTATAAAGTGATTGTCACTCATCGTGACAGTGCCAAGCCGACACAACAAAATATTTCGGATATCCTCGGCCAATGAAACACTTACATTCTAATTCACAAAAGATTGAGAGACGCTTTCTAAAAATGTTCAAGCGTCTCTTCATTCGGGAGGCAGTATGAAACAAGGCAATGTACATGGATTTACTCTTCGCAGCATCGACCTTATCCCCGAAGCTGCTGTAGAAGCTTACGAATATCTGCACGAAAAAAGCGGTCTGAGACTTTTGCTTCTGCAGTCTGACAGTACCAATAAATCGTTTACCATCGGCTTTCGCACGCCGCCGCCGGATTCTACCGGCGTCCCACATATTCTGGAACACTCTGTTCTGGCGGGATCAAAGAAGTACCGCACTAGAGAGCCCTTCATGGATATGCTGAGAACCTCAAGGCAGACCTTCCTGAACGCAATGACTTTCGAGGACATGACAATCTATCCTTTAAGCTCTCAGGATGATCAAGATTTTTTTAACCTCATCTCCGTGTACATGGACGCTGTCTTTTTCCCTCGTATTTATGAAACCGAAGAGATATTCCTGCAGGAAGGCTGGCATTTTGCCTTGGAGGAAAGGAATGCTCCTCTGACGTATAACGGTGTTGTCTATAATGAGATGCGCGGAGCGTACGGCGACCCAAGCACCCAGATATTTTACGATATAGCGAAGGCGCTTCATCCCGGGTCGTCATACAGCCACGAATCCGGAGGATACCCCTATGACATTCCTCAGCTGCGCTACGAAGATTTTTTAGATTTTCACAGGCGCTATTATCACCCGTCAAATGCTCTGATCGTTTTACATGGAGCAATAGACCAAGATAAGCTGTTTCCCTTCTTTGATGAAGTGTTGTCAGAGTTTACGCCTTCATCTGAAAAAATTGAGATTGTACCGGGCTTTGCCCCTGCCGCTAAACACAAGTTTCATAACTTTGAGTTTAATGGTGAAGAGGGAGTTATAGCGGATAAACATAGCTGGCTGTCACGGATCTGGAACCTGGGAGCGATCGAGTCGGTGGAGGAGCGCTTCTTGGCGCAACTGGTCTACGGCGTCTTAGTTGAGTCAGAGTCCGCGCCGCTGAAGCTGGCGCTGCGCGCCTCCGGGCTGGGCGAAGATATTATGTGCTACAGCGCGGATACTTATTATACTGATTTCGGCGTGTTGGCCCGCAATGTCAATCCCGCGCGTGCTGAGGAGTTCAACGATATTATTGAAAGAGAGCTAAAACGGGGAGTAGAGCAAAGATTCGACGCCGATCTGCTGCTGGCCGAACTGAACAGCAGAGAGCTGAATCTGCGCAGGTCAGGGGGCGTTAACCGCGGGATCATCTACTCCATCCGCACCTTATCGCGCTTCCGCTATGGTCAGCCGTTGCTGACAGATCTGGCCTTTGACAAGCCGCTCAAGAAACTTAGAGCTGATTTGGGCAATGGGCTGTTCGAGGACTATGTGAAGAAAAATATCCTGGAGAATTCTGACGGCATTGCAGGCATTCATCGACCGGTTATCGGCTTGTATCAGAGATTGGACCAAGATGTGGCTGCCGAGCTGGAGCAGATAAAAAATGGCCTTTCCGAAGAAGAGACAGACAAATTGATTGAAGATACGAAGGCGCTTACTGCCTGGCAGGATAAAGCGGACACTTTGGAGGAGAAGGAGACTTTGCCGTATCTGTCACTGGCCGATTTAGATGACTCAGTTGCTGAGATTGAGCAAGAGATCGAGGTTTCAGGAGGTATTGAATATCTGCTGCACCCACAGTCAACAGGCGGCATAGGCACTTTCGCGCTAAGTTTTGATCTTGACGCGATTGACAGAGAAGACCTTGTTTATGTATCTTATCTGGCCCGTCTTTTAGGAGATTTGAGCACAAGTAAAAGAAATTATATTGAACTGAATAATGAGATAGGGAAGACTTGCTCCGGATTTACTTTTGCAGCCGGAGTATCTACGAAATTCTTTGCCCCCGATGTTTACAAACCTAGACTCATTGTGCGCTCCCACTCATTGGATGCCAAAATTGAGCCCATGTTTGACCTCTTGCAAGAAGTAATACTAGAGACTGAATTTACTGACAAAGTAAGGCTTAAGGAGCTTTTATTGACAGTCAAATCTGATTATGAAGATTATGTTGACAACAGGGCGCATCAAGTCGCCATACAACATTCAACAGCCAGGATAGATCCTGTGAGCGCAATCACAGAAGAATTTAACGGTTTGAATTTTTATTGGCATCTCTGTACATTGCTAGCCGACTTTGACAGGAAAATGGAAGATCTGATTTCCGGTTTAATCAGAGTCAGAGATAAAATTTTCCTCAGCAATAACATGACAGTCTCGCTCACTGCAGAAGAGAAGAGACTGGCCGGACTGCTGCAGACAGCTAAGTCCTATCTGCGAGGTTTGCCGACTAATGATTCTGCCGTCCAGAAGCTTGATTTCTCTCCCAATCCTTTGCATGAAGGCTTGTACATGTCTTCCAATGTCAATTATGTCACTTTGTGCGCAGACTTCCGCAAGCTTGGTCTTGAATATGACGGCTCAATGGCAGTGTTGGAGAATCTCCTGTCCTCAGATTATCTTTATCAACTGATAAGAGCCAAGGGCGGCGCTTATGGTCAGGGAATTTCCTTAAGTACCGGCGGTATTATGGCACTTTCTTCCTACCGGGACCCGAAGCTGGCAGAGACAGTTCAGGTCTATAAAGGACTTCCTGCCTGGCTGAGAGCTGCCTCTTTTGCCCCTCCGGAGCTGGAACGGATTATTATCGGCTCGTTGAACAAGTTTGATCCGGTTATAAGTCCTTATGAAGTAGATTTGATCATGTTGGGGCGCAGATACTCAGGCTTGGACGCAAAGACATTAGCCCAACTCAAAGCGGAAGCCATGGCGACCGGGCTTTCATATTTGCACGAGGCTGCCGACTGGCTGGAACAGGCCATAACTCAAGGCTCCATCTGTGTAGTAGGAGACGAGGCGAATTTACGCGCATCCGGACTGAACTTTGATCAGCTGACACGCCTGAAGAGACTGTAAATACTAAAATTGACATTTGTCAGGGCTGGAGGCTAAAATAAGTGGCGTGCTGTGATTGAGCAATAAGGTAATCGTCGGAAACTAAAACAGCAAACAGTTCAGTCAATAAATCGCGGAGAGTTGGTCGAGCGGCTGAAGGCACCGGTCTTGAAAACCGGAGAAGGCATTAGTCTTCCGTGGGTTCAAATCCCACACTCTCCACCA
>DASRVY010000126.1:0-1380 GCA_035654855.1 Bacillota bacterium | reverse complement strand
TTTTTAGCCTCATCTTTTGCCTTGGATTTGCTCTGCGCGATTAAGCGGTTGACCTCGTCCTGCGTCAGCATTTTCGGCGTTTCTTTTTCTTCTACCTGCTCAATATTGTTTTCTTCAGTGTTCATTTTATCCTCCGTTTTTAGTCCGTATGACTATTCCAGTTAACGACCGTATGTCTTGCCTATATTATATCACCCCACCGACACTGCACCTACAAAAGGGATGCATCGGTGCGGCGTTTTCACCTGGTCTCATCTCAGAAACATTGAACAAATGCCCATCCAGTTCGGCGCATTGCTCGCAAGTCCGGTCATCTGTTTCTGCTATAAATTCGTATATTCGTACATCAAATTCCTCGAACGCTAGTTTTTGTGATTCTGTTTGCACCCTCGCGGATTCCGTTACTGCAAGCCCCTCGGCTTCGCGTCTTTTATTGGCCACCGATTTGTGCATGTATTTCATTAAATCGCTTGCACCCTCTTTTGGACTCTTGCCTTGGATCAAGGTTCGCTCAATGATTTTATCTATTTCTCTTTGTAAGTCTGCTTGACTCCGCCAGAGCCGATTTTCAAAAGTCGCACCCTTAAAGCTTTGTTCAACTATTGCTTTTGCATGCCTGTCTAACTGATCCCTTGATAACACTGTCGTCCGCAGCAATCCTGCCTGACGTGTAACTTCGTTAAAAACTTCCTCATTCAACCTAGAATAAAGTAGTTTATATTCCTCATCTGCCGCTGATACCGTTTCTAAGTCTAGGTTAGCTTTTAATAGTTCCAATCTGTTAGTCCTCATTGTAACATTATAAGTTCTAAGCTCCTCATTCGCCCTAGCAGTAAAGTTCTTCTCGCTCACATATTGCTTGGCTTTCGCCTGAAACGCTTCAACATCAAACTTCTTGATTTTCTCCCTAGCTAAATCCATCGATAGATTTTCTTTATCAGCGAATCTTATCAATTCGGCATTGATTTCTTTCGTGATCTGATTTTCTGCTCGCTTGTATATATCTGAAATCGCCTTGTTATACTGTGCGTCAGACTTGAATAAAGATTGGATATGCTCCATCTCTCTGTTTCTATCTGCCCAATAGGCTGTCATAGTTTTATCTGCCTATCTATCATGCTTTTATCATGCTTTGTTTTCTCAATCCGTTCTTTTGCTATGTTGAAATACTTCTCATCAAGTTCTATGCCAATAAAGTTTCTGCTATTAAGCAACGCCATTTTACCAGTTGTACCACTGCCCATAAAGCAATCGAGAACGGTATCGCCCTCATTACTCCATGAAACGATATGGTCGTTAGCGAGTTGTTCAGGAAATTGTGCAGGATGCCCTTTGATTCCAGCGTTTGTAGATAGTTCCCACACATTTCCTTTTTGTTTA
>DASRVY010000125.1:0-3896 GCA_035654855.1 Bacillota bacterium | reverse complement strand
GGTCCGCCTGGAATCGCATTCATAGTAAAAAACGTAATAGCTACGACAACAAATACGGTTACTATGGCCAAGAGTACTCGCTTAATTACGTACCGCCACATGACTTCCGCTTCCTCCTTCTATTTGTTAGCAATAGAATAGATGGTACAGAAAACAGACAACGATTGTTTTTGCCAGAAAATATCTCGTAGAAGTCCCGCTGCAATAAGTCAGCAGAACTAAAAATCATTCTCCATTTTCTACCTCTCCTCACGACATTGGTTCAAGAAAACCAAGTCAAATGTATGTCTGTCAAGGACAATTATTAAACACAGACCATTTGCTCACAATATATTAATAGCAGTCTGTTGTCAATATTAACAGATTGTTTGCTATGGTTAATTTATGCCAATTCACCCCTATAGTCAATCATAGATACTACATCCCCGACAAAGGCTTTAATCCTTTGAACATGCCATCTTTTTGCTGACGCTTTTGTTTTTACGTACCGGATGCGGCCTGTAACAAATAGTAAAAGAGCAGCTACGATCCCAGCAGTTTTCGGATCTTGGCGGAAGGATCTACCAGAGAGCTGAGTGAGGCATTATGATTGATCGCATCGATCAAGAGCGCCACAAACTTCGCCACATTGACATCGCAATACCAGGGAGCATCTAAGAGCTCAGGTTCCCGGTAAGTAAGATTCGTACAGAAGATGCGGTCAAGGTATCCTTCCTCATATGCTCGGTAAAATGAATCCAAACCGTCAGTGAATAGTCCGAAGGATGCCGCGCAGAAGATCCTGTTGGCCTGTCTCTCTTTGAGCTGGTGCGCCAGATCGAGCATAGACTCACCGGAGGAGATCATGTCATCGACAATCAGGACATCTTTGCCTTCGACTGATTCTCCCAGAAATTCATGAGCTATGATGGGGTTTCTGCCGTTCTTTATTGTGGTGTAGTCACGTCTCTTATAGAACGTTCCCAGCGGCACTCCCAGCACTGAGGCGTAGTACATGGACCGCGAAATAGCGCCTTCGTCAGGGCTTATAATCATTAAATTGCTGCGGTTTTGGATAATTTCCGGATACAGGCGATTAAGAGCTTTGAGAATCTGGTATATGGTGGGGACGCTCTCGAAGCCAAAGGTTGGCGCGGCGTTGGCGACGCGATCATCATGAGCGTCAAAAGTAATAAGGTTGGCAACACCGAGCATGTCCAGCTCTTCCAGCATATAGGCGCAGTCTAAAGATTCTCTGGCGTTTCTGCGATGCTGGCGCCCTTCATAGAGATAGGGCATGAAGACATTAATGCGCCTGGCCTTTCCGGAACTGGCCAATATGACTCGTTTGAGATCTTGATAATGGTCGTCAGGACTCATGTGGTTTTCTTTGCCCCGGATATTATAGGTTACGGAATAGTTTGCCGGGTCGCAGATTATGAAGAGGTCATGGCCGCGCACTGTGCGTTCTACAACAGCTTTGCCCTCTCCTGAAGAAAAGCGGAAGGTGTTTACCGGGACGGTATAGTCGTCGCGGAGGAAGCCTGGGCTGATTTCGGTTTCCGGTTCACTTTCCAGGTAGGCTTTGCGCCTTTCAACTAAAAAATCATTAACCAGTTTGCTGAAATCAACGGCACTGCGCATGGCTATCAGCCCTACCGGGGCATATGCCGCCATGGGATTATTACCGTATTGATCATATTTATAATAGTTGGGATCATAAGTGAGATCCTTTTCTCGGCCATTTGTTTCGAAATCCATTCTTTCCTCCTTGGATACCATCTTCAGCTTACTTTATATGTCTAAGGTTATTTGCCGGGGATCATAATCTTGTGTTCTCACCTTGCCGTATAGCCGGGCAAATTGCTCGCGCTGTTGATCAGCCAGCTTCTCAATACCGTCAGCCTGCGCCAGCATAGCTGAGAGCGAAGCGTCGTGATTTAGAGCGTCAACCAAAATAGCCAGATCAGAGGCCATAGGCACGTCATGATACCAGGGTGAGCTAATCAGCTCAGGCGAGCGATAAGCCATGTCTGTAGCGAAAATTCCCTTTATGATTCCGCTGGAGTAAGCTTGGCGCATATGATCAATACCCTGTGTGAACTGAGCGAAGGACGCCGCGCAAAAGACTCTGTCTGCCCCATGCGCCTTGAGATAAGAGGCGCATTCCAAGAAGGTAAAGCCTGTATCCATCAGGTCGTCAACCAGTAAAATATCCATGTTCCTAACATCTTCACCCAAAAATTTTCTAGTTGTTTCCTCAAATGTTTGGCCATCCTTGCGGATAAAATTTCTGTCTGAATAAAAAATACCCATAGGTACTTGCAGAGTTGAAGCATAGAAAATTCCACGGCTGATGCTGTTCTCATCCGGGCTTACGATCATGAATTTTGCGGGGTTTAGATCAATATCGGGGAAGGTCTCAAATAAAGTTTGCAGGATTTGCTGCGCCGTGGGGAAAGTTTCAAAATTATGCCGGGGTACCGCATTGGCGATTCTGCCGTCGTGGGCGTCAAAAGTGATGAAATTATCAATGCCCAGATCAAACAATTCCTGCAGCATCTGGGCACAGTCTAACGATTCCCGCGCAGTTCGCCGATAGCGTCTGCCTTCATAGAGATAGGGCATGATGACATTGACGCGCAGGGCTGAAGGCCGCGTCGCTTGCACCAGACGGACCAGATCCTGGTAATGCTCATCCGGACTCATCGAAGAACTAAAACCGTAACGTTGGTATTCTTTGCCGAAGTTGAGCACATCTGTAAAGATGAAGACATCATGACCGCGAACAGGCTGCTCGATTATCACTTTGCCTTCGCCTGATTCATAGCGCTCCATATTTGCGCCGATACGATAATCTTCGCGCACATAGCCGGCTGTGCTGCAGAGCTCGGGGTCTGCCTCAGCGTATTCCAGGCGGCGCTGTACCAGCTGGTAATTTATCTGGGAGGCTAAAGTAGGATCCAGTTGCTCAGTGATCATTGCTATTGGGCCGATAGAATTAAGCATTGTATCACTGTAAATCTGATCACGGTAATCATTCCTATTAAAGCTCATCTATGCTATCCTCCAAATCAGCTGGACAAATTTATTATAGCAATGGCAATATAAATATCCAACACAAAGAATATGCATGAAAGGTCGATTTTATTGGCAACAATAGACAGTTTTGCGCCAAATGGTTCGCTGACTAAACTCATTTGCTGATCAATCCTAACCGCCCAAGTCAGATGGTCAAAGAGTGTTATGCTGACGAAACATGCTTAATATTTTGGCAGCAGGCTGAGACACTCAGCAGCTGTGCTTTTGTGGTGTTGGCGGACAAGAAAGGGAAGAGAACAAATGGCAGGCAAGGAGATAAATTTCAGACAAACTCGGCTTCTTGCCACCTGTGGCAAGGCTTCGCAATTCCCGGCTCCTGATCCTGCCAGACCGGAAATTGTGCTGGCAGGCAAATCAAATGTGGGTAAATCAACCTTAATCAATGCCTTGACCGGCAGCAAGAAACTGGCATACACGAGTCAAACGCCGGGCAAGACCAGATTAATCAACTTTTTTGAGGTTGATAATTTTTTGCGCCTGGTGGATGTCCCGGGTTACGGATTTGCCCAAGCAGCCTCGGCTGAGCTGGCCAAATATTCTCAACTGACCGATCAGTACATAACGAGCGATAGGCCTCTGTTGCATATCTTGCTTTTACTTGACTCCCGCCATGATCCCGGTGCGAATGACTGGCTGATGATGGACTGGCTGCAGACGCTCGGTCACCCTTGGTCTGTCGTGCTTACCAAAACCGATAAGCTGTCTCGTCAAAAACTCCTTCTCCGGCAGCGAAATACCAAGAACAGCATTGTAAGCGGATATTCTTTTGATGAAGGCGATCTCCCGGTACATATTGTTGCGGCGGAGAAGGGCAT
>DASRVY010000124.1:0-9820 GCA_035654855.1 Bacillota bacterium | reverse complement strand
TTTTTCTGTCTCGTTTTGGTTTATCTGCTAGAATTAAGACCAAGATATACAAATACTTGAAAGGAGTGCCTCTAGCGTATTATGAATCTTACAACCAAAGATGTGCGTTTAGCTGTCTTGATAGATGCTGATAATGTTTCGCCTCATCATATTCAAAATATGATGGAAGAAGTTGCCCGCTACGGCAATCCAACCATTAAACGTATATACGGCGATTGGACCAGGCCGCATCTGGCAAAATGGAAGAGCCAATTGCTTGATTACGCAATCTCACCTGTGCAGCAATTTGGCTACACTACAGGAAAGAACGCTACTGACTCCGCTATGATAATTGACGCCATGGATATACTCTATGATGACAGGGTTGATGGCTTCGTGCTTGTTTCTTCTGACAGCGATTTCACAAAATTGGCAACCAGACTTCGTGAAGCGGGAAAAATAGTTTACGGGCTTGGTGAAATGAAAACTCCTA
The DNA here is from genome assembly GCA_035654855.1 of Bacillota bacterium. Taxonomy (GTDB): domain Bacteria; phylum Bacillota; class Clostridia; order Saccharofermentanales; family DTU023; genus UBA1046. Next base: position 9,348 of record DASRVY010000124.1, on the reverse strand, counting down.
ACGCCTTCATTGCCGCTTGTGACCGCTTTATATTCTTGGAAGTCATTGAGCAAAGAAGCAGTGAAGAAGCTGATGATGACGGCGAAAAGCTGTCACCATCTGCAAGCAAAAGCAAAGCTGCCTCGGACATTGCAGGCCTTCAGGATGCCAAAAAATCCTCCGCCAAAAAAGGAGAAGATAAGGATACAGTATCACCGGGCAGCAAAGGTTTTCTTAAAATAAACCGAAAAGTTATCAATTTAATCACCAATTCTATTCGCGATGTTGAGGATGATGATGGTTGGTCTTTTTTAGCCGATGTCGGCAATATGCTGGTTAAGAGACAGCCTTCTTTTGATGCCAGAAACTATGGGTATGATAAATTGACCACCATGATACGCTCTATAGAAAATTTTGATGTGCAGTTCCGCGAGACAAGCAATCCCAATATTAAGCTCGTCTATATCCGCGTTCGCAACGGTAAGAAATAATATTGTCAGGAGAATTTATGGGTAAGCCTATATTAGTTGTTATGGCAGCGGGCATGGGCTCCCGCTACGGAGGCTTAAAGCAAATTGATCCTGTGGGTCCGGCCGGGGAGATCATACTGGAATATTCAGTATTTGATGCAGTCCGCGCCGGTTTCGGCAAAATAATTTTCATCATCAAAGAAAATATGCGTAAGGACTTCGACAATATCTGCGAAAAAATGAAAGATAGGGTCGAGATCGAATATGCTTTTCAGCGACTTCAAGACGTGCCCGTTACCTTCAGAATACCGGATGGACGGAAGAAACCATGGGGTACAGGGCAAGCAGTGTTGGCCGCCAAGAACCTGATTGACGCTCCCTTTGCTGTTATTAACGCAGATGACTATTATGGCGTGGAAGCATATACCTTAATGTATGAGTTCTTACGGAATATGGATGCCGAAAGTAATGAATATGCTATGTGCGCATGGCAGCTGGCAAACACGCTCAGCGATTATGGTCATGTGTCCCGGGGAGTATGCTCTCTATCAGATAACAACTATTTGCTGGATATTAAAGAAACAAAACAAATATTTAAATGCCCCGGGGGCGCACGCTATAGCGAAGATGGGGAGAAAACCTGGAGAACACTGCCGTCGGACACGCCGGTTTCAATGAATTTCTGGGGCTTGCCTGCCAGTTTCCTCACAAAACTGGAGAAGAGCTTCCCGGAATTCCTTTTCTCTGATACAAAGGAGGATCCCCTGAGAGCAGAGTTCCTTTTGCCTAAAATAATAGGTGATTGCGTTAAAGAAAAGCTTATTAAAGTAAAGGCGATGCCTGTCTCAGATCGCTGGTATGGCATTACCTACAAAGAAGACAAACCTGAAGTCATGAAAGCACTGAAAAATTTTACATGTGAAGATCGTTATCCTGCAAATTTGTGGTCATAGCATAAGTACACGAGGAGGAATATGCATTACAAAGATGAATTAGCAGAAGTATTAGCTAAAGAAACAGATACGGAGAAAAGCATTTTCTTTGCTCTGTTAGAGATTCCGCCGCAGGCGGACATGGGTGATTTAGCTCTCCCTTGCTTTCGCTTGGCAAAGGAACTTAAAAAGGCCCCTAATCTGATCGCTTCGGAATTAAAAGAAAAAATCTCCGGACAACTGGCCTGGCTGCAAAGAACTGAGGTCGTGGGCGGCTATCTGAACTTTTATGTTGACCCTGCTCAATACGCTAAAGCTGTTCTTCAAAATGGCTTTGCCGGGAGCAAAGCTCCGGGGTCAGGCAGTGAGGGGAAGGGGAAGACCGTTTTGGTGGAATATTCTTCTCCCAATATTGCCAAACCTTTCCATGTTGGCCATGCTTTTTCTACTTTGGTAGGCGAAGCGATTGCTAATCTGTATGAGTATCGCGGCTATGATGTTAAGAGATTAAACCACTTAGGCGATTACGGCACACAATTCGGCAAACTTATCGCCGCCTGGAGGCATTGGGGCAGTGAAGAGGCTCTGGCCGAGGACCCCATAACCGAACTGAATCGTGTATACGTCAAATTTTACCGAGAACTGGGAAATAACCCGGAGCTTGAGGATGAAGGCAGGCTTTACTTTAAACGCCTGGAGGAGAAAGCTCCTGAAGAATATGAGCTCTGGAAGCTCTTCCGTGACCTAAGCCTTAAAGCCTTCGACAAAATATATGACCGTCTGGACATTAAATTTGACAGCATGCTTGGAGAGAGTTTTTATTCTGACAAGATTCCGGCGGTAATAGACAGACTTCGCGCAATGGGCTTATTAGAAGAAAGCGAAGGCGCTCAAGTCGTCAACCTGGATTCCTATGATCTAAACCCCTGTCTGATCCTCAAATCAGACGGAGCAACGATTTACGCATCTCGCGATATTGCCGCAGTCTACTATCGCGATGAGACATGGGATTTCTATCGCAATATATACGTAGTAGGCGCTCCGCAGAAAAATCACTTCCAGCAAGTGTTTGCCGTGCTAAAGGAAGCGGGCTTCCCGAAGGCTGATCAATGCATACATGTCGCTTTCGGCACGGTTAGATTCGCTGACGGAATTTTTTCGACCAGGCAAGGCAATGTAATCTTGTTAAATGATCTGCTTGCAGAAAGCGTAGCAAAAACCAAAGTTATTATTCAAAACAACAATCCCGATTTGCCCATGGAAGAAGTAGACAGAATTGCTGAGAGTGTTGGCGTAGGCGCCGTTCGCTATACTTTCCTGCGCAATGGCAGAGAGAGAGATATCGTTTTTTCCTGGGACGACATGTTAGATTTTGAAGGTGATTCAGCACCTTATCTTCAGTACACATTTGCACGCTGTTCGAGCATAATGCGTTTGGCTGAAGCTAACGGCACATGGCCCTTTGACCCGAAAGAAATCAATACAGCCCATCTCGCAGGCGAAGAAGAACAAGCTATCATCAAGCTTCAAGACGGCTTTGAGACTGCAGTTCTGGAAGCCTTAGATTCCCATGAGCCATCAATAATGCTGCGAAATACCAGTCAATTGGCGCGAGCATTTAATCGCTTTTACAACAGTCGTTCCATCTTGCATGCAGAGAATAAGGAGGTCATGAAAGCTCGCCTGATCTTAACTGAGTCAACGAGAACTTATCTAAAGGCAGGATTGGAAATTGCAGGCATTGACGCTTTAGACCGAATGTAATGATTGATTTTTCAGATCTCAAATATAAAGCACCTGACCCTGAGGCAGTCGCAGATGAATTGCGCAAAATTCGTCTGCGTATGCGAATGTCTTTATCTGAAGAAGGAGTAATTAAAGGACTACAGGATCTGGATGCTCTATTGCGTGATCTGGAAGAGATGTATCTCATCTGTCAGGTCAACTATAGCAAAGAGACAGATAACGCTTACTGGCAGCATCAATATGAAAGCTTTTACTCATGGGCTCCAATGTTGAAAATCAGCCTGCAAGAAACCTTGGCAGTTCTAACCGACCACCGCGATGAAATAGAAATCACTGCCGTGACCGGAAGCAGAACCTTCTCTCAGGCTGCTTCGCTGTTGGCCACATACAGTTCAGACATTAAAAAAGAACTGCAAGAGCTAGTCCAATGCCGACTGCGTTATCGCCGGCTGATAAGTCAATTAGGATTAATTAGCCAAGGATTTTTACAGCCCAACTACCAATTGAAAAAATCTCTTACGCATCCTGATCAAGACAGACGATGCCTTGTGTACAAGAGATGGGTATTATCCTTCAACAGTAAACGTAATGAGATGCTCGAGCTGTATTTGCGCATATTGTCGCTTTTACGGTCAATATCAGAAAAAATGGGTTATAGCCGCATCAGTGATTATCTGGAAAGAGTACCCGGGTGTGATTGTCTAAAAACTGCTGAACAAGAAAGCAGTCTGGCTCATTCCATCCGACGTTATTTCCTGCCTATTCAATACGAATTGAAAAGGCAGCAAAGCTTGCGCTTAGGACGTGAATCCTTGCCGCCCTGGGATCAATGGATGCCGACTTTGGCCGGTTATCCCGCTCCCAGGCCGGAGGAAAACAATATTGACACTCTAAAAACCTGCCTTAAAGCATTATTTGACGATGAAGCCAGCTTTTTGCTTGATGCCCTTAACTTCTCAGGATCCACTGTAAGGGCTGATACATACGAAGCGATGGACAGAGTAAGCTTTCATCTGCCTGCTTCTGATCTGCCTTTTATGGCATACAATTTTACACCGGATGGTTTCCATATATTCGATATTTTTAACGAGATAGGAGGCTTGTGCGCCGACACTGCTGCCTTCCGTAATCGCACCAATTTATTCTCCTGGTCGCCAGATCGCGAAATACGTGAAGTCTGTTCAGTGTCGGTAGAGACGCTCAGTTCTTCTTATTGTAAAATGTTTTATGGGGATAGTGCGGAGGCTGCTTTTGATATCCGCATTACAGAATGTCTGCAAAAAATGATGGAAGCTGCAGCAATAACATTGTTTGAGCAGGAAGCCATGTCTCTTTCCGAGCCCGATGGGCGCAAGCTGGCTGAAATCTGGACTAGTGAGGAACTGCGTTCAGGCCTGGCTGGCTCACCTTGGGATGATTCTGCTAATTTCCTCGCAGGATATGGCTTTCTTTTACACCCCAGTCTGTTCCTTCAACCCTTGCAACATCTGACTAGAGCCAGAGCCAATATAAGGGTATGGCTGTTTAAGCCATTTTCCGGTAAAGGAGCTCGTAAGCTCGGCGGAGCACTGTCTCAACTCTTGGCAGGAGACACTGCCACAGGTGATCAGCTGACTAGAGCAGGCTTCTCGGACCCAATTACCGATCTGGATTTGAAGCTTGCTGCCTTCAATATATGTGACCGACTGCAGTTATAAGTCAGGGGGGAATATGAAGAAAATCGTTTTAGCTACGCATAATAAAGACAAACTAAATGAGTTAGAAACAATATTGCAGCCACACGGTTATGATCTCATCAGCATGTTTGAGGCAGGCTTTAAAGGCGATATTGCAGAAACCGGCAGCAGCTATCGCGAAAACGCCTATATCAAAGCTAAAGCTGTTTATGACTATTGCCAATGTAATGTTCTTGCTGATGATACGGGATTATCCATAGATCTTCTGGATGGAGCTCCGGGACTTCATACGGCCAGATTCGCAGGTGTAGAAAGCGATTATGGCGATAAGATAGAGGCCATTTGGGAACTGCTTAAGCCTTATCCCAAGGAAAAATGGACTGCTGTTTTTCAATGTACACTTTGTTATATAGACGGCAATGTGCATTATTTCTCCGGACAAAGAAAGGGCTTAATATTAGACACAAAAAAGGGCAGTCATGGTTTTGGCTATGATCCGATCTTTTATGTCCCCGAGCTTGGCATGACGACAGCAGAGATGAGCCCGGAAGATAAAAACAAAATCAGTCATCGAGGACAAGCAATAGCCAAATTTGTCCGATTTTTAGAGAGTAAATCATTTGAATTGGAGAAATGTGATGAAGAAAGATGAGTACTTGGTAGTTAGAGCTGACGTCTTACCAGAGGTATTCCGCAAGGTAATTGCAGTCAAAAAACTGCTGGATTCAGGTGAAGTATACTCTGTTAACAGCGCAGTTCAGCAGGTTAAGATCAGCCGCAGCGCTTTTTATAAATATAGAGACGCAGTCAGACCTTTTGATGATACCAAGGGCGGCAGCATATACTCTCTGGTATTGCAGATCGAGAATTTTCCGGGAGTCTTTCCTGCTACCATTGAGATAATATCACGCAGTGGCGCGCGCATAGTAAATTTGCATCAGAACTCAGCACTCAAGGGATTATCAACAATCTTGGTAACAATTGATGATGGTTCTATGAAAGACTCTCCTGCAGAGATAGTCACCCGTCTGCGCCGAGTGCATGGAATACGAAATATCAGCATTTTAGACAAATGACCTTTCAACAAGCTTGTGCTAGGCTAACGTAATGTAAATAATTTCCGCAGGGAGAATAGATGAAAAGATTTAGTATATTTAATGCCTATAAAATCCACGATCTTGAGCCTGAACGACATGTTCAGGCTTGGTTTCTAACACTTTTTACTTTTTATTCCATCTTATTTCTCAGCTTTGACGGACAAGACCTCTTATCACGAATTCTCTCTCAGATACTATATTTGTTCTTAGAACCTGCTGCGCCCTTGACACAAATTAGCTCCAACTTCCTGTTACATCTTTGCGTCTATCTGCCAATCTCTTTTATCGGATATATTTTGTCACTTAGTTACTCAATCACTTATATCAACAAGGTGACAAAAAAAGAGACTCGTTCTGCTTTGCCTAATGTCTTAAAGAAATTTTTTCCACTTTTAATTTTTGCAATAATCAGTGGAGGAATGTATGTGATATCTTCTTTTTTTATGTTGATTCCGTACTTTATCTTTATGTCTATGTTCTACTATGTTCCTGTAGAGATCGTATTTGGCGAGAGATCTTTGCCGGAAGCAATGGCACGAAGCTGGCATTTGACCAAAGGCCGCAAGGTATTCATAACTGCCAGCGTTATAACCGTTACTTTCTTGCTCCGTTATTTAACTCAGTTCGCAGCTGACAGTTTTGCTTCAACATCCTGGGCTGCCAGTCTGCTTTTGGGATTTTCTTACACGTTTCGAGATTTGGCATCAGGGAGGTTAAATGCTTTGCTGTATCTCTTACATACAGGTGTTATAAGAGAGAGAGAATTCTGACCGGCATGTGTTTGACAATTTTTCATCAAATACATACGCCTGAATATCAGAAAGGACACCACAATGCTGGAATTTGAACAATTTATGAGCGTTATACATAGTCATAAGGAAGCACTCAAAGACCTGGAACGAGCATTGAAGCTTGATTCGGAACAAAAGGAATTAGAAGAGCTGACACGCAGTACTGCAGATCCTGAATTCTGGGCCGACACGGATAGAGCGCGTAAGATTCAACAGCGCATCAGTGCCATCAATAATAAAGCTGATGAATATCGTCGTTTAACTGCCGCTTTGGATGATTTGCAAATATTGTGCGAGCTGGGAGAGGAAGAAGAAGATAAAGACGTTATCCCGGAGATTGCATCTCTTATTAAAACCTGGGAGCGGGATTTTGAGCACATGAGGCTGCGCACGCTTCTGACAGATGAACACGACAGTTCCAATGCCATTGTTACTTTACACGCCGGAGCCGGAGGAACAGAATCTCAAGACTGGGTGGAAATGCTTTATCGCATGTATTCACGCTGGGCGGAAAATAATAATTATGAGCTGAAACTTCTCGATCTGATCGATGGTGACGAAGCCGGCATAAAAAGTGTAACCTTTAAAATATCAGGAACAAACGCCTATGGTTATCTTCGATCTGAACACGGTGTACACCGTCTGGTAAGGATTTCACCATTTGACTCCTCCGGACGCAGGCATACTTCCTTTGCCTCAATGGAAGTGCTGCCGGAACTGGATGATTCAATTGAAATTGAAATTAAACCTGACGATCTGAAAGTAGATGTTTTCCGCGCGTCAGGAGCTGGCGGACAGCATGTTAATAAAACGTCCTCCGCAGTAAGGATGACTCACTTACCCACAGGCATTGTCGTTTCCTGCCAGAACGAACGCTCTCAGATTCAAAACAGAGAAACTGCCTTGAAAATGATGAAAGCGAAACTTTATACCCTGGCGAAACAAAAACATATGGACCGGATAGAAGACCTGAAAGGCGATATGCTCGATATCGCCTGGGGCAGCCAGATCAGATCCTATGTGTTCTGTCCCTATACAATGGTTAAAGACCATCGCACGGGTCATGAGACATCAGATATCGATGCAGTTATGGACGGTGAGATTGATGATTTTATTTATTCTTATCTCGCCGGTGATCAAATACGAAAATAACGCGGGAGGTATGAAATGCAAAAAGTACTTGTGATCATGGGCAGTGATTCTGATTTGCCCAAGCTAAGACCTTGTCTGGACACTTTAGATGAGTATGGGGTCCCTTATTCTGCCCGGGTTTGTTCTGCACACCGAACACCTGATCTGGCCGCGGAATTAGCACAGAGTGCCGAAAAGGAAGGATATGGAGTAATAATTGCAGCTGCAGGTCTGGCTGCCCATCTCGCCGGCGTAATGGCAGCACATACTGTTTTGCCTGTTATCGGTCTGCCAATAGCGGCAGGAGCTCTCAATGGACTGGATGCGCTCTATGCCACAGTGCAAATGCCGCCCGGTGTCCCCGTCGCTGTCGTAGCGATTGACGGTGCGAAAAACGCTGCTCTGCTTGCAATCCAGATTTTAGCCGGATCCTCTGCCGATTTGCGCATACAACTTCACCGGGCAAAGGAGGATATGGCAGAGGCAGTACTGAAGAAGGATGCCAAATTACAGGGTGTTTTAGATGCTTAGAATAGCAGTTTTTGTATCCGGCGGTGGCAGCAACCTGCAGAATATTATTGACAATATTGAAAGCGGTGATCTTAAAGATACAGAGATCGCCAGGGTGATAGCGTCAAAAAACGGTATCGGTGCTGAGCGACGCGCTGTTAAACATAAAATACCGTTTTTTGTATTCAACAATGCAGATAGTATCAATTCCGGCATTTTATTAGATCTGCTGGCCAGGGATAAAGTTGACATGATTGTTTTGGCAGGATATTTGCAGAAGATTAGCCCTGAGCTTATACGTGCCTTCCCTGATAAGATAATCAATATTCATCCGGCACTGCTCCCTAAGCATGGCGGTATCGGAATGTACGGATTAAAACCCCACGAAGCAGTGCTGGCTGCGGGAGAAAAGATCACCGGAGCTACAGTTCATACTGTTAACGAAGAATACGACAAGGGCAGAATTCTTCTGCAAAGGGAAGTCAAAGTGCTTCCCGGGGACACTGCCAAGAGTTTACAGGCAAGGGTAATGTTAGAAGCTGAAAAAATAATTTTGCCGCAAGTGATTCAAAAATTCGCATTAGCAAAAAAGGCCGGGACAGCGCCTTTTGCTTCCGGCTCAAAAAATTAAGGGAGGATTTTATGAAAAGAGCTTTGATCAGCGTGTCAAACAAGGAGGGCAGCGACGTTTTCGCGCGCCAATTACAGGATCTGGGATATGAGATTATCTCCACCGGAGGGACCGCCGTTTTTCTTGAGAAAGCCGGTATTCCTGTGATAAAGGTTGAAGATATAACAAAATTTCCTGAATGTCTGGATGGAAGAGTAAAAACCCTCCACCCGTTGATCTTTGGATCTATTCTTGGGCGTCGCGATCTTCCTGACCACGTCGCGCAAATGGAAAAATATGGCATGGAGGCGATAGATATTATTGCTGTGAATCTCTATCCTTTTTTAGATACTATCCGCCATCCTGATAAAAGCAAACAAGATTGTATAGAACAGATAGACATAGG
>DASRVY010000123.1:0-7613 GCA_035654855.1 Bacillota bacterium | reverse complement strand
TCTCAGCCGCTTTATCGCACCGCACTCTTATACCGGCGAAGATGTTTTTGAAATCAGCTGTCACGGCGGTACTGCCGTGAAGCAGGCAATTCTGGAGTCCCTGGTTCAAGAGGGTGCCAGGCTGGCTGAAGCCGGTGAATTCAGCAAAAGGGCTTTTATAAATGGCAAGATGGATCTATCTCAGGCTGAAGCTGTCATGGATCTTATCGGCGCCGAGGCCGGCCGCCAGGTGCAGTCAGCCTACAATCAGCTGAAAGGCCAGCTTTCCGGCAAGATCAGAGAAAGGGCTGACAGTCTTTATCTGCTGATGGCCCGGGTGGAAATGATTTTGGAATTTCCGGAATTGGAAGAGACCCCGCCCACTCTGGAAAGATTAGCGGCTGATATCTCAGAAGAAAGCGCCAAAGTAAAGCAGCTGGCTTCCGGCTATGGCAGAGGCAAGATTGTCCGTGAAGGTTTAAGAGTAGCTATCGCCGGCAGACCCAATGCCGGTAAATCAACATTGCTCAACAGTCTTGTCGGCGAGGACAAGGCGATTGTAACCTCGATTCCCGGCACAACCCGGGATTTGATCGAAGAGCGCATTATTGTAGATGGTTATCTGGTGCATATAACTGACACAGCAGGCTTGACCCAGACCAGCGATGATATCGTTGAACGAGAGGGAGTGCGCCGAGCGCGCCTGGCTCATGCTGAAGCGGATTTGCTTTTCTGGATGATTTCCCCGCCTTATCCTGAAGGAGGGGATTTCGAAGCAGAGACTGCAGAAATTCTGCAGCTTTTGGCTGCAGGGAAAGATATTGTGATCGTATTAGGCAAGGACGATAAAGGATCTTCTGAAAATATCGAGGCTGCGCTCAAAGAGCTCCTCAGAAATATTGAGATTGTCAGATTTTCCATTCACCGGCCGGAGAGTACGGAACTGATCCGCAAGCAAATAAAAGATCATTTACAAAATTTGGAACACCGGTATGATCAAGAAACATTGATAACACACGAGAGACACCAAAATCTGCTAGAAAATACAGCATTGGAATTAGATCAAGCTGCTCAGGGTATTGGAAGAGGTCTTACGCTCGATTTGGCGGCAGCCAGCCTGCGTCAGGCAGCGGAATATCTGGCAGAGATGACGGGAGACAGCATTGATATAAATCTGGTTGATACACTGTTCTCACGTTTTTGCGTCGGCAAATAGATTGGTTCACATTAGATATGTCATCCTTTAATCAAGCATTAAATGTTGAAGGCGCCTGGCTTGCGGGCAGCTGCGATATTGCTGTGGTCGGCGCCGGCCACGCCGGCTGTGAAGCTGCTTTGGCGGCAGCAAGATTGGGGCATGAAGTTATACTTTTCACCATGACCCTGGACAGCTTGGCTAACCTTCCCTGCAATCCCAGTATCGGCGGCACAGCTAAAGGTCAGCTTGTGCGCGAAATTGACGCCTTGGGCGGTGAAATGGGCAAAATTGCTGACGCGCAGATGATCCAGTATCGCATGTTGAATGCTTCGCGGGGGCCTGCTGTCATGTCACCGCGCACTCAGACTGACCGCGTAGGATATCAGCGCAGCATGAAGCATGCTCTGGAGCAACAAGAGCGACTGGATCTTCTCCAGCAAGAAGTAGTTGACCTGATTTGGGAAGGAGTCATTTCAGCTGACAACACCCCGGAAAATTATCCTTCAAAAAGCCTTGCCGATGAACAATATGAGAAAACAGATGCCGCATCAGGGCTTAAGACAACTGGGAATGTGCCTGAAACATGGTCTCTTCCCAAAATAATCGGCGTGCAGACACGTACAGGTGCAATCTACAAATGTCAGGCGTGTATTCTGGCGACAGGCACCTTCCTTGATAGCAAAATAATCGTAGGTGAGGCTATCTATTCATCGGGGCCGGATTCGCTATTTCCTGCTATCGGTCTTTCTGATACCTTGCTGGAGCTGGGTCACACAATCCAAAGATTCAAGACGGGGACACCCGCCAGGCTGCACAAGAGGACACTATGCCTTCAAGGCTGCGACATTCAGCCGCCTGACGCCGCAGCCAAACCGTTCTCTTATGAGAACGAGGCTGATCCTAACTGGCAGCCCAAGGCAGAGATTCCTTGCTATCTGACCTGGACGACAGCAGACACTAAGAAAGTAATACTTGAGAATATTGAGCGTTCGCCTCTTTTTTCAGGCAAAATTGAGGGTATCGGTCCCCGCTATTGTCCCTCAATTGAAGATAAATATGTCAAATTCCCGGAGCACGAAAGACATCACGTCTTTTTAGAGCCTACAGGCCTTGATACCGAAGAGATGTATGCTTCCGGTCTCTCTTCCAGCATGCCCGAAGATGTCCAGCACGAAATGCTCAAGACCATCCCCGGCATGGAGAATGCTCATATGATGCGAGTCGCATACGCTATCGAATATGATTCTGTCGACCCGACCGAATTACACCTGTCTTTAGAATCCAGACGAATTGAGAACCTCTATCTGGCAGGTCAGATCAACGGATCTTCCGGCTATGAAGAGGCAGCAGGACAAGGTCTCATCGCCGGCATAAATGCCGCAAGAAAACTGACCGGTAAAGAGCCAATAATTATTGACCGCTCGCAGGGATATATCGGTGTCTTGATCGATGATCTGGTCACTCGCGGTACGAACGAGCCTTACCGCATGATGACTTCTCGCGCGGAATACAGACTGGTCTTGCGTCAGGACAATGCCGACCGGAGGTTAACGCCTCTTGGTTATGAGATTGGCCTTATCAGTAAAGAAAGATGGCTGAAATTTAAAGCAAAGCAGGAGATGATCGAAGCAGAAACAGAGCGTCTGGAAGAGGTAATCTTGCTGCCGGGAGAAGAGACGGACACCTTCTTGCTAGGCCGTGGCAGCAGTCCTTTGCGCGAACCCTCTTCACTGGCTAAACTGCTTAAGCGTCCGGAACTCAGTTATAGCGATTTAGCAGCGCTCGATGCTCAGCGCCCGGAGCTGCCTGATTATGTGATCTCTACAATGGAGATTAATATTAAATACGAAGGCTATATTCGTATGGAAGAGGACAGAGTCAGACGTTTTCGTAAAGTTGAGACGAAATCCCTGCCATCAAAATTTGACTATAGTGCTATCCGCGGTTTACGGCTGGAAGCTGTACAAAAACTCAACTCAAGGCAGCCATCTTCTGTTGGACAGGCCAGCCGTATTTCCGGAGTGTCCCCCGCTGATGTTCAGGTGCTCTTAGTGTGGCTGGAAGCAAGCAAGAGACGGGCAGAAGCAGAAAAAAAAGTGCAATAATGTATGCCGGACAGAAAATAGATCAGAAGTGAACTTAATGGACAAAGGATCAGTAATCATATTTCAGCCCGGAAGCAAAGAATGAGTGGTTCAACACAAAGGAGGGCGCAGTACCAAAATGTCAGCCTTCATATTATCTTCTGAATATAAAAAATGGGTCCAAGAAGCGGCACAAAGAGCAGGGCTGAGTCTTTTTACTGAGCAGGAAGAAAAATTGTTCAGCTTTATCGCCCATCTGTTGGAAAAGAACCGGGTAATGGATCTTACTAATATTACTGAAGCGGAAGATCTGGGGCTTAAGCATTTGCTCGACAGCTGGCTGCTGCTGCCAATCATTGACAAGAAGGAAAGCGGATTGTCGCTGGCGGATGTCGGTTCCGGCCCGGGGTTTCCCGCTCTGCCGCTAAAAATAGTGCGCCCGCAGCTGGAAGTACTTATGCTGGATTCTCAGAAAAAACGGGTTGATTTTTTGACGGAGACAATCAAAAAATTGGAATTAACAGGTATTCAAGCAATATGGATGCGAGCAGAGGAAGCAGGCAGAGACCGTCGTTATCGCGACTCCTTTGACATTGTCACAGCGCGGGCGGTAGCTGCGTTGCCGCAATTAGTTGAGCTTAGCTTGCCTCTGGTCAGGCCGGGCGGAATTTTTTTGGCTATGAAAGGTCTGGCTGATGAGGAGACAGACAGCGCCAAATCTGCCATCAGTCAGCTATCCGGACAGCTGACTGATGTCCATAAATATGTTCTGCCGGGAACAGATATGAAAAGAAGCCTTCTCGTAATCGAGAAAACCTCACCTACCCGGCAAGCTTTCCCCCGTTCCTTTACAAAAATCAAGAAAAACCCCCTCTGAAAGCTCAATTGGGGGGCATATTGCGGTCCATAAAAAGCATTCAGCTGCCTGCCTCTGAGATGGCGGTAAAAGGGGGTAATTATTAGCTGTTTTCAATGCTTAGACCGCTTTTCCGGCTGTGGACTATGGTACAATAAATGGGATGTGTATTTAATTATCAGGGAGGAAATATATGGCAGAAAAGCCTGAAGATAAAAACAATTACGCACTGAAAGAAAAAGGAATAGATGAGGCATTTCAGAACCCGGACAATGAGGTAATACCGGTTAAACTGGAACAGGAAATGCGCAAATCTTTTATCGATTATGCGATGAGCGTTATTACTGACCGCGCTCTGCCGGATGTGAGGGATGGTTTGAAACCGGTGCATCGCCGCATACTCTATTCAATGTATACTCAGGGTTTCACTCATGACAAGCCTTATAGAAAATGCGCGACCACAGTTGGCGATGTGCTAGGCCGCTTTCATCCGCATGGAGATGCTGCAGTTTACGATTCACTGGTAAGACTGGCGCAGGACTTTTCCATGCGTGAGCCGCTGGTGGACGGACACGGTAACTTTGGCTCCCGTGATGGTGATCCGCCGGCTGCCTACCGTTATACCGAGGCCAGGCTGACCCGCATTGCCAGCGAAATGATGGCGAATATAAACCGGAATACTGTAAATTTTCAGCCCAACTATGATGAGCACACTGAAGAGCCGGTTGTGCTGCCTGCTTCATTTCCAAATCTGCTGGTAAATGGCTCTTCCGGTATTGCAGTAGGTATGACGACTAATATACCGCCCCATAATCTTGGCGAAATTATTGATGGCACTGTTTTGCTGCTAGACGATCCGGAGGCGTCAGTAAGCGAGCTGATGGAACTGATCCCCGGTCCTGATTTTCCTACAGGCGGTAGAATTATGGGCACTTCCGGCATCAGACAGGCATACAAGACAGGGCGCGGACGCATTGTCGTGCAAGCTCACACCGAGATAGAAGAAACACGCGGAGGACGGCATCGCATTATTGTGAAGGACCTCCCTTATATGGTGAATAAGGCCCGTCTGATCGAAAGGGTAGCAGAGCTGGTCAAAGACAAGCGTATTGAAGGGATCTCGGATGTTCGCGATGAGTCAGATCGTCATGACGCCATCAGAATAATTATTGAACTGAAGAAGGATGCCACACCTTTGGTTGTACTGAATCAGCTATACCAGTACACGCAACTGCAGGATGCCTTTAATGCCAATATGCTGGCGCTGGTTCCCGCTGAAGACGGCAAGTTCGTCCCGCGCACGGTAGGGCTGAGAGACGCGCTCTTGTACTATATCTCCCATCACAAGGAAGTTCTCACCAGGCGTACGCGCTTTGATCTGGATAAAGCGGAAGCCAGAATCCATATAGTGGAAGGACTCCAACTGGCGATTGATAATATTGACAAAGTCATCAGAATAATCCGCTCGTCCGCCAATGAGGACCTGGCTAAAGCCAGCCTATCGGAGCATTTCGGACTTACGGAAAAGCAATCACAGCATGTTGTGGATATGAGATTGGGTCGCCTGTCGGGGTTAGAGCGCGAAAAATTGCAGGCAGAGCACGACGAACTGGAAGAACGCATAGCCTTGTTCAATAAGATTTTGACTGATACTCAATTATTAACGGACACTGTTAAAGCAGAGCTCATAGATATTAAGGACCGCTACGCCAATCCCCGCAGAACTGAAATTGATCCGGTCGGAATCTTTGATATTGACGATGAGTCATTGATCGAAGAAGAGCTGGTCGTAATCACCATGACCAATGCAGGCTATATCAAACGCTTGCCGGTAGATACCTATAGATCACAAAGACGCGGCGGACGCGGCATCACAGGTGTGCAAACCCGAGAGGAGGATGTAGTCAACCAGATAATTACGACTTCAACGCATCAGACATTACTCTTCTTCACCACCAAGGGGAAAGTACATCGCATTAAAGCTTACAGGATCCCGGAGGCTTCACGCACATCAAAGGGCATGGCAGTTGTTAACCTGCTCAATATCTCTCCGGATGAAAAGGTCTATGGTATTATCTCGATTGACGATTTTTCTCCGGATGAGAACTTGCTCATGGGGACAAAGAATGGTCTGGTCAAGAAGACGCTGCTCTCTGAATACGCCAATATTAATCGCTCGGGCATTATCGCTATAGATCTGACAGAAGATGATGAACTGATAGGTGTAAGGCGTACTACCGGTGAACATAATGTCATTCTTATTACCAGAAAGGGCAAATCGATACGATTTGATGAATCAGATGTAAGAACTACCGGCCGCGACACGAGAGGAGTTAAGGGAATTACACTGGCTGATGGTGATGAAGTTATCTCCATGGTCTCAGCTGACGAGAATCAGACGCTTCTGGTTGTATCTGAGAATGGTTACGGTAAACGCACTCTGCTATCCGATTATCGCCCGCAGAGACGAGGCGGCAAAGGCATCATCACTTACAGAGCGACAGCGAAGACAGGAAAACTTGTCAGCGCTCTGTTGGTTAATGGCGACTGTGATATTTTGCTGATCAATGACACAGGCATTGTGATTAGGATTAGGACGGAGGAAATTCCTGTTTTGTCTCGCAACACTATCGGTGTTAAACTTATGCGCGCATTAGAAAGCAAGGTTGTAAGCATTGCAGCAATACGTGAAATAGATGAGGATGAGGCAGATGCAGACGGACCTGAAGCGACAGAGCTGAAGACTGAAACTGATGGACCGGAGACTGATGAGTCAGAAATTGATGAGCCAGTGACAGATGAGTCAGATATCGACGAGTCTGAGATAGAAGAAGAATGAGCCGGATCCAGAAGAAGCAGATTACATTGAAGGTGAGTTCTGACCGCACACAGCCGGATTATAAGCAACTATTTTAAAAGGACAAACAAGATGATTGATTTTGATTTTTTCAGCCCCACATACTTTGCCTTCGGAAGAGGCAGTGAGAATAGAATTGGCGAGCTGGCTGCCCGTTACGGCAGCCGCAGAGTATTGATTCACTACGGTAAAGGCTCCGTCGTTAAGAGCGGTTTGCTGGACAGGGTGCGCCAATCATTGACAAACTTTGATATAAGTTTTGTTGAGTTGGGAGGGGTGGTGCCAAATCCTCGCGCATCTTTAGTCTATGAGGGCATAGAGCTGGGACGACAAGCGGATGTCGACCTTGTTTTGGGTATTGGCGGCGGCAGCGCGGTTGACTCTGCCAAAGCAATTGCTCTAGGCATACCTTATGAGGGTGACTTTTGGGACTTTTACAGCGGTAAAGTTTCGCCGGTTAGATCACTGCCTGTGGGCAGCATTGTCACACTGGCCGCTACCGGTACTGAAGGATCAAACTCCTCAGTTATAACCAATGATTATTTGGATAATCTTAAGAACGGCACCAATACTGACCTAATCCGCCCGGTTTTTTCGGTTCTAAATCCTGAATTGACCTATACCGTCCCTGATTATCAC
>DASRVY010000122.1:0-2333 GCA_035654855.1 Bacillota bacterium | reverse complement strand
TTCAGTTTTGCCCTGACCACCGCAGGATGTCAGCAGCATAATAATTGCCAACAACACCAGCAGGACTGCAGTGAACACTCTCTTATATTTTGACTTTCTCATACATTTGACCTCCTCGGCAAATTCTGTAATTCGATCTCTAGAGCAAAAGCCCCTTGTATGTTTATGCATTATTTACAAGAAAATCGAATTCTCACAATTGTATTATCATTTCTATAAAAGGTCAAACAACATATAAAAGTTTAACAATATAGCTAACTGTATTTGTAGACCTATGTATATCATATACACTTTCCCTATACGAGAGGCAGACTTGGGACGGACTCTCAGGCGCGCTTGTTTGATAAAACTGCTGAGCACTGCAGGAGTTAAACTCATTTTTCATTCGGGGGGCACGGCTGTTCTGACCTGCAATCAGAATTCCTTTTCATTTGCTGATAGCTTCTCTGACAGCAATAAATCGATATGATACTATCGTCTGGAGACAGGAGAACAAAAAATGTCTGACAAAATTCTCAGGGGGGGTGACTCTATGTCGAATATTTTTCTCGCCAAACAGGATATGACTGTCGGGACGCCTTGGAAAAAGATTCTGTATTTTAGCCTTCCTCTCTTAGTCGGAAACATAGCGCAGCAAATGTACAGCACTGTTGATAGTGTTGTTGTAGGACAATACGTTGGTGATGATGCCCTTAAGGCTATCGGGAGCTCGGCGCCTCTGGTGCACTTGCTCATGATCTTCTTTATCATGATCGGAACGGGCAGTTCCATTATGGTCAGCCAATACTTCGGTGCCCGTGATCGAGAAAACTTATCCAAATCTGTTGGCACAGCAATTATCTGGACGTTTATTATCGGTATTGTCCTGATGATTCTGGGCTCTTTCATTACAGAACCGCTGCTTAGGCTGACAAACACACCCCCGGCTTATATCGAATGGAGCAAGGATTATATCTTGATCTTCTTTTGGGGCGTACACGGTCTGGCTTTTTATAATATATTCGCGGGCATTTTGCGTGGGCTGGGAGACAGTATCAGCTCGCTCGTCTTTGTACTGGTCGCTACAGTGTTAAATATCATTCTGGATATTTACTTTGTCCGTGATCTGCATATGGGAGTTGCAGGCGTCGCGATTGCGACCGTGATAAGCCAGTATTTGTCCGCCTTTCTAACATTTATGCGCCTTCGCCGCTATAAAGATTTTGATACCGGTTTCAAATACCTCAAACCTGATGCTAAAACAAGTAAAGATTTATTTAGGCTGGGAATTCCATCAGGTGTTATGCAGGGCATGTTTTCAATCTCCATGCTCTTTGTCCAAAATCTCACCAATCAGATAAATATCGCTGATATTACTACTATGGTCATCCGAGTAGACGGCTTTGCCATGCTGCCGAATTTTACCTTTGGCATTGCAATGGCGACCTTTACAGGGCAAAACATTGGCGCAGGGAAGATCCACCGTCTTAAGCAGGGTGTAAAACAGTGTCTGGCGTTAGCTATCGCGACAACTGCCAGCCTGACATTTTTGATTGTTATTTATGGCAAAAATATTATGCGCCTTTTTACAAAGACTGAAGCCAATGTTGAACTGGCGTATTCCATGATGCTGGTGCTGACGCTGGGGTATGTTGTCTTCGCTGTTACTCAGGTGCTGAGCGGAGTAATGAGGGGAGCAGGGGATACAATGACTCCGATGTGGATAACAATCTTAACTAATATCGTTATTCGTATTCCTGCGGCATATATAATCGCCAATCTGACCAAATCAGATGACTGGCTGCACGGCAAACCAATCTCTACCTTCGGCTCTCTTTTATTGACTTGGATTATCGGGGCTTTCTTAATGACTATTGCTTTTAAACGCGGCAATTGGAAGAACAAGGCGCTCGTAGACACCACAGTCGATGAAGTCGCTGAAGACGCTTAGGATGTCGGCGAAGACGCTTAGGTTGTCGGTGAAGACGCTTGGGTACCGGTGAAGGAGCTTAGGATATCGCTGAAGACGCTTGGATACTGTTAAAGGCGCTTAGGATGTCGCTGAAGACGCTTGGATACCGGTGAAAGTGATTGTGTCGCAGGCAATGAAGAAATCTCCAACTCATACAACAGCTGAATAATGACCGCGCCAACGAGAAGATTGTCTGCCGCATTAGCTCTTTATTGAGGTCATTTTTATGCTACAATTAAACTCTAACGCCGTAAATGGCCTGCAGCTGACAGTGGGTCCCGTGCGATGCGGCCCGTGAACCCCGCCAGGTCTGGAAGGAAGCAGCGGTAAGCGGTAAACCGTAGGTGCCGCGGGGTTGCCCGCTTCAGCTGCAGACCGGATA
>DASRVY010000121.1:0-3401 GCA_035654855.1 Bacillota bacterium | reverse complement strand
AAGTTTCAATCGCGCCGCCGCTATCGGTGTGGCTAATTACGGGCAAATGACAGCAGGCGGCTGGATGTATATCGGACCTCAAGGGATTGTGCACGGCACTTTTAATACCCTGCTTAACGCCGGCCGCATTGAGCTGGGAATCCCTCAAGATCAAGATTTGGCCGGCAAATTGTTCGTGTCCTCGGGACTTGGCGGCATGAGCGGCGCTCAGGGCAAAGCTGCGGAGATCGCCTCCGCTGTCAGTATCATTGCCGAGGTCGATGAATCCAGAATACAGACGAGATATGAGCAGGGGTGGGTCAGCAGAAAGACCGATTCTCTTGCCGAAGCTGTCAGCTGGGCTTTGCAGATGCAGGAGAGTAAGGAAGCTTGCTCAATCGCCTACCATGGCAATATAGTCGATTTACTCTCATATCTGATCGAGCATAATATTCATGTCGATTTATTATCTGATCAGACTTCCTGCCATGTACCTTATGACGGCGGCTACTGCCCGCAGGGTATCAGCTTTGAAGAGCGCACGCGCCTGCTGGCTGAGGAGCACGATTATTTTCGCGTTCTGGTAGATAAGAGCCTTCAAAAACATTTTGAATATATTAAAATACTGCACGACCGTGGTACCTATTTCTTTGACTATGGCAACAGCTTCCTCAAAGCGGTTTATGATGCGGGAGTGAGCGGTGTCTGTAAAAACAAGGACAATCCGGCTGACGGTTTCGTCTTCCCTTCTTATGTCGAAGATATCCTGGGACCTCATTTGTTTGATTATGGTTATGGGCCTTTCCGCTGGTGCTGTTTGTCCGGCAAAGATGAGGATCTGGCGGCGACAGATAAGGCTGCCATGGAATGTATCGATCCCGAGCGAAGATATCAGGACAGAGATAATTACAACTGGGTCAGAGATGCCGGCAAGAATAATCTGGTGGTGGGCACAAAATGCCGCATCCTCTATCAGGATGCAAAGGGAAGGCTGAAGATCGCTTTGAAGTTTAACGAAATGGTCAGAGAGGGCGTAACCGGGCCGATTATGCTGGGAAGAGATCACCACGACACCGGCGGCACTGACTCCCCTTTCCGCGAGACGTCTAATATCAAGGACGGCTCCAATATCATGGCTGACATGGCGACCCAATGTTTTGCCGGCAACAGCGCGCGGGGCATGAGCCTGGTTTCGCTGCATAATGGCGGCGGCACAGGAATCGGCAATGCCATTAACGGCGGCTTTGGCATGGTGCTTGACGGCAGCGAGCGTGTCGATACGATCCTGAAGATGTCAATGCCTTGGGATGTGATGATCGGGGTTGCCAGGCGCTCCTGGGCGAGAAATCCCAACGCCATTTCTACGGCAGAGGAATATAATCAGATCCGTTCTGAGACAGATCACATAACGCTGCCCTATTTGGCCGATGAGGAAATCGTCACGGGCTTGACTGAAAGGGATTGACTTGACTGAGCCGGGTTGCCTTTTCCAAGCCGGGTTGCCTTAACTGAGCAGCCCGGTTTTGCTGTTCGCACAGCAGCAAAATTTGGAGGCTCTGTGTGAGAGGCAACCAAAAATCAACGCCCTTTGAGGAAGGCGCTAACAACTTATGCCCGACGAATTACTGCTGAGTTTTGGCGCTTATTTTGCGTGGTATCTGCTGAGTGCTGCTCCTACGGCTGTAGCATATTCAGCATTTTGCGGAATAATGATGTTCACATCATAAAGCTTTGAGAAAGAATCCAGAACGGCTTTCCCCGAGCCTACGCGCATTAAATTTCCGGTAACAACGATAGACTTGGTTTTCTCAACCCTTGATGCTAAAACAGCGGCAGTGCCGACAGATTGAAAAACCAAATTGACAATACCGCGTGCCAGATCTTCAGCCCGGGCAGTGTCCCTGACTTTGCCAAAGTTTGACGCAGTTGTATCTCCGGTCAGTCCGGGGATTATCTTCTGAGAAATATCGCCGATAGTAAGGTCGACCATGCCCAGATCGCCATCCTCTGCCAGATGCGTCAAGGTGTCGATATCGTGCACATTAAGGATCTTATTGGCAAGACCGAGCAAAGTACCGCCGCCAACACCGGAACCGATCACATGGCGGACGGATTGCCCGTTAGCATAAACAAAAGAAGTGCCGGTGCCCATGCTGACGACAACCGCCTCCTCGACCTTGGCGGCATAGAGCCCGCCTAAACCCACAGACAAAAACTCATCTGTCCTGGTAGTCGGTAAATCAAAAAGCTGACCTTCAATATATGAAGCGCCAACCCCTGTAATCCTTATATCCTCAATATCGCGAAGTTTAAGAGAATTATGTTTGAGAAAAGCTCCAAAGCCCCCATAAGCAGAAGCGACAGGGTCGCTCGCCTTTACCAGACATTCATCCAGCAATATCTCATCTCTGAAGCCGATTATCTTTGTAGTGCTGCCGCCGATATCCAGACCTACTGTAACTTTACCCATATTAATCCGGAGAACCACAGAGAGGCTCTCCTTGCCTCCTATCAGATGCAGTCAGGCTTCACGCCTCAGTTTCTAGCTACAGTATCACAGTCAATATGCTATCTGGCAACAATCAGAAATTTATCCGGTTCACATCCTGGAGCAATCCGGAAATCTCTTTTAAATCATCAGGCAAACAATCAGAAATTTATCCGGTTCACATCTTGGAGCAATCCGGAAATCTCTTTTATACTATCAGGCAAACATTTTGCTCCTACTTGGAACACTGCGGATTCATCCGGCAATCGTTTTGCCGCTATCTGGCGAACACTCTGGCATTGCGCATATATTCATCAGACGCATATGCGTAATCACCTGCATTATAGCCATCGCGGCTAATCCTTGTCGTGCGGGGAGTGAAGACAAATATCAACTGTGAGACCGGCTGAATTTCACCGTCCATCGCATAGGCAGCTCCAGTAACAAAATCTACCAGACGCTGTCTGTGCTCCGCGGAGATTGCCTCAATATTGCAGATTACAGTCTTTCCCTCTCGGACATAATCACAAATCTGCCACATGGTCTCCATGCTCTGAGGTTCAACAATCTCAATCAATTGCTGATTACCGGGATTGGGATTATTGGAATTTAAATTAAGCACCCGGCCGGGCTTGCTGCCGATATTAGCACTTGTAGGCTGCCGCATAACTTCCGGCTCAGGCTCAAAATAATCGTCTTCGTAATCATATCCACCGTCATCATAATCACGGCCGAACAGCTTATCTAAAAAAGACATCACACGCCTCCTTATTCATCGAGTAATAAAGGCCCTTCGACCAGCGTAAAACTCGTCCAATGGTATCAAAATTTGTTCTATGCAAATTATAGATATTGCCCGCGCCTATTTCAATGAAAACAGCCAATATGCCTGCAATTGTTATCTCGCCGCAATCACGTCGTGATTGAAGACACC
>DASRVY010000120.1:0-3114 GCA_035654855.1 Bacillota bacterium | reverse complement strand
TACAAAAATATACTATGAAATCTACGATCGAATTACTCTGCCGCAAGCACTTATTCGCGGTGAAGTTTTGAGCAGAATCAAATGCAGCACTGAGCAAAAAATAATAGTATCTTCTGTTTCCAGAGAGATTTTGCGCAAAGTAGGAGCTGTAGATGGCGACCTTGAGACTCTTCCTTCTGAAATGCGTATGGTTGAGGGAGTTGAAGCGGCTTTTCTCCTGCGGGAGACCGCAGTGCCGGGTGAAGTAAGAGTAAATATCAGATCCAATGATTGTTTTGATTCCGCGGCTTTTGCTCTCCGGTACAATGGAGGCGGGCACGTTCGCGCTGCCGGAATGACTTTATATGACACCAGCCTTGCCGCAGCGGAAGAATTGATTCTTGACGAAGCCGCTAAGATCCTCGAACAATGTCCTGACAAGGTATCCGGTGAAAGATCTAACACTTGACAGTGGAGTATTATTAATTAATAAGCCAAAAGATATTTCATCCTTTGGCGTTGTTTCGCGTGTACGTAAAATGCTTGGCCGGAAAAAGGTTGGACACTTGGGAACCTTAGACCCTTTCGCAGTTGGACTTTTGCCGATTGTGTTTGGACGGGGGACGCGTTTGACACAGTACTTGATGGACCATGATAAAGTTTATCGGGTCCAAGTTGTCTTAGGTATTGCTACTGATACCATGGACCGGCAGGGAGCTGTTGTTGCCAAATCACCTCTTTCTGAGGAGCGTATTCTTGAACTGTTGGAACATGATTCTCAGATAATTCGCTTTGCCGTAGGCTCACTTGTCGGTGTGCAGGAACAAAAGCCACCTATGTACTCAGCAGTTAAGGTCGAGGGCAAGCCCTTGTATTATTATGCGCGCCGAGGCGAAGAGATAGCTAGAGCGAGCCGCAAGATTGAAATCTATCGAGCGGAGCTTTTAGGGGTGAAGCAAGGATATTCACTGCACTCGCCGGAAGATAAAATATTAGATCTGGACATAATTATCCATTGTAGTAAAGGCACATATATTCGCGTACTGGCGGATGAGCTGGGGCGCAGGCTCGACAGTGCCGCTCATGCCTCTGAGCTGGAGCGAGTCAAGGTTGGCAGCCTTTCAAATGAACAAGCTATTACATTAACAGAGGCGGAGTCACTTTTTTATGACGACTGTGGTCAAGACAGTAAACGTTGGGTAAATACTGTCAGGCAGTTAGGTCATGTTCTCGATCTTGAGCAGGCTGCCAGTGATTTTCCGGCTCAAAATCTGGACGATGCCCAGGCATTGAAGATTGCTTCCGGCATGGCTATATCGGCGTCAGAAACTTTAGCCGGCTTAGTCGGCAGGCAAAGCCGGCTTCTCGGCGGTCAACCTGCTTACATTGATTCTGCGGATTTCATTCAGAATGAGTCTGAGTCGGCTTTTGCGCGGAGTACCGTCAGCAATAGCCTTCAAAAAAATATTATTTGTCTCTTATGGCGCGGTCGTCTAATAGCGTTGGCCCGCCTGACTGACGATGATAAATTTCAGCCTGAAACGGTTTTTGTGACTCGTGAGGAGCTGTTAAGAGAAAGAGGAAACGAGGATTCTTAAGAAGATGAAGATTTTTCGTGACATTGAAATGAATGTCCCCCGACATCAACGCGGAGTAGCGTTGGGCACTTTTGACGGAGTGCATTTGGGGCATCAGGCATTGATTGCTGAATTGCTGAAAGATGCGAAAGTATCCGGCCGTATTCCGGCAATCTTTACATTTTCAGATCATCCGGATCTTGTTTTTCGCGACAAAGATACTTTTCAGGGCTTGATTATGTCGGTAGAAGAAAAGATTGAAACCTTTGCTGCTTTGGGGGTAGAAGAGGTCTTTCTAATGCCGCTGGTACCTGAACTTTATAAGCTTTCTGCTGAAGAATTTCTGCAGGATTGCATGCTTAAAAAACTTAATGCAGGCTTCATCGCTGTCGGAGAAGATGCGAAATTTGGCTCAGACAGGGGAGGGGATGCAGAATATCTGTTGTCTTGGAGCAAGAAACATGATGTTCAGTCGGCAGTAATAGAAGACATTTACCTTGCCGGTTCAAAAGTATCGAGTACGCGCATCAGAAAATTCCTGAAGCAAGGTGAAGTAGATAAAGCCAATACTCTTATAGGACGTAATTTTGGCTTTAAAGTCCATCAGGCTGTGGATAGTCTGCGATCTGTATATAAACTGGATTTTTGCGGGAGACTTTCTGAGCAAGATTACGGTCAGGCGCCAAGAAACAGCGATTTCTCTGCTCCTGACGGTGAGGCATATCATTTCTCTTATCCTGATGAGATAGTGCCTTTGCCGGAAGGGAAATATCATGGACAAGTGTATTTTCAGTCTTCAGAGCAATTAGCCGCTCCGGCAGAGTTAAAAATTAAGAAAAAAGATCAGGGACTCATTGTAGTTGCAAATGTTTCAGTTCCGTGCGAATAGAACATTTCTTGGCAGAGCAGGACTATATAATAATTGCTTTGTGGTAGAATAATATTTCTGTAAAGGAGATAAGAGATTATGTCTGACTATTTAGTTGATTTCCCCGGTTTAGGGATATTTGATATACCGATTAATCGCACAATTGTGGAGTTTGATATTTTCGGACGTCACTTTAGCATTTATTGGTATGGGGTGCTCATTGCTATTGCCTTTTTGCTCTGTATTTATCTCAGCATGAGACATGCTCCAAAATTTGGCATGAGCCAAGACCAGATAGCTGATTACTACCTGCTTATCATTCCTCTGGCACTGGTCGGAGCCAGAATATATTATGTCGTATTTGAATGGGATACCTATAAGGGCGATCTAATGAGGATTCTCGATCTGCGATCCGGTGGATTGGCCTTTTATGGCGGTGTAATTGGCGGTGCACTGGCGATCATGATTATGGCTGCTTTCAAAAAGCATAAATTTAGCCGTATCTTTGATTTCATCGCCGTTTATCTGCCATTAGGACACGCGATAGGCCGCTGGGGAAATTTCTTCAATCAAGAGGCTTTCGGAGTTAATACAGATTTACCCTGGGGTATGTACAGTAACGGCACTCAGGAATATCTCTCATCTCTCAGTGTGGGTCAACGCAGAATGCTGCCCAATCTGGATGTGACA
>DASRVY010000119.1:0-2171 GCA_035654855.1 Bacillota bacterium | reverse complement strand
GAAGCATTCTTTAAGGAATATCAATATTCATTCGTCAGCGTTGACACAGATCTTGAGGAAGCGCTTGCGGTCCTGAGGTCAACTGATGCACAATTAAGCCATATCGGTGAACAGGCAGCTCAAGGTATAATTAATCAAGAGATGCGAGATACAGTTCAAATTTGGCTGCTGTGGAAATAGCATCAGGAAGACGAGGATTTGTTTTGACACCCAAAAAAGTTATGCTGATTGACGGCAACAGCATTGCTAACCGCGCCTATTACGGTTTAGCCGGACGCCAGAATCTTACTGCTGCGGGTGGGACGCCCACAGGAGCAGTCTACGCCTTTCTAAATATGCTGCTCAGTTATCAGGACAAGATCGCGCCTGACATGATTTGCACCTTATTTGATCGCTCTGAACCTACTTTCCGCCACAAAGTATATAAAGAGTACAAAGGGGATCGCAAACCCATGCCTGACGATCTGGCGCTGCAGATGCCACTGATCAAAGAATTGCTTGATGCGCTGGGCGTAAAGAGATGTGAACTGGCAGGTTATGAAGCGGACGATCTGATAGGAACAATAGCGAAAAAATCAGCAGCCCGGGGATATGATGTCACAATCGTATCCGGCGACAGGGATCTTTTGCAGTTAATTGATGACAAGACGGATGTGCTGATGCCCTTGAGCCGCGGCGGCTTCACTCAATATGAAATAATTGATACAGAAAAGCTGAACGAAAAATACGGCATAACACCAAAGCAGGTAATAGATCTCAAGGCTCTAATGGGCGACAAATCGGACGGCATTCCCGGTATAAGAGGAGTGGGGGAGAAGACCGCACTTCGCTTATTGGACGAGTATGGCGATTTAGATGAGGTCTTAGATAACGCTGCCGGGATAAAGGGATCCTTGGGCGAAAAACTGAGAGGCGGCAGAGAAGAGGCAAGACTATCTTATGAGCTCGCCACTATTGACACAGATGTCCCCCTGGCTGATCTCGAGCAAGATCTGTCTGATTTAGAGGTCACTCGGGCTGACGATAAACTGCTGCGATTTTTCCTGCGTATGGACTTCAAGAGCATGATAGACAGATTTGACCTCAAGTCAGATCTGGAAGAATACAAAGAGGAAGCAGGTCAGAAAAGCTCCCTATTTGGGGGGGAAATCACAGCGGCTGACAGCGGGGAAGAATTCATCAATTTGATCAAAAGCAGCGACGTAGTTGTCTATTGGGATGAAGACTTCGATAAGATTATCAGCTTCATATCAACTCAGGGGCATGTCCTGCATTTACCACAAGATCAAGCCTTAGACCTCTTTGGGGCTTTACACGATAACAATCCTGTCATCTGGGATTATAAGAGCTTTTTGCGCCATTATCAGCGCCGGGCATATGCCAAAGCGCCTTTTGATCTGCGCGTTGCGGCATATCTGCTCGACCAAATTGAGGGTCAAGTGCAGCCGGACCATGTCTTAGGTCGTATTCTGGCTTCAGATTACCGGCCTCATCCTGTCGGCGCTGACAATAAAGGCGCTCAGCTCTCCTTGCTCGATGCGGCCTCTGTGGCTGCAAAGGCGCAGATTTCTGAAGCTGAAGAGAGTCTGCGTCTTTCCCGAGCTGAAAATATGATCAAGGCCAGAGATAAGCAAGCAGCCAAGGCCAAAGAGATGAAGCTGGAAGATTTGTTGGACTTGGAGTTCTCTTTAGCCGGAGTATTGGCAGACATGGAGCTGCGGGGAATCACGATAGACAGGCAGGAATTGGACACACAATCTAAAAATATGGCTCTGGATATCAGTGATCTGGAAAAGAAAATCTACGCTTTGGCCGGGCATGAGTTCAATCTTAACTCACCGCGCCAGTTGGGCACAGTACTATTTGAAGAGCTGAAGCTTCCTCCCGGCCGCAAGACCAAAACAGGTCAATATTCCACTGCGGCGGAAGAACTGGAGGCGCTGGCATTCAGTCATGGTATTGTGCCGCTTATTATCGAACATCGCAGCCTGGCTAAACTCAAATCCACTTTTTTGGACGGTCTTAGTTCAGCTATAGAGCCGGACGGCCGGGTGCGCACCAGTTATCATCAGACTCTGACATCGACGGGACGTCTCTCCAGCTCAAATCCTAATCTGCAAAATATCCCCATCCGGACTGAGCGCGGCCGGGAGATCCGCAATATTTTTGTA
>DASRVY010000118.1:0-3320 GCA_035654855.1 Bacillota bacterium | reverse complement strand
TGGTCATTACGCAGGCCGCAATGTCTGTCGCCAATGTGCCTGTTTTTGCAGGAGTTGGCGGGGGCACAACAACCGGTAATCGCTCAATAGGTATTGCCTTTCAGGCGGAGCTGATGGGCGCAGCTGCAGTGGTAGTTAACAGTCCCACTTCTAATCTGGTGATTTCAGGGATGTGCCGCAGTGTGGATATTCCCGTCATAGCGACGGTTGCTTCCTTCTATGATGATATCGAGGGCAAAGTAAATGCCGGAGCCAAGATTCTAAATATTTCCGGTTCCAGGGACACGCCGGAACTGGTGCGGAAAACCAGAGAGTTGGTAGGCCCTGAATATCCCATTATCGCAACCGGAGGTCCAACAGAAGAAAGTATTCTGGAAACCATTAGAGCGGGGGCCAATACAATCACCTATACACCACCCTCTGTGGCAGAAATTTTTGCGGATACGATGCAGCTATACCGGGATCAATCCGCTCATAAAGCCAAAGGCTCCAGATTTGAGTAGTGGTAAAAAGTTGAAAGACTTGATTATTTAGCAGACCGATTTGGCAGACAATCTTCGATGAAACAGAGCCGGGCATCGTTATGTTTTTAGCGCAAGGCGTGATACACGGCTGCCTTCAATTTACAGGGGATGCTTAGCTGTTTTCAGTCAGACCAAGCTCATAAGCCATCGCATCCCGCAGACGATGCTTCTGAATCTTTCCGGCGGCATTCATGGGAAAGTCTTCGACAAAAACGATATAACGGGGAACTTTGGATATGGCCAGCCGCTCGCTTGTAAATTCTGTAAGCTCTTCTGCTGTTATGTCTGCGCCTTCTCTGGTGATGACACAGGCACAGACCTCCTCGCCATATTGCTTGTCCGGAACCCCCACAACCTGCACATCTCTTACATCAGGATGGGTATAAAGAAAGTCTTCGATCTCCTTGGGATAAATGTTTTCACCTCCGCGAATTATCATGTCACGGATGCGGCCGGTAATGCGATAGTTGCCCTCAGGAGTCTGCTGAGCCAGGTCGCCGGTGTGCAGCCAGCCTTCATCGTCAATCGCCAGCGCCGTCGCTGAGGGCATTTTATAATAACCCTTCATGATATTGTAGCCCCGGGCGACGAACTCACCGTCTTTCCCCGGCGGCAATTCTGCGCCGGTTTCAGGATCAATGATGCGGCATTCAACTTCCGGCAAAGGGCGTCCCACCGTGGTAACTCTTACTTCTATGGGATCGTCCACTGTACTCATAGTGCAGCCCGGAGAGGATTCTGTCTGGCCAAAAACGATAGTGATCTCCGTAAGATTCATCTTCTCCTGAACTAGTCTCATTACACTAACCGGGCAGGGGCTGCCTGCCATGATACCCGTCCTGAGCGAGCTGAAGTCAACCTGGTCAAATTCCGGATGTTCCAGAATAGCGATGAACATTGTCGGCACTCCGTTGACGGCAGTAATGCGCTCCGCAGCGATAGCTGCCAGAGCTGTTCCGGCGTTGAAATAAGGAACAGGATACATTGTGGTTCCATGAGTCACGCTGGCAAGCATTGAAAGCACCATGCCAAAACAATGAAACATGGGGACCTGAATCAGAAAACGGTCCGCAGTCGACAGATCCATGCGATCACCAATGCATTTGCCGTTATTGACAATATTATAATGAGTCAGCATAACGCCCTTAGGGAAGCCGGTTGTACCTGAGGTGTACTGCATATTGCAGACATCGTTGACATTGATATTATGAGCGCGTCGCAATACTTCTCGCTGCGGTACTTCTTCATGGCGCTGCATAGCTTCATTCCAGTTCAGGCAGCCAGGCATGTCAAAACCTACTGTGATGACACTGCGCAGAAAAGGCAGGCGGCGGCTATGCAGAAAACCGGCAGAATCTTTGCTCTTCAGCTCAGGGCAAAGCTCCTGTATGATCGCAGCATAATTTGCGTCGCGATTGCGTTCTATCATGACCAAAGTATGTGTGTCAGACTGACGCAGAAGGTACTCGGCTTCGTATATTTTGTAGTCAGTATTGACAGTGACCAAAACAGCGCCGATCTTTGTTACCGCCCAAAAGGTGAGAAACCATTCCGGAACATTTGTTGCCCAGATGGCTACCTTATCACCGGGTCTGACTCCCAGTGCAATAAACATGCGCGCAGTGCGGTCGACATCAGAATTGAAGGCGCTGTAGCTGCGTGTATAGTCAAGTGTAGTGTAGCGGATAGCTGTCTGGTCCGGGAAGGTTTCCGCCATAGTTTCCAGCACCTGAGGCAGTGTCTTGTCTATCAGATTGTCCTTTTTCCAGACATAGCTTCCTGTACGCCTGTTATTGCTGTAAAGATGGGCAGGTGAGCGAGCAGGTGCGGTAAACTGCGAAGTCCAGGCGGCAAAATGAGCTAAAACTACTTCAAGATCAGTAAGGCCTGGCAGCCAGTCCGGTGACCATTCGCAGGATATAAAACCGTCATAATTGATCGACCCCAGAGCGAGAAATACTTCATCCAGAGGCAGGTCTCCCTCCCCCACCAGCCTTTGTCCGCCGTCAGCAGCATCCCTGAGATGGACATGACGCACATAAGCGCCGAGCGCATGAATTGTCGTCTCGGGAGATTCATCTGCCTGACAACTGTGAGATACATCCCAAAGCGCTGCCAGATGGTCATCGGCAAAAGAGTCCAGAATTTGACATAACGATTTTGAGTTGGCATAAGGACCGACAGTTTCTACGAGCACAGTGATATCATATTCTTTTGCAACAGGCAGGATCTTCATCAACGCTGTGCGAGTTGAAAAGCCTTCATCCGTATCCGCCCGCAGCGTTCGCACCCGCAAAGCAGGGCTCTGCACCGCAGCTGCGAATTCGATCGCATCGCGGAAACTCTGCTCTACCGCGTAATCAGTTCCTACATCCTGCAGCTCACCTGCTGCGTCAACACAGGGTATTTCCAACTGCAAATTCGCTAGCCGGCGGACCGCGGCGCGAATTTTTTCCCTGTCACCCAGTCCCAGCTGCCAGGCTGCCTGCAGGGAAGTGTCGTAGTAGAGCTCAATGCCCTTATAGCCCAGGTGTCCGGCGAGATCTACAAAGTCAGACCAGCTATGTTCCTGCCAGCCTTTGGTAGAAAATGAGCGTTTCATATCAACCCAATCCTTAAATCTTATCTATTCTGAAAGTTCTCTTCATTAGCGATTTTGTTCAAAGCGTTGACATAAGCGCGGATGCTTGATCCGATTATATCAGTGGACAGGCCCGATCCGGAAAAGAGCAATCCTTTATAACGCAGACGGATAAAAGCCGCGCCTAAGGCTTCATGTCCCTGGGTTATAGCTTT
>DASRVY010000117.1:0-6712 GCA_035654855.1 Bacillota bacterium | reverse complement strand
CGGAGATTAAGAAACGCAGACCATAAGATGGACTGCGCAACATGCGTGAAGTTTATCATAAAAAGCATAGGCAGAGCAAACGCAGCCGCAGCCAAAACTTGCTTATCACTGAAGCCGCAGTGTCTCATGTCAAATTGAGTGCAAGTGCTGACCCGGTGTTTCCTTTTAAATGAACGCAAAACTATTTAGAGATGCGCCTCATTTATGCCGCCATAATGGTTTGCAAGGCGACGGTTGTTGAAGCTTGACATTATCCGGCAATTTGGTAAAATCTTCCCAACGGTAGAGACGAAGACGGTGCTATGCATAACTGTGCACAGAGAAGCGGTGTTTGCTGAGAACCGAGGACAGCGCATAGAGACCTATCCCTTCTGAACCGGAGTGCTGAAATTGCAGCGACTAAATGGCTAATCAACTACGTAGCCGCCGCTTTGAGATTAAGTGCTTCCGCGCAGGCTGCGTTAGTGCCGGAGGTTTGATAGAACCTCGCTGAGTGGTCGGCAATCTGCCGGCAATCTGAGTGGTACCGCGGGTCACGCCCGTCTCAGTCAAAGCTTGAGACGGGCGTTTTTATTGCCCTCCAAGCCGGCGTGAATACCATACAAAAAGAGGGTCAATCAAAATGAGTCAACAAACCACTACCATTCTGATCAGAGATGTAGCCCACCGACTGCGCGCCATGAGAGAGCTATCAGGCTATACCACTGCCGATATGGCAAAAAAAATCGGCACTACAGTTGAGATATACGAGGATTACGAGCAAGGTGTTAAAGACTTCCCCTTTTCTTTCCTGCATAAGGCTGCCAATGCGCTGAATCTAGACTTGACTGAACTGCTGGAAGGCCGTGACGCAACTACCCTAAGTGACTATCAGCTTATTCGCCGCGGCAAAGGTCAGATTACTTCCGGCGGCGAAGGCGTGGAGATTTTCAGTCTGGCGCCCTGGTTTCGTGACAAACTGGCCGAACCGTATTACTGTTTGTACGAATATGAAGAAGCCCTTCAGGATAAGCCGATTGATCTTGTTACTCACAGCGGTCAGGAGTTTGACCTGATTCTTAAGGGCAGCCTTAAGGTACAGATTGACGGACATTTTGAGATTCTTAATGAAGGCGATTCCATCTTTTATAATTCCTCCACCCCCCATGGCATGATTGCTGTCGGCGGTACAGACTGTATTTTTGTCGCAGTTGTTATTCCAGGGCCGGAAAAGACTCCCGTCCCTTCAGAGTACAAGGCGACTAAGGAAAGTGTTTTAAAGCCTCCTGCCCGCCATGTTGCCGCACCAAATCCGGCAGCGAGATTCATATGGATTGATGAAGATGAGAAAGGTAATCCGGCTGCCATAAGCTTTAGCAATGAAGAAGCCTTCAATTTTGCTTTTGATGTCGTGGACTTCATCGCAGAGAGGGATCCCGGCCGACTGGCCATGCTGCATATCGGTGTCGATCATGAAGAGCGACGTTTTACCTTTGAGGATATCAGCCGCGAATCCAACCGTGCTGCTAATTATTTCTATTCTCTAGGTATCAGACGCGGTGATCATGTCATGATCTGTCTGAAGCGCCATTATCAGTTCTGGCCAATCCTCACAGCTCTGCACAAACTGGGAGCAATTGCCATCCCGGCCACCGACCAATTGCACAAACAGGATTTTGTCTACAGATTTGAAGCGGGCAAGGTTAAGGCTGTCATCTGTACAACAGATAATGAGACTGCTGTTTACGCTAAACAGGCAGGTGATGTTTGTCCAACCGTGGAGCACTTCATATTGGTTGACGGCAATAACAGCGGTAAGACTTTAGACGGCTGGTTGGATTTCAATACTGAGGTTAAACGTTACCGCTCAGTCTATGAGCGCCCGGAAGACGCTCCCTGCGGCAGTGAACCCTCTCTGGCCTTTTTCACTTCAGGCACGACAGGCTATCCTAAACTGGCTGTGCATGATTATAAATACGCTCTAGGTCACTACCTTACTGCCAGTCATTGGCATGGCGTGGATTCGGACGGTCTGCACTTCACAGTTGCTGATACCGGCTGGGGAAAAGCCCTGTGGGGCAAGTTTTACGGACAATGGCTCTGTGCTGCTGCGGTTTTCACTTATGACTTCGACCGCTTTGACGCCGCTGACATGCTAACCATGTTGTCCCGCTATCCCATCACCAGTTTCTGCGCTCCGCCAACGATCTATCGCATGCTGATCAGAGAAGATCTCACCGCTTATGATTTGAGCTCTGTCCGCGAGGCTACCAGTGCAGGTGAAGCCCTGAATCCGGAGGTATTTAATCAATTCTTACAGGCAACCGGCGTCTCAATTCGTGAAGGCTTTGGACAAACAGAGACGACACTTTCCGTCGCAACATTCAAAGGCACAGCTCCCAAGCCGGGCTCAATGGGCAAACCATCGCCTCTGTATAAGATGAGTATTATCCGGCCAGACGGCACTAAGGCCAAGACAGGTGAGCCCGGAGAAATTATTGTAGATACCGGCGAAGGGGTTCCCTGCGGACTTTTCCAAGGCTATTATGGTGAACAGTTCAAAACTGATCAGGTATGGCACGACGGTATATACCATACAGGAGATCAGGCTTGGGAAGATGAAGACGGTTTTTACTGGTTCGTCGGCCGTAATGACGATATCATTAAGTCCTCCGGATATCGCATAGGACCCTTTGAAATTGAAAATGTAATCATGGAATTGCCATACGTTCTCGAGTGCGGTGTCTCAGCATTCCCCGATGAACTCCGCGGTCAGGTAGTCAAGGCCAGTATTGTCCTGATTCCGGGCAAGGAAGAAAGTGAAGAATTGAAAAGGGAGATTCAGGATTATGTTAAAGGTAAGACTGCTCCTTACAAATACCCCCGGGTTGTCGTCTTCCGTGACAGCCTGCCTAAGACCGTCAATGGCAAGATTCAGCGCAGCCAGCTATAAGCTGTAAGGCAGGATTTTTGCAGAGCACAAATAAAGGGCTTGCTTCTCAGATCTCCTTTGTGCTAGTATATCGGACTATAACGGCTTTGATGGAGAGTCTGTCATGCCCGGATCTGTTACAGAGAACGCGGGAAATGCACACCGGTGCCAGCTGAGAACCGCGGCAGAGAGGCTTGACGGAGGTCGCTCCGGAGCTGGAGAGTAGAAAGCACACTGTGCAGGGTGTCAGTAGATCTCTTCCGATTTGACCGCGTTAAGGTCCAAGGCCAATAGGGTCTGAGAGGCGGCTTTTAAGCTGCAACTTGAGTGGTACCGCGGGTTTTGCCCGTCTCAAGAAGTAATTATCTTGAGACGGGCTTTTTTATGCCTGAATAATGCTTTTATTGCAGGCGGATAGAGTCAACCATTTAATTGGGGTCTGACGCAACGGGGAGGGCAAAATGGTAATCAATGCACTGGACTATAAAATACAGCTCATGGGACAGCGTATCCGCGAGCTGCGTGAAATAGAAGGGCTCAGCATAGAGGAGATGGCAGAGCTGACTGACGTTTCTGCAGATCATTATCTTGCCTGCGAAGCAGGTGAAGCCGATTTGACTTTTGCCTTTATTTATCGCTGCGCACTTGCTTTGAATGTCAATGCGACCGAGATCATAGAAGGAACCTCGCCCCGACTCGATCTTTATACCGTCACGCGCAGGGGAGAGGGTCAGCAAATCAACAGGGCTCACGGCATGACTTACTTTAGCTTAGCAGGTCCCTTTAAAAATCGTATTGCGGAGCCGCTGCTGGTTTGCGCCGCCTACGACCCAGAGGTGCAGCACGAAGCTATGCAGCTGACTACTCACAAGGGGCAAGAATGCGACATTGTCATCAGCGGGCAGCTAAAAGTACAGGTGGGAGAACATGAGGAGATTCTCGGTCCCGGGGACAGCATTTACTTCAACTCGGAGCATCCTCACGGTGAACGGGCTGTAAATGGCGAAGATTGCTATTTTTATGCCATAGTGCTTAATCCGACGGACGAGGTTGCCGATTCGAGACCTCAGGCTAGCCGCATTCCCTCTCCCAAATCAGCAGTTATTCAGACGACCGAGCCTCTCTGGGCGCCGTATATCGATGTAGAAGAAAACGAGAATGGCACCCCCGTGTCTATTCGTTACAAGAATATCGATAAATTTAATTTTGCTTACGACGTACTTGATGTCATGGCGGAACAAGAGCCTGATCGACTGGCGATGCTGCATCTCGACTGTGATAAAAAGGAAAGGAGTTTTTCCTTTGCTGACATCAGTCGCCTTTCTTGTCGCTGCGCCAACTACTTCAAAGCGTTGGGCATCGAGGCAGGCGACAAGGTTATGCTTTGTCTCAAACGCCACTATCAGTTTTGGCCTATCCTGATGGGGCTGAACCGGATCGGCGCCATCGCTGTTCCTGTCACCAATCTTCTCATGGAAAAAGACTTTGATTATTATTTTTCTCAAGCAAGAATCAACGCAATTTTCTGCACTGCTGACAAAGAAACCTTGAGAGAGGCAGAACTGGCTGCAACAAGACATCCTGAGCTAAAAATCAAGGTAGTTGTTGAAGGTCAGGGGGAGAGCATATCTGATAATCTTCCGGTGGGCTGGCGTGATTTTAACTCTGAGCACAGCCTTTATCGTTCCTCTTATCCACGCAGAGAAGACACCCCCGGGGGCAAGGACAGCATGCTGTTTTTCTTTACCTCAGGGACTTCCGGCTACCCCAAGGTATCCATGCATAGCTATACCTATCCCTTGGGTCATTTCCATACCGCACGCTACTGGCATAATGTAGATCCGGACGGACTGCATATTACTGTAGCTGATACCGGCTGGGCCAAAGCTCTGTGGGGCAAGTTGTACGGACAATGGCTGTGTGGAGCAGCAGTTCTGGTCTATGATTTCAACCGCTTCGATGCAGCCGATCTGCTTCCCCTGATCAGTAAGCACCAAGTTACCACCTTCTGCGCCCCGCCTACAATCTGGCGTCTGATGATGAAAGAGAATCTCTCCAAATATGATTTAAGCTCTATCAAACATGCTTCTACGGCGGGCGAAGCTCTTAATCCGGAAATTTTCCGTCAAATTGAGATTCAAACCGGCATTCGCATTATGGAAGGTTTCGGACAGTCTGAATCCACGCTTTTGGTTGGAAATCTTACAGGTGATCAGCATAAATTTGGCTCTATGGGCAAGCCTGTCCCCGTATATCCCATTGATATTGTTGACGAAAAGGGAGAACCTGTATCAACCGGTGAAACAGGAGAGATCGTAATCCGTGCCTTGCCGGGAGAGATCTGTGGTCTCTTTACAGGCTATTATTGTGATGATGAACAGACAGCAAAAGTCTGGCATGACGGACTCTATCATACCGGTGACACAGCCTGGCAGGATGAAGACGGCTACTATTGGTATGTCGGCAGACTGGATGATGTAATAAAGTCCTCGGGTTACCGTATAGGTCCCTTTGAAATCGAATCAGTAATTATGGAGCTGCCCTATGTGCTCGAGTGTGGCGTCAGTCCGGAACCTGATCCTGAGCGCGGTCAACTAGTTAAGGCCAGCATCGTGCTGATTGACGGCATTGAGGGGACCGAAGAGCTCAAGGAAGAGGTTCAGAATTATGTCAAGCATAAGACTGCACCTTACAAGTATCCACGCATTGTTGTTTTCCGTGACTCTTTGCCTAAGACCACCAGCGGTAAGATAATTCGTCATAAACTGTAAAAGCTGATTTTACGGCATTTCTCACGCCATCAGAGAATTTTTGTCTCGGATTATTCGTTGTATTAATCGCGGCTATTGTATAATTAAATATAGGTCAGTACAGATTTTTAATGTAATCCAAAAATGGACGGATATATTAATGGGGGAAAATGATTTGAAAAAATCAAAATTGTTCAAGCGGAAAATTACCTCTGCCGATGTAAAGAGGATTGTCGGTCTAATTCTTTGGCTGTCTCTTTTCGTCTCTGTGGGGTATGCAATATACAGAATCATTATTACTCCTGCTGATGCAGTTCCTCCGGATACTCCGCGCCTGAAGTCAGATTACATCTTGATGTTGGTGTCCTGCATTGCCGGTATCATCGTAATGAGGCTGCCGAACTTTATTGAAAAGAATCTTAAGATACCTGTTCCTGACACTCTTTCCATCACTTATTATGTTTTTCTCTACGGCGGAGTTTTTCTCGGAGAAGTGCGGGATTTCTTCCAAGTTTATGCTTACTGGGATTCGATTCTGCACATTTTCAGCGCCGGTATGCTGGCTGCCTTGGGCTTCAAACTGATTTCTATCTTAAATAACTGGGATCGATTGAGGCTTAATCTGTCGCCGGCCTTTTTGGCGTTTTTCAGTTTTTGCTTTTCCGTTACGGTTGGTGTTTTGTGGGAGATTTATGAATTCACTGCCGATTCTTTGCTAGGCATGAATATGCAAAAGTATATGCTGCCGAGCGGCGAACTTCTGGTCGGTCAGAAAGCGTTGTCCGATACTATGTGGGATTTCATTGTCAATGTTTCCGGTGCCCTGATAGTGTCAATTTACGGTTTTATTTCTATACGGCGAAAGCAAATAAAAGAATGCGAACAAAGAGAAAAAGAAGAAGCCATTGCCCCTTCGGGTGTACTTGCAGATGAGAACGATTGCGCAAATTCTAATATTTTGCAGTCCGCGGATGAAATCATGTACGGAGCGTCAGCGTCAGTAGTAGATATGCAGTCTGCAATTGCCAAAGAAGCTGCTGCGGCGGAAACT
>DASRVY010000116.1:0-3216 GCA_035654855.1 Bacillota bacterium | reverse complement strand
GGAGTTTTGGCCGCCGGCGAAGGCAAAGAATCTGCCGGCAGCTTTAGCCCGGATACAAAGGTTAAGCCCGAGGCGCGAGATATTGACTGGGCTTACTCACTGCTCGACCGATCCGCTCCGGCGGAGATTCCGGTTGGAAGGGCGTTGTTCGGCAATATTCGCAAGCGTGAAGTTGGACTTCGTGAAGCCTTAGGCAGAGCTGCCGCAGAAGCGATTGTGCCTTATCCGCCGGGTGTGGCTTTAATCTGGCCGGGAGAGACAATCACTCTTGAGCGCATAGAAGCGATTGAGCAATTAATTGGCGCGGATATCACTGTTTATGGTGTGTATAAACCTGACATGCCAAGCGTCAACGTGATAGAATAAAGTTAACAAAACAGCGGAGATTGACAAATGAACGATAGAGGCTGTTTCATCACCTTTGAAGGTGTGGACGGGACCGGAAAAACAACGCATATTGAGAAGCTTGCCGCAGACCTGAAATCTGAAGGCAAAGACGTGGTAATGCTGAGGGAACCCGGCGGCACACAGATTGGTGAACAGATTCGGCAGATTCTGCTCAAGCGGGAGCATCAGGCCATGGCCGATGTCTCGGAACTGTTTTTGTTCGCTGCCGCGCGAGCGCAGTTGGTAAGAGAAGTTATCCGCCCTGCTTTGGAGCAAGGAAAGCATGTCCTTTGTGACCGCTTTATTGACTCCACTGTCGCTTATCAGGGTTATGGCAGAGGCCTGGATATTGACTTGGTGCAAAGGGTGAATAATGCCGCAGTCGGCGAGACCAGGCCCGACCTTACTATTTGGATAGACATTGAGCCGGAAGAATTGGCTAAGAGACTGGGAAAACGCAACACCGACAACAAGTCCGACAGACTGGATCTGGAATCTAACGATTTTCGCGATCGAGTCAGGACCGGATATGTCAAGATCAGTGAGGAAGAACCGGGTCGAGTGGTGCGAGTCATCTCAAAGCCGGACATAAGAGACACCTACGAACAGATAATTTCTTGCGTAAGGAGGGAAATTCCATGAAATTGATTTTTGCCATCATCAATGACGAAGACAGCCCGCGCCTTATCTCGGAGATCAACCGCTCCGGCCAACGCATCACCAAGCTTAATTCAACGGGAGGCTTTCTTAGATCCGGGAATACCACTTTGATGGCAGCTGTTGAAGATGAGATGTTGGAGAAAATTCTTGGCATTATCCGCAAGTTTGCTAAGAGCAGGAAAGCGGTTGTAAGCTCAAGCGTCACACCCAGTGTTCTGGGCGGGACCTTCATGCCTCTGCCGGTAGAAGTCCAAATAGGCGGGGCAACGGTATTTGTGGTTAATGTCGAGCACTTCGAAAAAATCTGACAAGCGGGGGTTTTCTCGGATAACCGGCTTATCTGCTCTCAAGAATCGTCTGGGCAATATTATCCTGACTAAAGATAATTCTTGCATTATGCTGACCGGTCCTGCCGGCAGCGGCAAGAGAAAACTGGCGAATCTTATTGCGCAGGCATGGTTGTGCGAATTCCCGACAGAAAATGGCGCTTGTGAAGAATGTGTCTCTTGTCATCATTATGACCGGAAGAATCATTTTGACTATAGTGAGCTGAAGCCGGAAGATGGCAAACGGATCATCCCGACTGATGATGTCCGGTCTGAGCTTAAAGATTTGGTTATGCTTCCCCGTCTGGGAAAGTATAAAGTGATAGTGATTGATGCTGACGGCTTAAATGAGCAAGGTCAGAATGCTCTGCTTAAAGCTCTGGAAGAGCCCTTGGACCACGTCCGATTCGTGCTTACCGTCAGCGATCCGTCCAGATTGCTGCCTACCGTCAGATCACGTGTTGTCAGCCTGCGTGTTGACCGCCGCAGCGAAGAAGATATTTTTCTGATCCTGCAAGAAGAGCTGTCTGCCGCAAGAACGAGTGCGGACCCTGCGGCGGGGAAGTACGCTTCTGCAGTAAGAGACGACCGTGCGGGCGAGCAAGTGATTTTTGCCGCAGTCAGCGGTGACCATAGCAATGAAAGAAGTCTCTCCGCCACAGAGATGAAGGCCCCGTATGATGAAAAGGATCTCTCCTTTTACGCTCGCTTCGCTGAGGGGCTTCCGGGCAGAGCGCTGGAGTTGGCGCAGGGAGGCTGGTTTAGGGAATTGAGATCCGGTACCGCTGAGATCTTTTTTAATCTGGATAAGTCGAGCGAGCTCGATCTCTTTACCGCCGGCAGCGCCTTCTTCAAAGAGTACAAAGACCAGGCTGACACTGCCTTCAATATAATAAACAGTCTGATCAGAGATGAACTTTGTATCCTATGGGGAGCCGAGGACAAGATAGTAAACTTTGACTTGCAAGACCGGCTCCGGGCCGCATACCAAAAAAAGCTGACGGCGCTTAGCGGGTGCAAAGAGAGCGGAGAAAAGAACACAGGCTTCATACGCTGGATTGATGATGAAGCCCGAGAAGGTTTTAGCGCAGAGGAAGCGGACCTTCAGATTAGACTGACCCATGCCGCTGAAGTTGTTGAAGACAGCAGAGAAGCACTGCAAAGAAATGTTAATTTTGAGTTGATAATCACTCGCCTTTTGCTGCAGCTAAAATATGTTGCCACTGGTGAGGAATTAATAGAAAGTAGAAAACATGAGAAATTTAGTTAATATCCAACTGCATGGACAATCGCGTTATTATCAGGCTGATGCCCATGACTTGACCCTGCAGCAGGGCGACAGCGTAATTGTCGAAGACGAAAACGGACAG
This sequence comes from Bacillota bacterium, assembly GCA_035654855.1. Taxonomy (GTDB): domain Bacteria; phylum Bacillota; class Clostridia; order Saccharofermentanales; family DTU023; genus UBA1046. The sequence goes on along the minus strand of DASRVY010000116.1, from coordinate 473 downwards.
GCTTTTGCCCAGGTGATGGATCCTCCCTATCAGCTTCCCAGCAATATTTATCAGGAAGAACCTCTCTCCATTATCAGAGAAGCATGTGAAGAAGACTTCAAACATTTTGCAGACAACAATATCCAGGAGAAAGAGGCCTTGGCCATCGCGAAAGAACGTATAGCAAGCCACAATCTGGAGATGAATCTGGTTTCAGCTTATGTGCCCTTTGACAATAATAAACTGCTCTTCTATTTCACCGCGGACGGCAGGATAGATTTTAGAGAATTAGTGCGCGATCTGGCCTCAATCTTTCATACGAGAATTGAGCTTAGGCAGATCGGTGTCAGAGATGAGGCGGGAATGATAGGCGGACTGGGCGTTTGCGGGCGCGAACTTTGCTGTGCCTCGTTCCTGCAAGGTTTCCAGCCTGTCTCAATCCGCATGGCTAAAGATCAAAATTTGTCAATGAATCCTTCCAAGATATCCGGTTC
>DASRVY010000115.1:0-7706 GCA_035654855.1 Bacillota bacterium | reverse complement strand
GGTCTACTATGTAACCGGTGAGCATGACAATGATGACGACTTTCACGATCTGCTCTCTTCCTTCGGCGTCCACGTGCTGGCCTTCGATGAAGAAACACTGCAGATAGGTGCGACTACTATCGATATCTATGGGATTAACTCTGTATACTTTTGGGAAAGCTATAATCTGGCTAATGTAGTTGTGGCTGATCCTGACGATTTTAGCATTCTGTTGGCCCATATCCCCAATTTACCCAAATATAAAGATGCGAGCTTTGACCTGATAGTGTCAGGGGACTCGCATGGAGGTCAGGTTAGGCTGCCTTTTCTGGGTGCTGTGTGGGCGTATGATGAATGGTTCCCTGAAGTAGGGAACCATGAAACATATGTGAAGGGGCTTTACAGCGACGGTGGGAGATATCTATTTGTCTCCAGCGGGCTCGGTACTGTTTCTCCTCATATACGTTTCTGGAACCGCCCGGAAATAGTTGTAATTACACTCTCTCCGCCGCAGCCCTAATCAGCTGCCGAATCTGTCAATGCCCTAGCGAAACCAGACATAGACACAAAAAAGAATAAACAAAACAAATCCGGTAATGTAAACGCCCGCTACCAGCAAAGCGCTCAAGATCGAATTGCGCGTAAATATTCTGAGCTCTTTCTCTGAAAATTCTTGGATCGGCGACGCCAAGCCTTGATCTTCACGGGCCAGCCGCTTCTCCTTCATTTCTCGAAGATCCTTGCGGGCAAATCTGCCGGCAGCGGTATCAAAAAGCGAAGGCCTCGTCCAGGGCATCCCTTCGACATCCATATTTGCGACTACGCGTCCATCATCCAGTTCATCTATTTTTCTTGCCATTTTTTTTAACTGTATCTCTGTTTAAAATCTAATCTCTGGCTCCGTTTACTCTTTCTCTTCATCCACTTGATAGTCAACAACTTTGTGTCCTTTATAGAGATGGCAAAGCGTGTAATGCCCTTCTTCAACTTCATAACTGGGAGGCGGCGGTTCCACCTTGCATATATCCATAACTTTGGGGCATCTAGTGTGGAACTTGCACCCCGGAGGAGGGTTCGACGGGGAGGGAATTGTCCCTTCAATGGGTATCTTGTCCGCCTTATAATCAGGGTCCGGCACCGGTATGGCACTAAACAAAGCTTGTGTATAGGGATGCAAAGGATTTCTGAAAATATCTTCTTTGCTGCCGGTTTCAACAAGTTTGCCCAGATACATAACGCTGATAATATCCGAGATATGTTCTACTACGGAGAGGTCATGGGATATAAAGATATATGACAGCCCCCGGCTTTCCTGCAAGTCCATCAGCAGATTGATAATCTGTGCTTGAACGGATACGTCCAGCGCGGACACCGGTTCGTCACAGACAATAAAGTCAGGCTTGAGAGCAACGGCTCTGGCAATGCCTATACGCTGGCGCTGCCCTCCCGAGAATTCATGGGGATAACGATTACGGTGATACGGCTGCAAGCCGCAATCAATCATAACCTGATCAATATAGTCGTCATACTCGTTATCGGGCACCAGTTTGTGCTCCTTGACCGCTTCGCCGATAATGACACCCACCGGCAGTCTGGGTGAGAGGCTGGAAAATGGATCTTGAAAAATAATTTGCATCTGAGGACGAATCTGGCGTAACTCTTCCCGGCTCAAATCATATACATCCATACCTTTGAAGAAGACGTCTCCTTCAGTCTTGGGTGTCAAACGCAATATGGATCTGCCGGCAGTGGTCTTGCCGCAGCCCGATTCTCCTACCAGTCCGAGAGTCTCACCGCGTTTCAAGTCAAAAGAGATGCCGTCGACGGCCTTCACATACCCGGAAACTCTTTGCAGGATACCGTCTTTGATAGGGAAATATGTCTTAAGATCGCGCACTTTAAGCAAGGCATCATTATTTTGCGGCAAATATACGCCATTATTTTTATTTGCAGATACTCTTGCCGCTCGATCATTTACATTAGCAGTCGACATTAGTTCTCCTCCCTTGCCTGCCGCATCTCAGGCCTTATGTGACAAGCTGCGAAGTGTGTCTCGGACAGTTGAACCAGCCCCGGGTAAGGGCCTCTGCAAATGCTGTCTACCGCATGTTCGCAGCGATCCAAAAAATAGCAATGATCCGGCAAGTCAATTGGATTGGGAACCTTGCCGGGTATCGAATACAATCGATCTACTCTCTGGTTGATAACCGGTCTCGAAGCCATAAGCCCGACTGTATACGGATGAGCGGGCGTGTGAAAAACTTCACGTACCGTACCGCTTTCTACAATACGGCCGGCATACATAACAACGACAAAATCCGCCATCTCCGCGACTACACCGAGATCGTGGGTAATCAGCATAATCGAGCTGTTGATCTGATCTTTCAGACTGCGTAAAATATCAAGAATTTGTGCCTGAATAGTGACATCCAATGCGGTTGTAGGCTCGTCAGCAATTATCAGAGCCGGATCGCAGGCCAGGGCCATGGCGATCATGGCGCGCTGCCTCATGCCGCCGGACAACTCATGCGGAAACATTTTGTATACGCCTTCGCTGTTAGCAATCTTAACCAGATCAAACATATCAATCGTACGCTGCTTCACTTGACTCTTAGTCATCTGAGGATTATGCAATTCTACAACTTCGTCTACCTGTTCACCAACTTTAAAGACAGGGTTTAGACTGGTCATGGGTTCCTGAAAAATCATGGAGATAATATTGCCGCGAATCATGCGCATCATTTCAGTCGGCATTTTAGCCACATCATAGACCTTTTCTTCTGATACGCGCAGTCTAATCTCGCCTTCAACGATCTGTCCTGTCGGTCTGGGAACCAATTGCATTGTTGATAAAGCCGTTACCGACTTGCCACAGCCGGATTCACCGACGACGCCTACTGTCTTTCCAACGGGTATATCAAAGGTGACTCCATCGACAGCCTTCACAGTGCCTGTATCGGTAAAGAAATATGTATGTAAGTTATCAATTTCCAGAACACTCTCGGGATTTTTCATTTTACTCAGATATTCTGATTCAGAAATATTTTCTCTGGAGCGAAGACGCTCATATCGGTTCATTACATCCCGATTATGCTTGGCTATAACTCTTTGCTCATGGGCAGAGAGATATTGCGCCTTCGGTTTTACTTTTTTGCCTTTTGTGGCGGTTTTTGTATCTTTTGCCATATGTTCCACCTACCGTTTCATTCTCGGGTCAAACGCATCGCGCAAACCATCACCGACAAAGTTAAAGGCCAGCACGGTAACAACAATACAGAGACCGGCAGGAATCCAGAGCCAGGGGAAGTTGTTCATGTCATAGGATGTGCTGACACCATTGATAATGTTGCCCCAGGTAGCTGTGGGATATTTAACTCCAAGACCCAGAAAACTCAAAGTAGACTCTGTAATGATTGTTGATCCCAAACTCATTGTTGCGTAGACGATCAATAAGGGAATTACATTCGGCACCAGATGCTTGAAAATACGTCGGGAAACTGAAATGCCGGTAGCTTCAGTGGCAACCATAAATTCTTGCTCGCGCAGCGAGAGAATCTGCCCTCTAACCATTCTGGCGACCCCCGCCCAACTGAGAAGACCTAATACAATCATTAAATAGAGCAGCCTCGAACTGCCGCTAACTCTCATTTCGTCCATAATCGCGCCGATAATAATCAATATCGGCAAGGTAGGAATACAGAAGAACACTTCCACCAGACGCATAATAACTACGTCGACAATACCGCCGAAATAGCCTGCCAGTCCACCGAGAACAACACCTATAAGCACTGCAATAAATACAACGACAAATCCGACCAGCAATGAAACCCTGCCGCCATACATCAAGCGGGTGAACATATCCATGCCCGTAGCATCAGTCCCCAGCCAATGTTCACTGGACGGCGCTGAACGCATATTGTAAATTGTAACAGTCTGCATTTCGCGCAAAACCCATCTTTGATACCTAAGCTCAAAGGCAAATTCTCGCTCCACACCATTAAGTTTATAGGAAAATGATTTCGCATCGTTGTCAATAGCTTCAATCGCAGCAGCCACAAACCCTATCGGCAAGTGCACACTTTGATTTAGAGCATTTACCATGTGCCTTGATAATGTGGCGTAGAGAGTTCCATCAAGGAGGCTGATCTCTGCCTGCTCTTCTTCATCTACTCCGACTACATATGCAGTGCCGTCAAACTCTATCTCGTGCTCTCCGGGACCTTCTGCAACTGCTTGCTCTAGAGCCAACTGGAATTCGTAGCTATTTCTTGCTTCAGGGTCGTCAAAGGCGACAATATTGTAACTGGCCAGAACAACAGGCGCAGCTGAATATATTTTGTATGCTCTGCCATCCGGCTCAATTGTGAATAATTCGCCTTCGAATTCTATTTCTTCCTGTTCAGCATCGATTGCTTCTCTGAGAACTGCTTCCAAGCCATCCGGGAGATCTTCCTCGCTTGAAAAGACCAGATTTTTGCCTAGCTGCATAAAGCTTGCGACTTGGACACCTGCGCTAATTGTATAGGCATCGTCAGAAATAGCATCTATCCCATAAACATTGCCGGAATATTCATAGCTGCTTTTGCCTTCGCCTATGGCCCTAAGCATATAAGCTTTAGCGCCGGAAGGGAAATTGGAACCTTCTTTAATCAGAAAACGCAGCTCATCGTTTTGCTGAACACCGCCGAAATCTTGCAGGCGTTCCTCTGTGGTGTAGAACATCTGCTGGTAACCATAGGGGGATAATTCCGCGCCAACAAAAGAAAAGAGAAACATGAAAATTAAAATTATTACTCCTATGACTGCCAGACGGTTACGAATAAAGCGTCTAAATACAAGGGCACTGGGAGAAAGAACTTTAATCCTGCGCTCGTCATCAAGTGCATAAACTTCATCCGTTTCTTGCGTGACTGCCTCAGCTGCTTTTGCTAATTCTTCCCGCTCTTTAGCGGCCTGCTCTTGTTTTGACAGGGTTGGATCATCTTTTCTGCTATCTATATCGTTCATTTAATCAACCCCCTCTAACTAATGCGTACACGCGGATCAACCACGGCGTACAAAATATCTTGCATCAGTATACCTATCAAAGTCAAAATAGCCATAAACGACAGATAGAACATTGTAAAAGGCACATCACCCTGAGTCATGGACTGGTAAGACGTGTAGCCGATACCTTCTATTTGGAATAAGGTCTCAGTAATCATAGCTCCGGAGAACAATTCCGGTAACGAGCCTCCCAAAATTGTCACAACAGGAATTAGGGTGTTGCGGAAAGCATGGTAATTGATAACCCTACTCTCAGCGACGCCTTTAGCGCGTGCTGTGCGGATATAGTCAGAATTCAAGACCTCTAGCATATTTGTGCGAGTATAACGCACTAAACCACCAATGCTCAGGAAAACCAGTACGACGACAGGTAAAACAAAGTGATAGCTTATATCCAGAGCCTGACCAAATGGTGAGAAAAATTCATGGTTACGTGAAATCATGCCGTAAAGCGGAAACCAGCCAAGTTTAGTAGAAAACAGGTATTTAAGTATCTCTGCCAAAAAGAAGGTCGGGAATGAAATAGTTACCAGGGATAAGAAAGTAATCATATAGTCCGTCCGGGAATACTGTTTAACAGCCGCTTTAACTCCCAGCGGAATGGCAATCACAATATGTAATATGAATTGGATTATATTTAAAACGACAGAATACCAAATCTTATCCTTAAAAACTGTCGTAACGGGCTGCTTAAAATGCCAGCTTTCGCCAAAGTTGCCCCGGACTGCTTCACCTGCCCAATTGACGTAGCCTTCGATATATCCATCGTTCATATGGTATATCTCTTCCAGTTCATCCAGCCAGTCCTGATAGCTTTTAGTTTTGTCGGTCGCTGCGCGCTGTCTGGCAATACTTGAAACATAACTGGTTGGGAGGTTGCGCATCAGTACATAGATCAACAGCGTAACCGCAATTAAAATGAATACGCTGATAAATAACCTTTTTATAATAAACTTCCGCATACTCTCAATCCTTCAACTTTACTTAGTTATAGAACATGAGCTCGCCGCTAGCGGCGAGCTCATGCGACTTAAATAGTAAATCGTCTCCTCAATAATCCTTGGTGCAGCTAAAGCCGCACCAAGGCTAAATAAATAAGATTAATTCATTTCTAAGAGGTGGAGTTCCGCTCTCCAAGTGTAGAAAGGTGTTACATCTTGGGGAAGTGTATCCAGATTGATGCGTTCGGCGCTGAATATTACGCCCTCTTTCCTCTGATAATTAGGAATCTCAACAGCCCAGTCAATGATTCTGTCTAAGCAAGCTTTGTACATTTCCTTACGGAAGGCCATGTCAGCGCTGCCCCTGGCATCCATAATCCACTGGTCAAGCTCTTCATCGGCGATATGATAATGGTTGCTGTCTGTACCGCCCAGACCGGGAGCGTTGGTGCTGTGATAAACCTGATACATATCCGGATCGATGGTAGCGCCCCAGGCAGCTGTCCACATATCCTGTTCACCGGCATCAAGCTTTGTCCAAAGGACGTTGGCGTCTGCCGGGTCATTGATATCAAGAGTGATGCCAATGCTCTCTAGTGCTTCCTGAGCGGAAGAGACGATTCCGTAAGCAGGGTGATCACCTTCACCGCCGGCGGGAATAATCACTTCATAATTAAGCCTTGCTCCTTTAGGCGCAGCGGTAAACTTGCCGGTCGCTTCATCAAAGGTGAAGCCTGCAGCCTTAAAGAAACCAATAGCAGCTTCGAGGGCGGCTGCCTTTTCTTCGTCATTGCTCATACCCTCTGTGTAGATCGAATTGCCGTCGACATCTACAGAGAATGCTCTCTGATAGCCTTCATCCGCGGGACGAGGCGCGGCCCATGAGGTATTAGAAATCGGATACTCAATAGTCATGGCGCGGTCACCATAGTAGGAATCATTCGTCACATTACGCGCCTGAGCGTAAATTGTTGCAAAGGCTCTGCGCAGATTCTTTGATTCAGCAGAATCGGCAACGCCGCCAACATTCACGGTATCGGCATTGATGCCAATATAACCGTAGCCCAGGAAGTCATAAAGCAGTGTGGCGATGACATCGCCATCGAGTTCACCATTGCCGTTGGCTTCTTCAATTTCTGCAACAGTAGCGGCGTTAAAGGACGGGACAATGGCGTCGATCGTTCCGCCGACAATACCCTGTACAGCGTCAGAATTCTTTGTCTCGCGCAATTGGATATATTTCGTCTTAGGGGCTCCTAAGTAGTAATTCTCATTAGCCTCTAAGAAAACTGTCTTATTTTCATATTTGACAAATTTGTAAGCGCCGGCACCCATGGGGAAGTCGGTCTTTGCCAATATTGTTTCCTGATTGCCAAACTCGAGACCAAACTGGTTATTGTCATAGTCGTACAGGTCCGGATCGCCATAATAGTGCAGCGGAGTTACTGCAATACCGAGCTTGTATACAGCAGAGGCGTCGTAGCCGGTGACAGTAACTTCAAATGTATTATCGCCGGTCTTTACCAAGCCTGCGATGTTCGGCACACCGCCTTCTTCTGCGTCTTCATCTTTTGGTCCCCATTCGAGGATAAAGTTTTGTTCAATTTCAGTTACGTTCGGACGCAGGTCTGTACCGATTTCAACAGAAGCTGCATCATAAGGATTGCCATATTCAGCTATCAGAGCGTCATACCAATCGTCAGCTGTAGGATACTCATCATCGGCAAAAATCCACTCTTG
>DASRVY010000114.1:0-4577 GCA_035654855.1 Bacillota bacterium | reverse complement strand
CCTATGTTGATCGGTACCGGCTGCAGTATTCCGGGAATCATGGCGTCGCGCACAATTGAAAACGAGCGCGACAGGCGCATGACAATCATGACCACCTCTTTCATCCCCTGCTCTGCCAAAATACCATTTATCGGCATGATGGCAGGCGCTCTCTTCGGGGGCAGCGCGTGGGTGGCCACCTCTGCTTACTTCATCGGTATGGCCTCTGTCATTGTCTCCGGCATTATCCTGAAGAAAACAAAAATGTTCTCCGGCGAACCTGCACCTTTTGTTATGGAACTGCCGGCTTACCACTGGCCGACACTGAAGAATGTTCTCCGCTCCATGTGGGAGCGCGGCTGGTCGTTCATCAAGAAAGCCGGAACGATTATCCTCCTGTCAGCAATCGGAGTATGGTTCACCTCTTACTTCGGTGTGGTGAACGGAACATTCCGTATGTTGGACGAAAGTGAAATCAGCTATTCCATCCTCGCAGCCATTGGCGGCGCTATCGCATGGATTTTCAAGCCGCTTGGCTGGGGAACCTGGGAAGCAGCGGTAGCCTCCATCACCGGACTCATAGCCAAAGAGAATATCGTCGGCACAATGGGCATTTTGTACAGCGCGTCCGGCAATGTGTACACCACTCTGAGTAATGTATTTACCGGCGTCACCGGCTACTCATTCTTGGTATTCAATCTGCTGTGCGCCCCCTGCTTCGCCGCCATCGGCGCAATCAGACGGGAAATGAACAACGCTAAGTGGACATGGTTTGCCATCGGATACCTGACAGGATTCGCCTATGTTATCGCACTGATGATAAACCAGTTCGGCGGGCTGTTTACCGGCAATGTGGATGTAATCGGTCTTATGTTCGCCATAGCCTTCCTCATCGGTATCCTTTATATGCTGTTTAAACCCTATAAAGAGACCACCAAGCTGACCACGGTTGTTGATGTCAGCCGATAATTAAACACGAAAGGAGCTACTGATATGTTATCTTGGATTGCTGCAAATATAGGAACAATCATAGTCTGCGCCATACTTGGCCTAGTCGTAGCAGCCGTCATCGTTGTCATGATCCGGGACAAGAAAAAAGGGAAATCCCCCTGCGGCGGGAGTTGCGGACAGTGCCCCATGGGAGGCTCCTGCCACAACCAATGATATGACAAAGGGAGGCGAAACCACGAAGGTCACGCCTCCCTTATATTATGTCAAAAATATATTTGAGTAAGATTGATGCCGCCGTCATGACAATAGTTTGCGCTTTTTGTTTTCGTCAAGGCTATTTTCACAGATAGTTCGTCACCTTCTTCGACAGGGTTAAACTCTTCGCCTTCCCAGCGCATGGCCACCTCACATTCTTCTCCCCCTTCAGTACAAGAAGCATCAAAACTTAACAACATTCCCTCATCCGGCAATCCTGGCAGTATTACGGATACACACATTTCTTCATATATCTGCTGTAACTTGAGACTCTGTGCTGAAGACAGAGCGTGCCTATGCGCGAATTCCGCCAGACTGTTTGCGACTGCGACAAAATCAAAATTTCTGGATTTAATATCATAATGAAAATTTCTAAGTTGTTTCACAAAAATTCTGGTTCTTTGTTTTTGAGGATTGTCAAAGATTTCTTCCGGGGTCCCTTCCTCATAAATTATTCCCTGATCCATATAAAGAATCCGGTTTGAAACATCACGGGCGAATTTCATTTCGTGCGTGACAATCACCATGGTTAGTCCTTCTCCGGCAAGATTCCTTATAACTGCGAGGACTTCGCCAACCATTGTGGGGTCCAGAGCGCTGGTGGGCTCATCAAATAACAAGACCTCCGGATGCATGGCCAGAGCTCGGACAATTGCCGCACGCTGTTGTTGTCCTCCGGACAATTGCTCAGGATAGTTTTTAGCTTTCTCAGCCAGACCCACGCTTTTTAAAAGCCTCATGGCGTCGTTATATGCTTCCTGACGGCCCATACCCAAGAGATCTACAGGAGCCATCATTGTATTCTCTATTATGGTCAGATGTGAAAATAAATTGAAGGACTGAAATACCATCCCCATTTTTTGGCGCACCTTTGCAATATGGCCTGACTTGGCAAAGATATTAACTCCCTCAAAAAGAATCTCACCTGAGCTGGGCTGCTCTAGACCGTTCAGACAACGCAGCAGAGTGCTCTTTCCGGTACCGGAAGGCCCTATTACAGATACGACTTCTCCCTTTTTGATGACGGTATTGACATCGGTCAATGGAGTAACATTGGGATATTCTTTTCTCAAGTGGCGAACTTCAATCATTCTTCGATAACTCCCTTCACTTCCCGAGACCTTTTTCCGGGATCAATTCTGATTTCGATCAAATTTAAAAGTGATGTCAACGCCCAGGCTATTATGAAGTAAATTACGGCTGTCATAATGAGGGGGAAGAAGGCTTCATAAGTCCGGCTGCGGATGATATCTGATACTTTGGTTAAATCCTGAACGGCGATGTAGCCCACTACTGAAGTCATTTTTACCATAGCAATAAATTCACCTTTGTAGACCGGCAGAATGTGGCGCGCCGCCTGAGGGAAAATTACCTTTCTAAATGTCTGTACATTGCTGTAACCCAGAGCCAGAGACGCCTCAAGCTGCCCTCTGGGTACAGCCTCAATGCCGGTTCTCATCATTTCGCTGACATACACACCAAAATTGATAGATACGCCAATTATTGCAACAATAATGGCATTTATATCCACTGAGCCAAAAACGACATAATAGAGAATCATCAGAAACACTACTAAAGGAACACCTTGAATTAATCTTATAAATGTTTTGGCAAAGCCGGCCGGGCCTCTCCTCTTGCTCATTCGAAGCAGACATAAGCCAAACCCGAAAATTGTACCGAATATTGCAGACATGATCGAAATGATTAAGGTGACGCCAATACCTCCGGCAATCAGCCTCCAGCGGCTTTCTTTGATGAAAGTTTTGGAAAAACTGTCTGATATTTTCCCCCAAAAGCTAAGGACGATATCATCTCCTCCGGCATAATCGCCGCTTTGATCAACAGAACGTGTGATTATCCATTGACCGTACGAGTGATAGCTTTCGGTGAAATTAACGCTTTGGCGTCGCTCCTCAGTAATAGCGAGGCCGCCGCCGGCAAGATCATATTTTCCTGAAGTTATTCCCGCAAGTATTCCGGCAATATTGGACTCCGTCACTGTCAGTCCATAACCGTATTCCTGACAAAAGCGGCTAAGCAAATCGAGCTCCAAACCGGCAAGTTCGCTTCCTTGTATGAAGCTGATGGGTTCAACATTGCCCTGGGCTGTGTATCGAATTGTGCCATTTCTATCTATCAGAGCAGATCGGGGAATTATTTCAGGATAACTGTCCTTGGCATTGAACCACTCATTATATATTTCATCAAAAAGACCGCTGTCTTGTGATGATAAAATATAGGCATTAAGCTGTTCCAGCACTTTGTCAGAAAAATCAGTACGAGCTGCCATAAAAGCTGCCTGATCCAGAGGACCCTTCAGTTCAATGGCTGAAAGGTTTTTATTCTCACGAAGGATGAATGGAACACGTGTGGTTGTAGTCATAAACCCATCAATCTTCCCGGAATTCAGGGCTACAATCATGTCAGAGATACCTTCGAAGTAGAGTATGTTTGTGTCGGGTAGATATTGCTCTGTATAAGCATCTTGAATACTGCCTGTGCGGACACCCATTTTTGCTTTGGCGGAGTTCATGTCCTCCGTCGTGGCATACTCAGAAACTGTAACTACATCCGGTGAGACATCTGCAGCTGCAAACCCGCCGGCATGGACATATTGAGATTTTGCACAAGCAGATAAAAACACGATGAGGAGCGTTAACAGGACTATAGTGTGAATCCGATCAGAGGCAATTCTCTTCATACGACCTAACCTCACAAATAATATTCTATTAGCAAAATTATAATATAGACCAATTGCCGGCGCACAAAAGGCTTACCGGCAAAACCCTCAGCTTAAATGCTGACCGCGTAAGTTAGCTGTAATACTCTCAATTCACTCATAATATTCCCTCTCGAAAAATTTATTCCGGAGGTCTCAAATTTAAAAACCTCACTCTCGCAAATAAATATCCTCAGCAATAATTAAAGGCAGATTAAAGGATTGTTATGTATATTATACTCACATAGTTCTACACATTTCTTAAAGGAGTTTTAGCGTGGAAGATACAGCAAAGATTTTTAAAAACACATCTCATTCAAATGAAAGAAGGATACTTAAAAATCCAAATAGATATATTGCTCTGCTAATTGCAGTCGCCCTATCTCTCGTATTTTTTGCAGGATGCAGTGATTCAACTACATCTGAGGATACAGATATAATTGCGTTTTCATATAGCGACGGCATTGAAGATAACGGTTTTTGGACTGGAATAAAAGCAGTTGATCACATTGATATGTTCACCTACTCCAGGCTGGAAATCCCTAGTGATGTACATCAAATATCCGATGAAGACGTTCAAGAAGAAATCGACTATCTGTTGGAAACTTACACCACAACAAAGGAAGTCACGGATCGTGCGATTGTCGATGGTGATACTGTGAACATTGATTAC
>DASRVY010000113.1:0-5670 GCA_035654855.1 Bacillota bacterium | reverse complement strand
TAAAGGCCCATTATATTCATGGTTCTGCCGAAATGCGCAGAATAAAATATTGGATTTAATGCGAAAGGAAAGATAAAAATGACCAAAATTATTACGAAAAAGAATTTTACTGAAGAGGTTCTCAATAGTGAAACACCGTTTTTAGTCGATTTTTGGGCTCCCTGGTGTGCGCCTTGCCGTCTGGTTGGACCCAGTGTGGAAAAACTTGAAGAGCATTATCAAGGCAAACTGGGAGTGGGCAAAGTCAATGTCGATGAAGAAGCCGAATTGGCAGAGCGCTATCGCGTCATGAATATCCCTACTCTCTATTTGTTCAAGGACGGTGAAATTGTAGATAAAATGGTAGGTGCAAGACCATTTGAAGATTTGGTTCGCACTGTGGATAAACATATTTAATTTTTGATCGGCTGGTTATTACATGGAAAAGAAGAAAAAAGTTTCTTCATCGCATCTCTCTCTTGCCTCAACTGACCTGATAAGAGGCGGGATTGTCCTTATGACCGGAAATGAGCAAAGAATATTAGATAAGGCCTGGACTGAAAAGACAGGTCTTTCTTTATCTGTATTGATGGAGCAGGCAGCCAATGCTATAACTGAAACAGTGTTGGATCTTATCAGTTTAGCGTCTTCAGCACCGAATAAATATCGAGAGAGAAGAAGAGATTCGGGAGCAGAGCGAGAAAGATTTGAGCTTTTCAGCCGCAGCGAAATCCTTATTTTGGCGGGCGCAGGGCAAAATGGCGGAGATGCCTGGGCATCTGCCCGCCAGCTGATGGCTTATGGCTGCAGAGTTATTGTTGTTGATTTTTGTCCGGAGACAAAGCTGCCTTTGGAGGCTGAGGCAAACAGAAAAGCCTACCGCCAATTAGATGGCTCAGTGCTTACAGCGGATGAATTGGCTGAGCGCGCTATTGTCGCTCCTCCTGAATATATCGTGGATGGGATTTTCGGCTCGGGTTTTCAAGCGGACAGGCCTCTGTCGCCTGAGCTGGAAAAGTCCTTCAGCTTAATCAATCGGCTAGGCAGTAAAGCCAAGGCGGTTATTGCCATCGATATTCCCAGCGGTGTTGAATGTGACACCGGCGCGGCGGTCAAGGATGCAATCAAGGCCGATTATACGGTGAGTTTTGGCCGGGCAAAGGTTGGTCTGTATTCCGAGCCCGGCTGTCTTTTTGCCGGCCAAATAATTACCGCGCCCATCAGCATGCCGGACCTTTGGCAGGAAGAAAATCTTGGGGCTGAAAACGATTCTTACGGCAATAGAACTTTTCATCTGGCAATTACATCTGAATGGTTGAAGGCGCATAAGATTGAGCGCAGAGAGAATGGAAACAAGGGCGACTTTGGCAGAGGTTTGATTCTTGGAGGTTCTCGCGGTATGCCCGGGGCTGTGATTTTATCTGCCCGCGCAATGATGCATTCAGGATGCGGTTATACCTATGTACGAACATCTCAGGACATCGTGCCCATTGTGACTGATGCTCTCCCTTCCGCATTAACTGCGGAGCTGAGAGAAGACAGCGAGCTTTCTGAGATTTTGCCGCTTATACAGGCGGCAGCGGTGGGTCCCGGAGCAGGCCAGGCACCCTGGCTGAGACTATTGCCAGGTCTCATCGGCAATGCCAATCAGCTGCTCCTTGATGCTGATGCGCTAAATTATTTGGCAGCTAAAGATAATTGGACAGATATTACTCTCAAGCGCGCAAAGTGCGGACTTAATCCTGTGGTGCTGACCCCTCATCCGGGAGAATTCCGACGTCTGGCGCCGGATCTTTTAGATCTCTTGGCTCGGGACAGAGCCGGCGCGGCGTTAGAATTGTCGCAGAGATCAGGCTGTATTGTCGTGCTCAAGGGACACGCTACTGTTACTGCCTTGCCTTTGGGAGTGTGCTTTTACAACACCAGCGGCAATCAAGGCTTAAGCAAAGCCGGATCAGGCGACGTGCTCACAGGTCTTATGACCTCATTGCTTGCCCAGGGATATATCCCGGAAGTCGCAGCGCCGGCTGCTGTTTTTTTACATGGACTGGCTGCGGATTTGGCACTGGCTGATCTCAAAAATGCCAGAGCAGTTACTCCCGAAATCATCTTGTCTTATCTTGTTCCGGCCTTTCGACAGGTGGGCTGGTGAGAATTCAGCGTCCGATAAAAAGGACATTATGAGCGATAAGACAATACACAACCGGTTATAAAGAATGTAGGGGACTGGTAAAAAATAAGCTTTATTAGTTATAATAATCGGGAATTACATTGTATATGAGCCGGAAGATCATTTGCCAGCGGAGGATTGAAGGTGCCATCCAATTTATTCCAGTCAATACAAGAGTTTCTTTCAAATGTCTGGAGGATTATTTCGGATGGACTTTTGCTGTTCGGAGGACCTGTAGATACTTTTCTCGCTATTGTTGATATTCTGGCGACGGCCTTTGTTATCTACTACATATTAAAGCTATTGCGTGACACCAGGGCATGGCAGCTCCTGAGAGGCCTGATCCTGATCTTTGCCTTTGGAATTTTTGCCAGCATGGTTGGCCTGGATACTATAGGCTTTCTGCTCAACCGCACTGTCTCTCTCTTTGCCATTGCTTTCGTAGTTATTTTCCAGCCGGAACTGAGGAGAGCGTTGGAGACCTTCGGCAGGAGCGGCTTTAATGTCCTCGCATCCACCTTTTCTGTCGATGATCGTTTGGATACTGTCCATCGGCTGATCGAGTCAATAGTCAATGCCTGTGATAGTTTGAGCAAGAGCAAAACAGGCGCTCTGATGATAATCGAACGCCAGACCAAACTGGGCGAGCTGCAGGATCAGGAAAACGCCGTCTCCATTGATGCTCAGGTCACAAGTTCTCTCTTGCAGCAAATCTTTTATCAAGGCTCTCCGCTGCATGACGGCGCAGTCCTGATTAGAGACGGGCGTGTGTCTGCTGCACGTGTGCATGTACCTCTCTCAGATAATTATCACTTGCGCCGGGAATTTGGCACCAGACATCGGGCAGCTGTGGGAGCAAGTGAGATGGGAGACGCTATCTCAGTGGTAGTGTCGGAAGAGAGGGGCTCCATTTCAATCGCAGTGGACGGCAAACTATATGTCTTGAGCAGTGCGGATGCCTTGCGCGCTCAACTGCATCGGCTGCTCAGCGCCAAACCTGAAGAAAAACGTACCGGGCTTGGCCGTTTATGGACCAGCCGCCAAGACAGAATTAAAAAACAAAAAGCTAAAATGACAGAAAGTGCTGTCGAAGCAGCCAATGTCGTCTCCGCTTATAAGACAGGCGAAAGTGGTGACAAGGTCGAAATTGCCTCAGAAGATGCCGCGGGTGAGACATCTGCTGATAGCGGGAAAGTAAGCCCTGATGATATCGAGGTATCAGAGCGTTATCGGATCTCATCTTCAAATAAATTTTCTGCGCTCAATTCCAGGCGCAAAAGATTATTTCAACGCCGAAAGACGGACTCTGTCAGCACGAAAAAGAAAGCGCTGCTGTTTTTTGTCTCTTTTTTGATCGCCTTTGGCATTTGGATCTATGTTCAAATTACGATAAACCCGATTGACACCAGAAACTATACTGTCCAGCTCCAGTACAAAAACAGAGAAGTTGCAGCTGATAACGGTTTTGGCGTGCAAAGTTATCCTTTGGAAACTGTTCAGGTACGCCTCAGAGGACGTCAGCGCTTATTGCAGGATTTGTCAGCTAATGATATTGTAGCCTTTGTTGATTTAGGGCAAATAACTGAAAGCGGAATTCAAAATCTGCCGGTGCAGATTGATACCGGGACCGTGTTCTACACAGATACTGAACAGCTCTTACCGGAACGTGTTACAGTCAACGTTTTTTCTGAGGGCAATCCCTAACAACGATTGAGAGGTATTATGACCAGACTCTTTGGAACGGACGGTGTCCGTGGTATTGC
Source organism: Bacillota bacterium (assembly GCA_035654855.1). GTDB lineage: Bacteria > Bacillota > Clostridia > Saccharofermentanales > DTU023 > UBA1046. The sequence goes on along the minus strand of DASRVY010000113.1, from coordinate 1,758 downwards.
CAATATAGAATTGACCCCCGATCTTGTTTACAAAATCGGTTTTGCCAGTGCCAATGTTCTGGCTGATGTGAATGCACATCGCCCGGTTTTTGTGGTTGGGCGGGACACGAGGATCTCCGGTACTATGCTGGAGTCCGCCCTGGTTGCGGGATTGACATCTGCAGGCGCGGATGTTTATTTAGCGGGCATAATCCCTACACCGGGCGTGGCATATTTGACGCGTAAAAACGGCTTTGATGCCGGTGTTGTCATCTCCGCTTCCCATAATTCGTTTGAGCATAACGGGATAAAGCTTTTCTCCAGTGATGGCTACAAGCTCTCTGATGAAATTGAAGATCAGATTGAAAAACTGATCCGGTCTTGTGATGCGACAACTGATTTGCCCAGCGGAGAGGATATTGGCCATAGCAAGGTGCTGGAAAATGCTTCCCGAGAATATGAAGATTATCTGCTTGAGCATATGCGAGTTGATTTGAGCGGCATGAAGATAGCGATTGATTGCGCAAATGGCGCCAGCTTCTATATCGCTCCGGAAATATTTAGAGAGCTGGGAGCTGAGGTTGTTGCTGTCGGCGTTGATCCCAACGGGATTAATATTAATCTTGCCTGCGGCTCGACGGATCTTTCTTTGCTGGCAAAGATTGTCCGGGAAGAAGGCTGTGATCTTGGCCTGGCATTTGATGGTGATGCCGATCGTCTGCTTGCAGTGGATAATAAGGGCAATATTATTGACGGCGACGTCATCATGGCTATTATTGCCAAAGATATGAAGGATGCAGATAAGCTGGTCAAAAACACTCTGGTTGTTACGGTGATGAGCAATCTGGGGCTCATGAAAATGGCTGCTGAAAATGATATCAATATTGTATGCACCCAGGTTGGCGACCGCTATGTACTGGAAGAGATGCTGCGCTCAGGTTATGTGCTGGGCGGCGAGCAGTCCGGGCATCTGATATTGCTGGAGCATGCCACGACAGGAGATGGTATTTTGAGCGCCTTGCGTCTCCTTCAAGCTTTGCGAAACTCCGGTCAAGATCTCAGTCAAGCCCGCAAGATTATGGATATTTTCCCACAGATTTTAGTCAATGTGCAGATTGCAAATGCGGATAAAGCAAAAGCCCTGGAGGATTTGGAGATTAAAGAATCTATCAGCTGCATTGCAGACGAGCTGGGAGACAAAGGACGAATCTTTGTGCGGGCATCGGGTACTGAATCTATTATAAGAGTTATGATTGAAGGCGAAAACTTTGAGGACATTAAGCAGAAAGCTGACTTAGTCTATCAGCAGCTGCACGATAAATACGGTGTCGGCAAGTGAAACCCAAAAAGGCAGCTCAAATAGTTTCCTGGCTGCTCATGGTAAGTGCGATCTTACTGGTGCTGTCTTATTTTGGTGTTGTCGATAAGCCTTTAGCACTGCCTCCTGATCCCGGGCAATATGAAGAAACGGACAGTTCCGCTTCGGAGTCTATAGAATCTCAGCCTGCGGAGAACGATACAGAGAACAATGAAACCCAGTTAGATGAAACCACAGAGCAAACAGAGGGCACAGAGCTGCCGGATGGCAGTGAAACTGACGCAGCGCAAGAGCCTTTGGTTTTCACAAACAATAACCCCGACTTACTTACTACTGATGGTTCACAACTCAGGGTTTGGCCGCAGGAATCCAGCCTGCCGGAGATCGGTTTGACGCAGGTGACCGGGCTTACACAGCTCAATTCTGACAAACCTCTGCAGGGCGCAGTAATAATTCTTGAT
>DASRVY010000112.1:0-1303 GCA_035654855.1 Bacillota bacterium | reverse complement strand
GCCGGCTGCATTACCGGTGTGTAATTTTGCAATAACTGAATCCGGAACATCGCCCAAAAGTCTTATCAAACCAATTTCCAGACTGGTGCGCAGATCCGGTGTCCAGCGCAGCTCGCTCAGCAGTGAGGATAAGCCCTGAATCAAATTAATCAATGTCTTGATATCTGAAAGATTTGCTAAGTGCAGCATATTGTTTAATGACTGTTCGGTAGCTTGAATCATTTCTGAGGGGTTGTCGGATATTATACAGATTAAGACATTGCGCAGATAGCGGGCAAGATCGGCTGTGGTTTGGATCAGGTCACGCCCGGACAAGGAGAGCAGATTAACCAGGTCTAACAGCTGATCAATCCGCTTGGAGAGCAAAGCATTAGCAAGGTCTGCCAGGAACCGGTCGTCGACCAAACCTGCCAGATCTAACACGGCGTCCCGCGTAATATCGCCTTCAACGCCTGTATTTGCCTGATCAAGCAGTGAAATGGCGTCTCGGAGGGTTCCTTCTGCCAAAATTGCCATCGTCCTCAAGGCTTCATCAGTCACATTTATCTTGTGGCTGTCGGCGATTAAGCGCAGCCTGGCAGTCACGTCTGTCAAGGGAATGCGCCTGAAATCATAACGCTGACAACGGGAGATGATTGTAGCGGGAATGCGGTGAGGTTCAGTTGTAGCCAGGATGAAAATCGCATGCGCCGGAGGTTCCTCAAGTGTCTTGAGCAGAGCGTTGAAAGCTCCCTGGGAGAGCATGTGAGCTTCGTCAATTATATATACTTTGTATCTGGCAAAGGCAGGTGCAAAGAGCACTTCATCGGTCAAACGGCGAATGTTTTCGACACTGTTATGTGAAGCGGCATCCATTTCTATGACATCAAGCAAAGTTCCTTCATCGATGCCGGCGCAGATCTCGCATTTGTTACAGGGATTGCCATTTTCCGGATTCAGGCAATTGACGGCTTTGGCGTAAATGCGCGCCAGTGAGGTTTTGCCTGTACCTCTGGTTCCTGTGAACAGATAAGCATGGCCGGTCTCGCCCTTGACCACACTTTGACGCAATGGAAAGACAACCTGCTCCTGGCCCACTACTTCATCAAAAGTTTGAGGTCTCCATTCTCGATAAAAGGCGATTTTTGCCATGATAATGCTCCTTCCTCTAGAGAAAACGCCGTATCCGGTCTGCAGCTGAAGCGGGCAACCCCGCGGCACCTACGGTTTACCGCTTACCGCTGCTTCCTTCCAGACCTGGCGGGGTTCACGGGCCGCATCGCACGGGACCCACTGTCAGCTGCAGGCCATTTACGGCGTTAGA
>DASRVY010000111.1:0-11624 GCA_035654855.1 Bacillota bacterium | reverse complement strand
TTTGGCAAAATCTTCAGCGTTCTTAACGGGCAATTTTGCGATAGCATAGAAAGCGCCCATCGGCTTCTTGCACACGACGCCATCAATAGCCGCCAGTCCGTCACAGAGAACGTCGCGGCGCTCTTCATAACGTTCACGGATCGGATTAAAGTAAGAAGGATCCAGCTTGTAAAGCGCAGTAGAGCCAATCATTTCCAGAGTAGGAGCGCAAAGTCTTCCCTGACCCAGCTTCAGGACTTGCTCAGGGAGCTCTTTATTCTTAGTTGCCAGCGAGCCGATACGGGCACCGCAAGCGGAGAATCTCTTAGAGACGCTGTCAATAATGATTACACGGTCGAGAATGTCAGTCATCTCGCCAAAGCTTGTGGCTTCCAAGCCTTCGTACGCAAATTCTCTGTATACTTCATCGGCTATGATAAAGAGATCATGCTCTTTGGCGATCTTGGCAATGAGTTCAACTTCTTCGCGTGTATAAACCACACCGGTAGGATTGCCCGGGTTAGAAAGTGCAATCGCTCTGGTTTTGTCGTTTATCTTAGCTACAATCTCTTCCTCCGGGGGCAGAGCAAAACCATTTTCAGCATAGGTTGTGATGGGCTTGAGTGTTACTGAGTAGGGAGCCGCAAAGCTGCGGTAGTTAGTATAGAAGGGCTCCGGCACCAGAATCTCCTCATCGACGTCAGCTACAGCGATAAAGGCCCACATCAGAGCTTCACTGCCGCCATTGGTGATGATGATATCTTCAGGTTCGTAAGGCAGGCCGATTCTCTTGTAATAATCAGAGGTGGCTTTGACTAAATTGGGGTCGCCCTTTGAGTTAGCATAAGCCAGCACCTTGACTTCAGTGTCGCGGATAGCATCCATAAAAACTGATGGAGTCTCTATATCCGGCTGGCCAACATTCAAGCCATAGATTTTGACACCTCTGGCTCTGGCATCATCTGCATAAGGAACCAGCCGTCTGATTGGAGATGACTGCATGGCTTGCACTCTTTTTGATAGTTTCATTTTTTTCCTCCAGAAATATTTTTGATTTATTGCTCATTTATAATTGAAAATTACTAACTTATAGTATACATAATTAATTTTTAATAGCCAATTAAAAAAAGCTTATGTAAATTGTCAATCCTTTTTTTATTTTGAAATCATGCGGCAGTGATTAAGATGATGACTATTGTTCTTTGCCATATAATATGTCATATTTTTTTAATACCAAAATCATAATTTCGCCACAATAAGTTATATATATTTATATTTATACTGTAAATAATGAATTTAGTATGTTGTATCGTAAATATCTAGATGTTATAATAGATATATCGAAATATAGAAAGAGGACTAAGAATAATTATGAGCTATATTCGCCAATTAAGAAAACAACATCATATAACTCAGGCGCAATTAGCTGAAAAGTTGAATGTCACTCAAACTTCAGTGAGCCAGTGGGAAAGCGGAAGGAATTTCCCTGATATTAAGACTGCCAGGAAACTGGCTGATTATTTTGGAGCGAGCTTGGACCAGATTTTGGCGCCTCACACAGACGAAAATGACGGCAAAGATTCACATTTGCCATATATCTATGCCGATTCTCCCTACCATAGGGGTGTGAATGCCAGCAAAGCAGGCGAGCTGGAAATGAAGCGCCGCTTAATTGATATCTTTGACCATCTGTCGTTGACCGCCAAAGCCAGAATTTTGGAGAGAGCTGAGGCATATTTGGAAGTTGAACTGTTTGAGCGTGAAAATAAGCTGAATAATAATTTTGGTCAAAGCGACAATGTGTCCGAAGAAGAAGCTACTGACAAATTATTGTAAGCCGCAATATTACCGGATCATACAACCCGGATTATTAATCCGGGTTGTTTTTTGCGTATGACGGGCATGCCGTCAATCTGTGGTGAAAGTCCACAAGGGGCGTAGTTGCCAACGAACCCAAAAGCGACTGGCAAGTTTCACATCGTGAGGTGTGGGAGAGAGGAAGCCATAGCGAAATCGTAGCCTGACGAACAGAAACCTAATACCAAGGCCTGTCTGGCGGATAAACTGGCGTAGAGTGGTGAAGTCCAAAAGGCAATCGTAACCCATGCAGGTAGATTAGGCAGGTAGACGAGGAAAGATTGACGACTTATCCCGTGAGGTCTCCTAGGCGGTATTCCGTAGTAACAACGAACTAGGACGAAGTCAGCAGAGGTCATAGTACTAAGGAATTAGGAAGGACCGAACAACACGAAGTCGAATGGAAACAGGAATGTGAATATCTAGGTCTGACGAGGTTAAAGTACCAAAGACGTAAGGGCGAGAAATAACCATAGGAGTTAAGACCAGTAGGTGTGAAAGCAAAAATGGAAAAGAGACGAGTATGCCACAACTGATGGAAAAGATACTAAGCCCAGAAAACATGAACACTGCACTTAAAAAGGTAAAATCCAACAAGGGTGCAGGTGGTATTGATGGAATAGAGATGAAAGATATCGACGCATATATCACAGCAAACTGGGCAGGTATCCGGGAACGTATCTTGAAGCGAAAGTATAAACCGCACCCAGTGCTAAGGGTAGAAATCCCCAAAGCTAGTGGTGGAGTACGAAAGCTCGGGATACCAACTATTATGGACAGAGTCATTGAACAGGCTATAGTGCAGGTAATAACACCAATAGTAGAACCACATTTCAGTGAATACAGTTATGGATTTAGGCCCCAAAGAAGAGCTCAGCAAGCCATAATAAAAATGCTGGAGCACTTAAATGAGGGCTATGAATACATAGTGGACATAGATTTAGAAAAGTTCTTTGACAATGTTCCCCAAGACAAACTAATGACCTTGGTAGGTAAAATCCTCCAAGACCCGGATACAGAGTCACTCATAAGCAAGTACTTAAAAGCCGGAGTGATGGTTGAAGGAAAGTACGAGGATACCAAAACAGGCACACCACAAGGTGGAAACCTATCCCCTATATTGAGCAACATAATGCTTAACGAACTAGATAAGGAACTAGAACAAAGAGGATTACGCTTTGTTAGGTACGCAGACGACTGCATAATTACAGTAAAAAGTAGTGCAGCAGCCAATAGAGTTATGGGAAGTGTTACACAATGGATTGAGCGTAAACTTGGATTAAAAGTTAATGCAGAAAAATCCAGAGTTAACAGGCCTACGAAGACGAAGTTTCTAGGCTTTAGTTTTGTTAAGATGGGTGGTAAGTGGGAGGCCAGACCACACAAGGATTCAGTAAAGAGCTTTGAAAGAAAGTTAAAGCGACTGAGCAAACGTAGTTGGTCTATAGGTCTGCTGGAGCGCATTAGAAGATTGAATCTGGTCATTCGAGGCTGGATAAACTACTTCAGGATAGGCAAGATGAAAAGTCACATGCAACGCATAGACGGCCGTCTACGCACAAGACTACGGATTGCCATCTGGAAGCAGTGGAAAAGCCGAAAGAAGAGAATATGGGGACTAATGAAATTAGGTGTCCCGAGATGGGTGGCAGAACAGTCAGCAGGCTTTGGAAATCACTACCAAGCTGTAGCAAGAACGACAGGGCTGCGTAAAATCTCAAAAGAAATATTCGACAGGTTGGGGTTAGTTAGTTGTGTAGATTATTATTTGTGTTGAACCGCCTAGTGCCGAACGGCACGCTAGGTGGTGTGAGAGGGGCTAGAAATTAGCCCCTACTCGATTCATGAATTATTGATTCTGCGGTCACTGCCGCCCGCTTCTGTGGCTGAAGAAATACTTTTTACAGCCAGATAATCAGGATTTTCAATGTCACAGCGGGCGAGCAAAAGTGCGACGTCTCATGTCAAATTGAGTTTAAGTGCCGGTCCAAAATCTCATTTAAAATGAGTGTAAAAACTTGACATAATTGTGCAAATCGACTAACATTTTATTAAGTTCCATACCTTAAATTTAAGAATTCATGGAGCTACCCATCAGTTGCCCAGTAACTGAGCAGAATGAAACTTGACAGACTGCAAAGCCCATGGCGCTTAGCCATATCGGATCGTTATCAAGAAATTCGGCATTGTAGCATCTAGACTATGCGACATTATGCTGTTACTTAGTCGCCATATTCGTCCCTTTTCAATGGGTGCGGCGCAACGGCAAAGATCTGAATGGGTGAAGGAAGGAGGAAGTACTGTTTGGAAGTACACCTCAATGAAACGGGCAGATGAATCCGACATCATCCACTTAGTGACAGCTAAAGCAAAAAATTATACGGATCCTGCCCGTTTCGCATGTGCAGCTATATTTTATTGACAACAAAAACTACTGTCACATCGCAGAGCGATATGCAAATAATGCTTCTTCCCGGCACAGATATTTATATCCACTATATTTAGTGATTTCATACTCATAAAACACAATAGATAGTATTCCATATGACTCGAGTTAGCTGCCGCATACTTGATTTTGAGGCATGAATGTGGTAGTATAATCGGGTAGTATTTTGCGGGTATTTTAAAGTTTTGAGGTGATTCGTTTGATCGAAAAATCTGATCTGAAAGTCTGTCGCAGCGGTCTGGAAGAGCGTATTGGACGTAAGATCTGGCTCAAGTCTAAAGGCGGCAGGAAGCGCACTATTATTCATGAAGGTTATTTGGACACATGTTCATCAAATGTGTTTACAGTGCGGTGTCCTGTTACATCGGCCTATGATGAATATGTATCCTTTAGTTATGTCGATGTTCTGACTAAAGTGGTTGAAATACGCTTTGACAAAGAAATGGATAGCATGGAATGCGCCCCTGAGACGCTTCCGCCAGTTTAAGGCAATGCCGTTTGCTCCGGTGACAATCAGGGGAGAAGCAGCTGCGAAAATTAATTTGTCACTGGATGTTTTTGATCGCAGAAATGACAGTTACCACAATATCGATAGTGTAATGCAAGCTGTTTCGCTTGCCGATGGCGTCACAATCGCAGTGGCGCCATTAATATGTCCGAAAAACAAAAGCTCCGCAGGGGTCTGTCATGACAAGTCTGATCATTTGACGAACAATAGAGGTTTACATAGAGCTTTTTTCTGTCAAGAATCGTCAATAAGCATTGAACTGCAAAGCACAAGACCGGTTCCCATGGATGAGACAAATACTGCTGTGAAAGCGGCAAAGCTCTGGTGTCAGCAAGCCGGAGCCACAAATTTAAAGATAGAAATATATTTAGAGAAGCACATCCCAACGGGGGCGGGACTGGGAGGCGGCAGCTCTGACGCAGCAACAGTCTTGCGCCTGTTGAATCAGTTGGCAGCAGAGGCAAAAATTACCGCTGCTCCCTTATCCTCAAAATTACTTCCAGAGCTTGCCGCGATGATAGGCGCGGATGTTCCTTTTTGCTTACACGGTGGAATCGCCCGCTGCCGCGGTATCGGTGAAATTGTAGAACCACTCGGATCTTTACCGAAATGGTTTCTGATTCTGGCTATACCGCCGTTTTCTTTTTCGACAGCGGAAAGATTCAGAGAGCTTGACCAGCTGGACAAAGAGTGTTGGCGCCACCCTGATACTGAATCTCTGCTTAAAGCCATCGACAGCCAAGATCTTGCCGGCATCAATGAGACGGCTTTCAATGTTTTTTCTAATCTGCAGGATACTGATGTCATATCCATAGAAACGGCTTTGTTGGAAACCGGCGCAGATATGGTGCGGATGACCGGTTCAGGACCGGTTGTCTTTGCTTTGTATGCTGCAGAAAAACACCGCAGCCTCTCTTTGCAAAGGCTCAAGGCATCCGCCCACAAAGATACTATGTTCTTACCTGCTTATTTCAAACGGTCCGGCTCATCGTTCTAGAGTTCTTCTGTATCGAGCCAGATTGTAAAAGGTCCATGATTAACCAGGTGAACATCCATGACGGCCCCGAACTCTCCGCAGGCAACACGATTCCCCAGGCCGGCTTTAGCCAGTGCGATGAATTGGTGATACAACTCTTCACTTTGCTCCGGCGGAGCCGCTTCAATAAAGCTGGGGCGATTGCCTTTTTTGCAGTTGGCAAATAAAGTGAACTGTGAAATAATCAGGACTTCGCCATCAACCTGCTCTAGACTGAGATTGGTCTTGCCTTCTTTATCCTCAAATATGCGCAGATTCTCAATTTTATGCCAAAGACGCGCACTGCTGTGGGGGTCATCATCACGGCTGATGCCAAGCAAAATCAGATAACCTTGGCCGATACTGCCAACAATACGCTCTCCCACTTGAACGTGGGCGGAAGATACACGTTGAATCAGCGCCCTCATGCCCAGATTACCTCGTAGCCATCTTCAACAAAGGAGAGCATTCCGGCGTGTCCGTTCATATCATCAAGCCAGGGCAGACCAACAGCCTCATTCATTTCCAATACGCCAAGCTGTAGAGAGCAGCCCAGGCAAATTCCTGCCAGCAAACCGTTTTTACGGGCTGAGAGATATAATTTATTTCCTTCGTTTTCTAATTGCGCCGGCAGTTTGACGGATTCCCCTTCAAAAATGATCTTTACCTCATATCCTTGCTCGTGTAACTGCAGAGCATTCATGAGTACGTGCATAAAGCACATTTTTTTGCCTTCCATGGCGTAAAATAACACTTTTTTCATCTGCGTCGCTCCTTATCAAAATCTTTTGTCGAAGGATATTTTTTCCTTCAGTGTTGCTTACGTATATAATGTAGTAGTTAGTATCCGTCAGGGAATGGATAATGTTCGTATTGGGACAGTGTTTATAATCAAAATCCATACTGCAGCCTGAATGGATACTAGTATTATAGCCTAATGCAAATTGCGAATTATTCATTATCGGAAGGACTTGAACAATGGCAGAAGAAAAGAGATTCATACCTGCATGGGCGGTAAAAACAGGAATACTGCTCTACGTTATCTCCAGTGTAATCATTTTGTACGGTCTTTCTGCTGACAGCTTAAGATTTTTGGTTTGGGTCGGTATTGGAATTTTTGTGATCGGCTTTGCCATACGTCTGAAGTTTTGTTCTTGTCCCTATTGTGGCAGTGCTATGGCATCGAGAGTAGCCAAGATAAGCGGCAAGCCATTTCACTGTCCTCAGTGCGAAAAGGAGATAGGCCAGAAGTAAACAGAGCTGGCAGCGTGATTTAAGGAGTATTTATGATAAAGATAATGAGTGTCCCCGACTATGAAGCAATGGGTCTTGCCGCGGCACGCATAGTAGCGGCTCAGGTACGCATAAAGCCAAATTCAGTCTTGGGTCTGGCGACCGGATCCTCACAGATAGGTTTGTATAAAGAGTTGATTCGTCTTCATCGGGAAGAAGGATTGGATTTCTCTCTGGTAACGACAATTAATCTGGATGAATACTGTGGGCTGCCCGGGAACCATCCCGGGTGTTATCGTTACTTTATGGATACACAATTGTTTAACTACATAAATATTGATCCGAAATCAATATTTGTCCCCGATGGCAATGCAGAAGATATCGCTGCTCACTGTGAGGTCTACGACGGCATCATTAATTCCTATGGAGGCACTGATATACAGGTTTTGGGCATCGGCGAGAATGGGCATATTGCTTTCAATGAACCAAACGATAGTCACTTTATGGCCAAGACACATGAAGCAAAGTTGACCGAAGACACAATAAGAGTGAATTCAAGATTTTTCGACGACCCTGATGAGACTCCACGCACTGCAATCACGATGGGCATGGAAGGTATTATGAGCGCAAAAATAGTAATTATGCTGGCTTCAGGAATAAAAAAGGCTGATGCAGTTTATGGAATGGTGCGAGGTGAGGTGACGCCACGATGCCCTGCGTCAATCCTACAGCTCCATCCGAATGTTATACTGATTGCAGATACTAAAGCTTGTTCTCGTTTAGAATAGCTTACAGACCACGACAGTTTGACAGCAGGAGGGAGACCTATGAAGACCAAGGGAACAGTTATTATAATTATTTTAGTAGCTTTCATCGCCGGAGGTATCATATCATATTGTGTGTTTAACACCGGATCCGGCAAGCTGCCCAAACCCGTTGTCGGAGAAGGCATATATGGTGAAATGTTTGGTGTTGATAAAAACATCAACGAAGAAACAATTGATGATTATCTCAACCGTGAAGACACAGTTTATCGGGATATGAGGATGCTCATAGATGACGCAGTGTACGAGAATATTGGCGGAGACTCTTATTTGTCGGGATTTGTAAAGGGCTTTGAGGCCGTTCCTTTTCCTCTCATTGTCAATGTCACAGAATTACCCCCTGAAGTTGGCGAAGCGTACGGGGGGGAGACTCTCTTCACGCAGAACGGCGATGGAGAGTATATCGCTAATTATGACGAGTCTCTGGAATTTTTAGAATATTATTTTCCTAAGGATAAAAATATTTTTTTGATGTGCGGCGGCGCAGGTTATGCCGGCATGATGAAATCCATGCTTACAGATCTCGGCTGGGATGAGGGGAAAATTTATAATGTCGGGGGATACTGGTTTTACGACGGAGAGAACAAAGTCACAGTCAAATCAGCCAATGGCGATGACTCTTATGATTTTTGGAAGGTCACTTATCATAATATTGACTTTGATTCTTTGAACAGGATTGAGGATGAAACGTAAAAATATCATATTGGCTGTTTCTCTGTTAATCACGGGGCTGCTGATTGGTTTGCTCCTATACTTCTTAACGGCAAAAGATCAGCCATTTTTTTTAGACGATCAGTATTATGGAACAGGTTCACTGATTGATATAGATAACAGCAGGCTTAATGAGCTGGAAGAGGGCAAAGATTCTTTTGCGGTATTGGTGTACCAAGTATCAACCTGCGGGCGCGCCAACGCTTATGATTTTAATCAGTATGTAGAAGAATTTTTGGTAGCCAATAAGATTACCTTCTATCAGATCATGTTCTTTGAAATCGAAGGTTCTAAAATGGCTGAGCATGTTAAAGTTTGTCCTTCAGTTGTGATTTACCGGGACGGACAAGTGGAAGCTTTTTTGGATGCAGTTGCTGCCGAAGATACAGATCATTATAAATCTGCTGAGGATTTCGGCAAGTGGTTTACAAGTTATGTGAAATTAAAATAATGATTATTGTTTGAGTTCACAAATTAGAGGATCCATTGAATTGAGTCATCACAAACAAAAATATAACCAAGAAGATGATTGCTGTACAGTTTATGCCTGCCGCATGGTTAAAGATACCGTACAAAGATAAACCTCTCGACTGTTTAGACTTAATAATTTAGAATATACTCTGTCTGCCTGACTGCCGAATGTTATTGAATGCTGTAGCTTGCGATAATATCGATTCTGTCAAACAGGTGAAAGACTCCAAAATCATCGAGAGGATATTATGCTGCGAAAGCTCTACGCTCAATATAAATGGTTTTTGTGTGATTTTGGCAAAGTCTATATTATCGCCTCTGTTACATTACTCTTAAACTACGTCATGGCCCTGATTCCGCCTTGGGCAATCGGCTATTTGGCTGATTTGATTGTTGCCGGCCGGATTCAGCTTAATACCTTTTACAACTATATGTTGATCCTGGTTGTCGTAATAATGCTGTATTACCTCGTCAACTATATTTGGAGCTATCTGGTCTTCTTGGCCGCCGATGAAATTTCACGGGCTGCAAGGCGCCAGTTGGTGACCAAATATCTGAAGCAGAATCCCACTTTTTTCGCCAAGAATTCAACCGGCAGCCTTATGGGTAAAGCTACCAACGATGTTGAAGCTATCGCAGATATGGCGGGATACGGCATGATGTCCTTTTTTGATTCAACTTTTTATCCTTTAGCCGTAATTTTTGTTATGGTCTTCACAGTTTCATGGAAGCTGACCTTTGTTGCGGTCCTGCCTTTGCCTCTCCTGATTTATTCTTCCAAGGCTATCGGCAAAATATTGTATGACAGATACTTTGACGCGCAGCAAGCCTTTGATGAAATGAATGATAAAGTTTTGGAGAATATTGCCGGCATGCGCATCATCAGAGCTTATGATAAAGGCGAAGAGGAAATCAGCGATTTCATCAAGACTGCTCAGAATTTGTATGATAAGAACATGTCGCTTGTACGCATGAGCGCTTTCTTTGGACCTGTTGCCCGTGTCATAGGCGGTGTCAGTATGACAGTAGCTTTAGCTTATGGAGCGATGCTCATCTCCAGACAAGAGATCAGCCTAGGCGGCCTGATGTCTTTCCTTTTTTATCTGGATATGCTGATCTGGCCGATGATGGCTGTCGGTGAATTCATCAATGTTTCCCAGCAAGGCTCTGCCTCCATGGAACGCATCCAGGAGATCTTGTCTTATGAGGAGGATGTGAAGTTTGATTCCCCTGCGGTAAACTATTCAGGCAATGGCAGCATTGAGTTCAAAGATCTAAGCTTTACTTATCCTGAAGCTGAAAGCCCCTCGCTTCGACATATAACTTTAAAATTGCAGCCGGGAGAAACTCTAGGCGTTGTCGGCAAGGTTGGCAGCGGCAAGACTACTTTATTGAAACAGCTTCTGCGGTTTTATCCTCAAACTGAAGGAAAAATCATGCTGGGAGAGAAGCCGCTTGAGATATACTCCCGCCTCAGCCTGCGCAGAGCGATAGGCTATGTGCCTCAGCAGCCTTTTTTGTTCTCAAGGACTATCCGTTCCAATATTGAGCTGGGAGCTCCGGAGGGAGCAGAGCTGTCAGCGGAAGAGGAAGCTGCGCCCGCAACCAAATATCGTCCGGTGATCGATCCTGACAATAAATTAGGGCTGGCGGCGTTTGACGAAAGCAGGGGTGAAGACGCAGATTTGACCGCCGATAAATCTGCGGGAATCTCAATAGAGGAAGCGATCGATTTGGCAGATTTTCGCAAAGATTTGGAGCAATTGCCTGAGGGACTCGAAACTTTGGCCGGCGAAAAAGGGATTGCACTCTCCGGGGGGCAAAAGCAGAGAATTACCATAGCGCGCGCTTTGATGAAAGATCCGGAAATTCTTATACTTGACGACTGCCTTTCTGCAGTTGACGCGAATACGGAAGAAACAATATTGGGCACCATGAAGGCGAAAAGGGCGGGACGGACGACCCTGATCAGTTCACACAGGATATCCGCTATCATGCACGCCGATCTCATCATAGTTCTGGACGAAGGACAAATTGTTGAATCAGGGACACATCAGGATCTCCTGGCCGCAGGCGGCTGGTATATGAGACAGTATGAGCGTCAAAAACTGGAACGGGCGAAACGGGAAATAGCATAATTTTTGTTTAATTGAGGCTGGATTGTATTGAAGCAGGCAGAAAAAGACAAATTAAATCAAAAGAGGCAAAGTCGCCTTCTAAAATATACCTTGCAGGCAAAAAGAACTTTGGGACAAGGGCTTTTGGTTTCCGTGCTTACAGTTGCTTCCAGTCTGCTGGCACCTTATATGGTCAAATATCTGTTGGATAATGGGCTTAGCGAAGGTACTTCCATGCACGTTAATTTCATTATTCTTGTTTTGGCAGCATATTTTGGGATCATGCTTCTATCAGCTGTTATGAGATATTTCAGTTCCTTGCTGATGCAAAAGGCCGCCAATGAGATTTCTATGCAGATGCAGCTTGATGTCTTTTCTCATGTTCAAAAACTTCCAATCGAGTTTTTTGATCAGCTTCCTGCCGGGCAGGTAGTGTCTCGCATAACCAACGATACTAAGGCGG
>DASRVY010000110.1:0-8215 GCA_035654855.1 Bacillota bacterium | reverse complement strand
CATTTATTCTCTGCATTGCCGCTTGCAAATCAGGTTTTTGGTGGAAAGATTCTTCCAGACCGATCAAAATCATATCATCGATATTTACTGCGTCATTAGCCAAAAGAGTTACACCTGCGTCTTTTAGCAAATCATGGACATAAATTTTATTCTCAGATGTCTCCGTATCATGATTGCCAAAAATCCCAAATTTCCCCAGAGGAGCGCTTAACCTTGACAGTTCAGCTGCATAATGGCTCCTGAAGCTCTCCTTCTTAAAGTTAGTTCGTTCTTCAACGAAGTCACCGCCAATTAAGATAAGGTCAGGTTTTTGCTCCTGAACAGCCGTCACCGCCTTGGCAAACAGGGATGGAGTGTAAAATGTACCTGCGTGAATATCTGAAAAAAAGGCGATCTTGCGGCCCTGCCATTTTTCAGGCAGACCTGGCAGCCTTAGCTCGCAGCGGGTCAGCTTTAAACGTCGCGGTTCAACCAGAAAGCCATAGAGAATACAAAGTGCTGCAATGCCGGCTATAATATAAATAAACAAATTTGAATATTTCAAACGTCTTATCCTCCGCCGGCATTAATATTTCTTCAATACTACATCAAACAATCAAACGCAGCATAGGAAAGATCAAGAATTTGGTCTGGTATCTGCCGGATAACTCCTAATTTATACACTTTGGATTTTGCTTAAGAAGTAAACAGTAGATAACTGTAAATCTCTGCTATAATTGACAGTTGGGAGCTTAGAAATTTATAATTTCTTAGCGTGAGATGAGTCCGAGGACGATGCTGAAAGGCCGGCAGTATAAATTCATAAGTCTTCCCGGTTGAACTTGAACCGAAAACTTAGTGACATAATAAGTGCAATAGCATAATACGAGGTGACATTAATGTACGATAAAATTGACAGCAATCTTGACTTTCAAGATCGCGAACACAAAGTTCTCGATTTTTGGCGTGAGCAAGAAATCTTTGAGAAATCAGTCTCAAACCGAGAAGGAAGCCCTGAATTCTCTTTTTACGAAGGGCCGCCCACTGCAAATGGCAAGCCTCATATAGGCCATGTCCTGACTCGCGTTATCAAAGACTTGATTCCCCGTTATCGTACTATGAAAGGTTACCGTGTTCAGCGCAAGGCAGGCTGGGATACACATGGACTGCCTGTGGAGCTGGAAGTTGAAAGAAAACTCGGCATCAACGGCAAAGAAGAGATTGAAGCATACGGTATTGAGCCTTTTATTCAGGAGTGTAAGAAAAGCGTCTGGACTTACAAGACGGAATGGGAGGAGCTTTCGGAACGAGTCGGTTTCTGGGCAGATATGGATAATCCCTATGTTACTTACGAGAATGACTATATTGAGTCAATCTGGTGGGCGCTGAAAGAGATCTGGAACAAGGGGCTGCTCTATAAGGGACATAAGATTGTGCCTTACTGTCCGCGCTGCGGTACCGCTCTTTCCAGTCATGAAGTCGCTCAGGGCTATAAGGAGGTCGAGGAAGAATCCATTTATATCCGCTTCAAGGTTTTGGGCAGAGAAGACACATATTTCTCGGCCTGGACTACTACGCCCTGGACCTTGCCTTCCAATGTCGCGCTCTGCGTAAATGCTGATGAAGACTACGTTCTGCTCAAGATACCTCGCGACGTGGATGGCAGTGAAAAGGATATTTATTATTTTTGCGCGAAGGCGCTTGTGAACACAGTTTTTGGCGAAAGTGCTGAAATATTAGAGATAATGCCGGGCAGCGAACTGGTTGGAATGAAGTATGAGCCAATCTTGCCTTATGCTTTCAACACAGTAAAACAAATCGAAAAAGATGCCTGGTATGTTGTTTCAGATCCCTTTGTCACTCTAACCGAAGGTACCGGAATCGTGCATATCGCACCGGCTTTTGGTGAGGACGACGCTCGACTCGGACGCGAGAATGACCTTCCCTTTGTACAGCTGGTTAACCTGGACGGCACCTTCCCGGAAGACGTTACCGATTTTGCAGGCGTCTTCGTCAAAGATGCTGACAAGAGCATTGTCGCGAAGTTAGAGCGCGACGGCAAATTGATTTCCAGTATGGATTTTACTCACACTTACCCATTCTGTTGGCGCTGCGATACCGCCTTGATTTACTATGCCAGAACTAATTGGTTTATTCGTATGACTGCGCTCAGAGACCAACTGATGGAGACGAACAGTTGTATCAATTGGATCCCGGAATCGATAGGAAAGGGGCGTTTTGGCAATTTCCTCGAATCAGTCGTGGACTGGGTTATTAGCCGTGAACGCTACTGGGGCACGCCTCTGCCGATCTGGACCTGTTTGAATAAGGACTGTGGCCACCAGATTGCCATTGGAAGTATTGCTGAGCTAAAAGAACTGTCGGATAACTGTCCTGACGATATCGAACTGCATAAGCCTTATGTCGATGAAGTGCATATCAACTGCCCTAAGTGTCATGGTCTTATGAAGCGTGAGCAGGAAGTGATCGACTGCTGGTTCGACTCCGGCGCGATGCCTTTTGCCCAGTATCATTATCCTTTTGAGAATCGCGAACAGTTTGATCTGACTTATCCTGCCGACTTTATTTCTGAGGCTGTTGACCAGACACGGGGCTGGTTCTACTCGCTGCATGCGATCAGCAATTTGCTTTTCGGACAAAATACTTTCAAGAATTGTATCGTCATGGGTCATGTGCAAGATAAGGACGGCATCAAAATGTCTAAGCATGTAGGCAATGTTGTCGACCCTTGGGATATTATTGAAAAGGAAGGCGCTGATGCTGTGCGCTGGTACTTTTACGTCAACAGTCAGCCATGGCTGCCATCGCGCTTCTCCGGTGAAGCTGTCAATGAGACTAAAAGACGCTTTATGGGTACATTCTGGAACACTTATGCCTTTTATGTGCTCTATGCCAATATAGATAAATTTGATCCTCTGCAATATAAGCTTGAATATAACAAGTTAGGCGTTATGGACCGTTGGATCCTCTCACGCATGCATAGCCTGATCCGGGAAGTTGACATCAGACTGGAAAAGTACGATATCCTATATGCCGCCCGAGCACTACAGGACTTTACCGATGAACTGTCCAACTGGTATGTCAGACGCAACCGCGAACGCTTCTGGGGCCCGGATATGCCTCAGGATAAGATCAATGCTTATCTGACGCTGTTCACGGTATTGGAAAATCTGACTTTGCTGTCCGCTCCTTTCGTACCTTTTACTGCTGAGACTATCTATCAGAATTTGATTGGCAAGAGAATTCAAGGGGCTCCGGAAAGTGTTCATCTGGCGGACTTCCCTGAGTATAGAGAAGACCGGATTGACATAGAGCTTGAGCAGCAAATGAAGCTGGTGTTGGATATTGTTGTACTGGGCCGTGCCGCCCGCAATGCTTCTGCTATAAAAAACCGTCAGCCTTTAAGCGAGATTCTGGTTGTATCCGAAGTAAAGCTCTCTGATGAGTATATAGAAATAGTATTGGATGAATTAAATATCAAGAATTTGAGATGGCTGGAGGGTGCCGGAGAACTGCTTGACTATAGCTTCAAACCTCAACTGAGGACTCTGGGACAGAGAATGGGCAAGGATATTCCCGCAGCTCAAAAAATGTTGTCGGAGCTTTCCGGCAGGGATACTATGGCGGAGCTAAATGACAGGGGTTTCATTACCTTGGAGATTGACGGCACTGCTTATGAGCTGAGCACAGATGATCTTCTTATCGAGGAGCAGTCTGCTGCAGGATATGCTGCTGAATCTAATGCGAATCTGACTGTGGCCCTTGCAACTGAACTAACTGCTGACCTTATTGAAGAGGGCTTGATGCGCGAAATAGTAAGTAAAGTGCAAAATATGCGCAAGGATGCCGGCTTTGAAGTATTGGACAGAATTCGGCTCTACTATGAAGCTGACACTGAGATTGAGACCATGCTGTCAAATCGCAATGGAGAGATTTCTACCGATATTTTAGCAGTAGAAATTCTGAAGCTGGGAGATCGCTCCGGCAAAAAGTGGAACATTAACGGCCATAATGTAACCCTTCTGGTGGAAAAAATATAGTTTGAAGACTGATACAACAAAATTTTCAGCAAGGGACTTAACTACTGTAGGAGTGTATCTGCCTTTTCTGACGCTGGAGGAGATCAATTTTATTTTAGTGCTGGCTTCTATTGGATCAATTGCTCTTACACAGTCATTAGTTGTTTTCGCTTTGGGACTGCCTCTATTATTAACATTGCAGCGCACAGGGCAGCTGAGCAGCGTGCATTGAATTTTTTACTAAAGAGAAACAATGGAGGAAGAGATGTCATATCTTAAGGTAAAAAAATATTTTACCGATGCGGGACTTGAAGATCGAATTTTGGATTTTGATGAATCCAGTGCGACGGTTGAACTGGCTGCTGCCGCAGTGGGCTGCGAACCGCAGCAAATTGTAAAGACAATGTCGTTTCTCGTGGAAGGTAAACCTATTCTTATCTTATGTGCCGGCAATGTCAGAATTGACAATCCCAAATACAAGGCTCGTTTCGTCGAAAAAGCGAAAATGATCCCGGTTGATAAAGTCAAAGAGCTTGTAGGCCATGATGTTGGTGGAGTCTGTCCTTTCGCTATTAAAGAAAATGTTACTGTTTACCTTGATGAATCTCTTAAAACTAATCAGGTTTTATATCCGGCTGCAGGAAATGATCAGAGCGCGATCGAGTTATCGCTGCAGGAACTCGAACACCATTCCAAACCTTCCGCCTGGGTTGATGTCTGCAAACTTCGTTCCTGATTAATCTGGCCGGAATTAAAATCTGAGCGCCTTCAACAAATCGCTATTGGCGTTGTTTTTTTGTCTGCGTCAGAAGATACGATAAGATTTTCTTATGTCTCAATTTTATTATTGGCGGTGTAACAACAGTTTGTGTATCTCTGCTAGAATTGAGGTATTCTATTTACGGAATTTAAACTTTAATGACAACAGGAGAATTTTAGATGAAATTTGTAGTAAATGGCAAAGGTGGTGTAACCACCGAATTAGTATTTTCGGATCAGGCAAAGTCAACTCCCAGCCTTGAGTATGCCAGGGAAAAAATTGATTTTAAGGGTAAGCTAGGTGAAGTATTCTTCTTCCCCTCGCTCGATAATGCAGGGCATATTATTGTAGGTCTGGGCGAGCTGGGCAAGCTCGGTTATGACGGGCTGAGGGAAGCCTTTTATAATGTCGGAAAACTCTTGGCGGAGCACCGTTTGTCTGAGGTTGAGGTCAATCTTCCGGTGCTTGACGATCTGACTAATCATAAAAGCGCAGAGGCAGTCGCGGAAGGCTTCTTGCAATCGACATATCGTTTTGATAAATACCAGACAGAGAAAAAGGATAATCCGGAGATTAAGGTTAATCTAACTTTGACAGAGGGCAGTACAAAGGAAACTGAAGAGGGAATCAAGAGGGCTGAACAGCTCATAACCGGTATTTTTTTGGCACGTGATCTGGTTAACGAACCCTCGAATGTAATTTATCCTGAGACTTTGGCTGATAAGGCCAAAATGGCTCTTGAACCTCTGGGTATAAAAGTCACAGTATACGAGGAAGATGAGATCTTCAAGATCGGATTGCATGCCTTTCTCAATGTCGCTAAAGGATCAGAAAAACGTCCGCGCTTGATAGTGATGGAATATAAAGGAGATCCTGATGCCACAGAATGCACTGCTTTTGTCGGCAAGGGCTTGACTTATGATTCCGGCGGTTATTCACTCAAGCCTTCTGACAGTATGAATACTATGTACAGCGACATGGCCGGAGCGGCTTCGGTGATCGGCGCGATGCACGTTTTAGGCAAGATAAAGCCTGTGGCCAACGTAACCGGTGTGATCGCTGCTTGTGAAAACTTGGTCTCCGGCGGCTCCTACAAACCGGGCGATATCATTGAGTCTTTAGCAGGCAAGACAATCGAAATTGACAATGCCGACGCAGAAGGTCGTCTGACACTGGCTGATGCTGTGCATTACGCTACCAATAATCTTGGCTGTGAGCGTGTGATTGATCTGGCGACTCTGACAGGGGCCTGCTTGATCGCTCTGGGTGAAGAATATTCCGGTGCCCTTACCAATAACACAGATTTTCTGGCGGAGGTCATGAAAGCTGCTGACGCTGCGGGTGAGCGTATTTGGGAATTGCCTAATGATAAGGATTTTGCCAAGCGCAACGAATCCAAAATTGCTGATATCAAGAACTCGGGCGGGCGTCTGGGAGGCACGATCTCAGCAGGACAGTTTGTCGGCGCTTTCGTGCATGAAGATAAGCCTTGGGTGCATCTGGATATAGCCGGAACAGCTTTTCTCGACAAACCGCAGCATTATCTGCCGGCCGGAGCGACAGGCGTACACGTCAAAACTTTGGTGAATCTCTTTGATAAGTAGACAATAATGACACATTATTTTGATCAAGAACCGGAATCGAATCATCGCTATCGGCTGATTGAAGCTGAATTTGAAGGTCACAAATTTTGTTTTTGCACCGATAGCGGTGTCTTTTCCGGCGCCGATATAGACCGGGGCACCGCCCTGTTAGTCGGCATTGTTCTGGATGAAGAGCCGGATGCTGCGGGACGGCTTCTGGATTTGGGAAGCGGCTATGGCGTAGTTTCTGTTATTTTGCACAAACTGAGACCGGATTTGGATATTGTCGCTTCAGATGTCAATCGTCGTGCTCTGGAACTTGTCAGCAATAATCTGAGCTTGAATAATTTATCTGATGTTGAGATTATTGAGTCTGATGGTTTTACCGAGATTGACGGCAGCTTTGATTATATATTGCTTAATCCGCCTATCAGAGCTGGCAAGGAAACGGTATACAGATTGTATCAGGAGAGCTGCGCTGCCCTGAAACCGACCGGCAAATTTTATTTGGTTGTACGCAAAAAACAAGGCGCGCCCTCGACCTTAACTGAGTTGGAGAGTTATTGGGATGGGGTTGAGGTCCTGAAGAAAAAGGCCGGTTACTGGATTATCCGCTGCACTAAGTCTGCAAAGTGAGGATTGAATATGTTGAAGGCGGAATACACGTATTTTCAGGCTCTTGGTCAGGACAGTCATCGTTTTTCTGCGGATTCTCAGCGTCCCTTAATTCTGGGAGGTATCCTGATACCGGGTACAGTGGGTCTGGAAGGCAACAGTGACGCTGATGTAATCTTACATGCACTGGTCAATGCCATCAGCGGTCTGTCTGCTGATATTATCTTGGGAGCTGTCGCTGATGAAATGTGCAGCTGCGGTATCACTGACAGCAGGATTTATGTTAAGGAAGCACTTAAGACTTTAGGCGAAATTGAACTCTTACACCTTTCTTTTTCTGTTGAGGGGAGTAAACCTAAACTTGTGGATCATATCCCGCCCATGCGCCGGGCGATTGCTGAATTGACCGGTCTTTCTCCAAAAAATGTCGCTATTACCGCTACCAGCGGCGAAGGTTTAACTGCTTTTGGCTGTGGGGAAGGCATACAAGCTTTCTGCCTGGCTTCTGCCCGACGTCCTGTTTAACTTTAGACGTTTAATCTGCTTTAACGCTGTGATCTGCCTAAGTGCACGCTGACAGAGATCTATTCTGTACCGGTATATTAATTGTCTTCATCATATTGAATATGACTATACGTCAAAACGGGCAAAAGACAGTATTTCACGCCACATAATTTTATTTATCAACACAATTAATTGAATCCATCAATTAAAATCAACCTGTTCAACATCTTGACAGGAACGTTTGTTCTGAGATATGATGACTATTAAGAACATATGTTCATATTGTAAATTTGAGGGATATTGATTTTATGCGAGTGATATTACATTCCGATCTGAATGCTTTCTATGCCAGTGTAGAATGCCTATATCGTCCTGAGCTCAAGGAAGTCCCCATGGCAGTTTGCGGTGACCCTCTCAAAAGGCACGGTATCGTTCTGGCTAAAAACGAACTGGCCAAGAAAATGGGGGTAAAAACCGGCGAGGCGATCTGGGAAGCAGAGAGTAAGTGCCCCGGCCTGACACTGACAGCGCCTCAGGGCAAGCTGTATCAACGTTATTCGCAGCTGGTGCGCAGTATTTACGAAGAATATACTCCTTATGTTGAGCCTTTTGGCATTGATGAGTGCTGGCTTGACATTACAAAAACAGGGCGTGACGGCTATGAAACAGCAGAAGAATTGCGTCTGCGCATTCGCAGAGAAATAGGGCTCACGGTTTCCATCGGTGTCAGTTTT
>DASRVY010000109.1:0-12605 GCA_035654855.1 Bacillota bacterium | reverse complement strand
AATATTCGTCATATACTGCGTGGCAGCAACTAAATACTTAAGGATTATTACATGAATTGGGATAAAGCAATTAAAAATATGCCTGAGCTCAACAGCGATAATATTCAGGTCAGCGCTTCTGAGCGGGAAAATGAACGAGCTGCAGGCCTTTACAACAGGGCGCTTGAGCAGATTGCGGATGGCAATTCTGATGTAGCGATGATATCTCTAGATAGACTTACCAGTGAGTTTCCTCTTTTTGCGGAAGCTGCGCACCTTTACGGACTTTGTCTGGGTCAGCAAAAGAATTTTTCTGCAGCAGAGAAAATGCTGCGGCAGGCAGAGTTGTCGGATCTGTCAGAAGATGATTTTGACGCTGTAAGAGAGGCTAAACTTGCAGCCCGAGAGGGAAAAATCCGCGCCCAGGAAAAAGTCAGGAGCCGAAAACAAAAAGAAGACAAGCTCTCCGGAGTGAAAGCTAATTTAGCCAGAGGAGGAATCCTGGAGAAGACTGATCACAGTAAGAGGGCTGATAAAATGCGTATGGCTACTGCTCGCGAAAGGGAAGAAGTGATGCAGCAGATCAGGGCGCAGGAGCAAGACGGCTTGCCTAGAGGTATTGAGATCGATACCGGCAACAGGTCTAACCGCTGGCTGCAGTTTGTCAGTATCATTGTAATAATCTGCTCCGTTATTTTTTTGGTCTTCTATTTCTTTATTCGCCCGGGGATAATTAAGCGTCAGGAGATTGACCGGAAATTGTCTTGGATTGAGCAGGAAATGGAGAGCCGAGCAGAGGATGATGTCGGCATAGCTGATATGCTGACTGATTATATGTCCAAGTTTGGTACAAAATGATTTACTTAACTGCAGTTTTCAAACGGACTTGATTTACATTAATAATGTTATATTTTATTTTTCTCAAGATAGTTGTTTTTATTTTTAGAAGGATTCGAGGGATTAGATGTTATATATCAGTACTAGAGGCGTACATAAACCTAGCTCGCCTTCGGAGGCATTGCGTCAGGGAGTACCGAGTGACGGCGGTCTGTTCGTACCCCAAACAATCCCCCAAGTCGATCGGGACTGGGTACTAAGTTTAGCTGAAAAACCGTATTATCAAGCGGCAGCGCAGGTATTGGAACTATATCTGACAGATTTCAGCAAAGACGAGTTGACCGCTGTCTGTCATGAGGTTTTCTCGGAGGATAATTTTGGCGAAAATCCTGCCTTTGTGGAACAGCTAAATCCCTATAACGACGATTTGTATTTGTTGCGTCTTGATACGGGTCCGACGGCGTCAATCAAAGACTATTCGATGTTGCTTGTGCCCCCTTTGCTGACACTGGCGAAGAAGAACACCAAAGATAACATGCAGCAGCTTCTTTTGACGGCCACCACAGGTAGTGCGGGTATTGCGGCTCTTTCTACCCTTGCTGACAAGGAAGATTTTGCGGTTATGGCTTTTTTTGCCAGTACCGGTGAACCGTTAGGTTCTGAGCAGCACTTAAAACCCGGTTGTGGGTCGAATTGCTTTGCTTCCTACTCTTCGGCTTCTTTTGAAGAGCTGTCCCAAGAGATCAGGCAATGCCTGGCTGATGAGAATTTGGTAAACACACTTAGAGATCACAATGTTATTTTGTCTACTGCCAACTCTTTGAATTGGGTAAGAATTGTTCCTTCAATTGCCTATTTTTGTTGGGCTGCTTCCTGCCTTTTTGCCCGTGGAAGGCTGCAGTGGGGTGAAGGAAGTATGGCTCTGGTAGTTCCCAGCGGCAACGGCAGTGAATTAGTGGCGGCTATTTATGCGCGTGAAATGGGAATCCCTATTGGAAAGATCATCGTGACCACCAACCGCAATCGAGGTCTTGCTGATCTTATCCGCGAAGGAAGTTACAGCAGGAGAAGAAAACTGCTTCATACGGATTTGCCGGGTCTTGATGTTGACCTGCCTATGAATGTTGAGCGCGTGCTATATGAAGTCCTTGGCAGAGATGCAGTGCAGACATCGATCTACCTTAATGATTTGATCAATGAGGGTATTATTCGTCTGAACAAAAATGATACTGCGGCAATGCAGTCATATTTGGACGCTATGAGTATTGATGACAGACGGATAGCATCAATAATTCTCTCCATTTATGACCGCACTGATTATGCGCTCGATCCTCATACAGCCGGATTTATCTTCGCCTATGAAACGTGGAATGATCGTCAACGCGGTGATTTTCCTGCTATTGTTCTCAATACCGACAGCCCTTATCGCTTTACCAGGACGATGAGTGAGGCTCTATTAGGCCGAGGATATGTTCGAGGACGCAGCAACAGTGTTCTTGTCTCTGAGCTGGAGCAGGAAATCGGACTTGACTTGCCGCAAATATTCACTGAAATGATAGATGGCGAAGTCACGGCTTTGCCTGTTGTGAATAAAGATGAGATTGCCCAGAATATTCTGGAACAGCTGGGGATAGCCTGAGGTCAATAATTTGACGCAAAGACCGGGGTGTAACCCTTAACGCCGAAATGATTAAGCTTTATCGTCTGACAGCGTAGATTCTGACTTTCTATCTAATGCAAGTTCGATTATCATATCTACTACAGTCTCCATTGGAAAGCCTGCAGCCTTCATCATCAGAGGGTACCGGCTGTATTCGGTGAAACCTGGAATAGTATTAGCTTCATTGAATATGACCTTACCCATGGGGGTTAAAAAAAAGTCAATTCTTGCGAAACAGCTGCAGTCAAGCATTCTATAGATTTTTTTAGCGCTGTCTTTAATCTCAGCGGACTTAACAACACTGATTCTTGCAGGAGCATGAATAGTAGTTTTCTGTGGAGAATATTTCTCAGTGTAGTCAAAAAAACCGTTTGACAGCTCAATCTCGTCAATCTCTCCAACTATAAGCTCTTTGTTTCCCAGGACTGCGCAGGCAACCTCTTTCCCGGTGATATTTTCCTCAATGATCACTCGATCGTCATATCTCAATGCAAATTCTACAGCGGATATTAAATCAGCTGAAGACAGTATCCGTGATGCGCCAAAAGAAGAACCAGCTTTAACCGGTTTTACGAAAACCGGATAGCCGATGTCGGACGCCTCCTGAAGAAGGTCTCCTCTTTTGTAGTCGTATCCGACTGTGGTGAATTTAGGGACGAGAATTCCACCTGACTGAACCAGCTTATGTGCCCGCTCCTTGTCCATACAAAGTGCGGAAGACAATACGCCGCTGCCGGCAAGCGGGATTCCTGCCAGTTCCGCTATCCCTTGTACTGTGCCGTCCTCGCCATATTTACCGTGCAGAACCGGGAAGAGTACGTCGATTGGCTCTCTGCGGATACGATCATTAGCAATAAGCAGCAAAGAAGGTGCTAAGTGGTTAGTGGAGAGGACCGCTGGAGTGCAGTCAAAATCATTGCACCAGATATCACTTTTGATCTTGTCAATATCACCGTTAAAGCGGAACCATTCTCCTTTACGGCTGATTCCGATTAGAACAGGCTGATGCTTGTCCTTGTTTAGACTGCTTATTATAGTGAAAGCTGATTGAAGCGAGACCTCATATTCCGAAGAGAGCCCGCCAAATATTATGGCAACATTAATCCTCATAGTTTTAAAATATACACTTTTGTACACCTTATTAAAAGTTGACTATCGAAATTTTACCGGCATATGATCGTCATTGATCACTCAACACATTATATATGATCGCCTTTTTGCCTTAGAGGCGTATTGGTGTTAATTGGGCAAGATGAACATATGAGGGCGGACTCCTGCGAACCGGACTATCCAGAAAGTCAAAAATCAATAAATTATTAATTTGTTGTTGACTTTGTTTTTGATTATATATACAATTTCGAAAATAGTAATTGAAAGGGAGCAAAAATGAACGTGCTGAGCAACAGTAAAATTCCAGCCAACATCAAGACCAAAGCTATGATGATGCCCGGCCATCCTATTGCTTCCTTCTTCATTTTGTAAAAGGCGGAGTAATCCGGTGTGTGAGAGGGAAGCAAGTGCTTCCCTTTTTTATTGGGAATTTTTCGAAAATAATATTGACAGTAAATGACTTTTAAGGTGAATTGTGAACAATTTAAGATCGTTTAAGGACAGTCAAGGAAAGAAACGACATAGAATAGTGCAAGATATAGAGGAGAGCAGATGCTGGAATTAAGCAAAGTCAATAAAACCTTTAAGACTCCGGACGGAGCCGTCGAAGCAGTCAAAGACGTGTCCTTCACAGTAGAACCTGGCGAAATCTACGGCCTGATCGGCTTATCAGGAGCTGGTAAATCTACACTCATCCGCTGTATAAATATGCTGGAGAAACCGGACAGTGGGCAGGTTTTGTTTGAAGGAGAGGATTTGTCTCTTTTGTCACAAAAAAATCTGCGCAAGAAAAGGCAGCAAATTGGCATGATCTTTCAGCATTTCAATCTTTTTGAGCAAAAGACTGTCAGGGATAATATTGC
This sequence comes from Bacillota bacterium, assembly GCA_035654855.1. Lineage (GTDB taxonomy): Bacteria > Bacillota > Clostridia > Saccharofermentanales > DTU023 > UBA1046. Next base: position 8,156 of record DASRVY010000109.1, on the reverse strand, counting down.
TTATCCATTGAAACTTCACAATAAAGATAAAGCTGCAACCACCAAGCGAGTTGATGAGCTGCTGGGCTTTGTCGAGTTGTCTCATAAGGCTAATGCTTATCCCTCTGAGCTGTCTGGCGGGCAAAAGCAAAGAGTTGCGATAGCTCGTTCTTTGGTAACTTCTCCCAAACTGCTGCTCTCTGACGAAGGAACGTCCGCTCTTGACCCCGCGACATCAATTCTTATTCTTGATCTTTTGCGCCGCACAGTCGATGAGCTGCATATTTCCATTGTCATGATCACTCATCAGATGGAAGTCGCCAGGCGAATCTGTGATCATGTCGCTGTCATGGAAGATGGGGAGATAATTGAGCAAAATACCGTCAAAGGCCTTTTCCTGGAGCCAAAACATCCGCGCACTGTAGCATTGATTCGCAGCCTGGATGAAGAGAGGCCGCTTTCCGAGCTAAGCGCCTTCGCCGACGACGACGTCTACAGGCTTGGTTTTGCTGGCGGTGAGGTTTCAAGGCCTCTGATATCCGATGTTTCGCGGCGATTTGAGTTAGACATAAATCTTTTAGCCGGAGATATTAATATATTGCAGGATGAACAGGTGGGCTGGCTGGCAGTGACTTTCCCGGAAGACAATCCGGAAAAGGTTAAGGCGGCACTGGCTTATCTGGAGGAGAAAAATATCCATATCAAGAAGATCGATCCGAAGGGATCAAACAGAGGGGGTGATATTAATGGGTGAGTATTTGCAGGCTTTATACGAAACCCTTCTAATGGTGGGAGTGTCCAGCATATTTTCTATTGCAATCGGACTGCCGCTGGGAATTGTTCTGGTTTTGACCCAGCCAAACGGCATTAAGCCTATTAAGACTCTTTACCGAGTGCTGGACATAATCATCAATCTATTCCGTTCTCTGCCTTTTATCATACTGATAATCGTATTTGCACCACTTGCATTAATCTTGACCGGGCGTTCTTCGGGAACAATGGCGCTGACAGTGCCCTTGTCTTTGGCAGCAATACCATTTGTCGCGCGCATCATGGAGACAAGTATTAATGAAGTCGGTCAAGGAGTAGTAGAGGCGGCGTTGGCCATGGGTACTTCAATACCGCAGCTGATAACTAGAGTTCTCATTCCTGAAGCGATGCCGGCCCTGATTCAGGGAGTGACCACGACAATCATCAATATCATCGGTTACTCTGCGATGGCAGGAGTGATTGGCGGCGGGGGACTGGGAGATCTGGCCATACGCTGGGGCTACTATAATCGTCAGACGGAGGCTTTGCTGATCGCAGTGATATTGATAGTGATTCTGGTTCAAGCGGTTCAATTAGTCGGTAATGCTCTCAGCAGAGCGATTGACCATAGATAGTTGGAGTGTTCCTGCGAGAGCAGTAATCCATAGATAGACGGTAGCACTCTTGGCGGGATGATTAACCATAAACAAAGAATTTCAAAAGGTGTCACATTGACGCAAACACGAATGGCGCACGTTAAGCGCTAAGAATACGTCAGCGCATGATAAGCGCAATAATAAATTATTTTTAGGAGAAGAATAATGAAAAGAAAGAATGTATTGGCCCTTACTTTAGTATTACTGTTGATTTTTACCACAGTTTTTGCATCAGCCTGCGGTAAGAAGGAAACTGCCAAAGACAATGATATTATCATTGGTGTATCCCCCTCCCCCCATGCGGATATCGTCAAGCAGGTAGTTGATGATCTGGAGAAAGAAGGCATTAAGGTCACAATTAAAGAATACTCTGAATATGTTCAGCCTAATCTTGATCTGGCTGAAGGTGAAATTGACGCCAATTTCTTCCAGCACACCCCTTATCTTGAGGAATTTATCGCAGAGCGCGATCTTGATCTCTCAGTTTTGGGTGGTATACACATCGAACCGATGGGAATATTTTCCACTACATTGACCTCTCTTGATGAGCTAAAAGACGGCGATGAAGTTATGATTCCTAATGACACAACTAACTGTGGCCGCGCACTTTTACTCTTACAGGAACAAGGTTTGATTAAGCTGGGCGTTGAAGGTGTTAATGCAACAGAGAAAGATATTACTGAAAATCCTAAAAATTTGAAATTTACAGCCCTGGAGGCAGCGGCTATTCCTACAGTCTACGGAGATGCTGCTATTGCGGTCATCAACGGTAACTATGCCATTCAGCATGAGCTTAACCCGGTTGAGGATTCACTGGCGATCGAAGACGCCAATTCTCCTTATGTCAATATCATAGCTGTTCGCAGCGACGAAGCAGGAGCCGAAAAGTTTCAAAAGCTCTTGTCCGCACTTCAGACTGACAAAGTTAAAGATTTTATAGAAGAAACTTATTCAGGTTCTGTAGTACCTGCCTTTTCCGATGCTGATGGCAATAAAGTAGGCTAAAGGATTTCAAAGGCATATTAAAACTGCATACATATTCAGCAATTATAAACACAGACGGCGCGGATATCAAACCGCGCCGTCTGCGTTAAAAAGAGATAAATTGGTATCAGTCAGCGGTTCTTGGACTAAGTTAAAAACCGCTGAACAGAGTATAGACAGCAAATTTATGCGTCAGCTTTAAGGACGACTTTAATAGCGTTGTCACGGCGCTCTTCGAATATATCGTAACCTTCAGCGACCTGAGACAATGGCAGTGTATGGGTGATGAGCGGAGTCATATCAATCTTGCCTTCTTTGATCAGATCAATCAATTCCGGGATGCGGTTAGCGTTAACCAGCCCCATTTTGATTGCGATATTCTTAATCCATAGGGTGTTCATAGCGACTTCCTGGGGTTTTTCAAATACACCGATCAAAGAAACAGTGCCGCCGGGTCTAACGCCGTTGATGGCCCCTTTAAAGGTTGGCTCGAATCCATTGGCTTCAATAGTGACATCGGCACCGCGGCCTTCAGTCATATCCTTCAGAGCCTGTACTACATCAACTTTGTTGGGGTTGAGGCCATAATCAGCCCAGCCTTGTTTTTTGGCAAACTCTAATCTGGATTCATCGATATCAACCGCAACGATGCGGGCAGGACCCCACAGGCGAGCGGTAGCCATTGCTGACATGCCAACCGGACCTGAGCCAAATACTGCTACTGTATCACCTGGCTGAATATTACCGTTCTCAGCACCGAAATAACCGGTTGAGAGAATATCGCCCACAAATAAAACATCTTCATCAGTCAAATTATCAGGAATCAAATGCAAGCCTGAATCGGCATATGGGACTCTAACATAGTCAGCTTGGCAGCCATCAATCATATATCCAAAAATCCAGCTGCCGGTAGTGCACTGCGAATAAATGCCGCGTCTACAATAGTAGCAAGACATGCACTGAGTTACACAAGACACAGCGACTTTGTCGCCTTTCTTGTACTTTGTGACGCTAGGGCCTACTTCTTCAACTATTCCGCAGAATTCGTGGCCGATTATTCTGCCGGGCTCAACCTCAGGCATACCGCCGTGACGGATATGTTTGTCTGTTCCGCAGATGGTAGATGTGGTCACCTTAATGATTGCGTCAGTTGGTTTTTGGATCTGAGGAATGGGAACTTGATCAAGACTCATGTTCTCCGGACCGTGGTAGACAAATGCTTTCATAGTGCCTTCCATGTTATAGTGCCTCCTATTAAAATTGTATTATTTGGGGGAGAAATATCTACCCTTTTCATTCTACAATTACAAATAATGCTGTCTAGAGCATTAATATACGAAATATTATTGGTTTGGCCGGCATAATATATGACAAATGTCAGAAATGCTGGATAATATTTCATAAATTAAATAATTGTGGGAAATTACCTAATATTGTGTAATATTATAAAACTTAGAGATATTTAACACTTTCCTTCCAGACGAAAATTTGAACGAATATCGAGGAAGTAAAGTATATTTGTAACACATTGGAAGCTTTGTAACTATAATACAATTAAGTCAATACAAATAGTTTGAATATTTACCTCAAAAACATAAATTACATCAAGCATCAGGGTTGTAAACAAGCTAATAGATAAGTCCAAGAAACATGAATTAGAATAAGTTTGATTAGAGTTAAATAATTGTATATTCTTGAGCAAGGAGAAAATATGGCGGAGCGATCATTTGCTAAAGTCGGAGTTAAGGGCAGACCATATACGATAATAATTATTTCGGTCCTCGTTTTATTGTTGTGTCTGGTTTCTGTATTCGGTCTGAAATTAGGGGATAAGACAATAATCCCGGGAGCCGGTGATATCCGCTTCGGTATTGATATCCGAGGCGGGGTAGAGGCTATTTTTACCCCCAAGGATTTTGAGGGCAAACCAACTGCAGAGCAGATGGATGCAGCCAGCCGCATTATCGCGCAAAGGCTTGATAATCAACAAATCCTGGATCGTGACGTTATCGTCGGTCGCGACAGCGATCGAATCACTGTACGTTTTCCCTGGCGCTCTGATGAGACAGACTTTAATCCCGAAGAGGCACTGCTGGAATTAGGGGAAATGGCACTGCTCACTTTCCGTGAGCCGGACGGCACAGTAGCCCTGACAGGGGCTGATGTCAAACAGGCTCGTTATGGACTGGACTCGACGACTAATACTCCTATTATCCATCTGGAATTGAAAGATGAAGGCAAGGAGAGATTCGCTGACGTCACAACCCGTCTTTCGGAGCATCAAGAAATCCTCTACATATTTATGGATGAGGATATCATCAGTGCTCCTGCTGTGAGTGTACCTATATTGGACGGAGATGCGGTAATATCAGGTAACTTTACCGTTGAGTATGCCAATGATCTGGCACAAAAAATTAATGCAGGCGCTTTGCCCTTTGCTCTTGAAGCTTCAAGCTCTTCGACGATAAGCCCCAGTTTGGGACAAGAAGCATTGCGGGTCATGACAATAAGCGGCATAGTTGCGTTGCTTTTGATCTGTATTTTTATGCTTGTTTATTACAGATTGCCCGGCTTTGCCGCCTGTATATCTCTATTAACGCAAGTGGCAGGTATCCTGCTGGCAATTTCAATACCTCAACAAACCTTAACCTTGCAGGGCATAGCAGGTATTATTCTTTCTATCGGCATGGGTGTTGATGCCAATGTGATCGTGGCTGAAAGAATCAAGGAGGAACTTAATGATAGCAGCAACCTGTCTTTAGCTTTGAGCAATGGTTTTAAAAGAGCGTTTTCGTCAGTATTTGACGGAAATGTCACTGTTGCCATAGCTGCAGTGATGCTGATGGTTTTTGGCTCAGGCACGACACTCTCTTTCGGCTATTCCCTGCTGGTGGGTGTGATTTTGAACGGTATCACCGGTGTTTGGATGACCAGGCTGATGATAGGGTCATTAGCGAGCTTTAAGCGCTTTCAAAATCCACGACTTTACGGCAAGAAAAAAGAAAGTGCAATTAAAGGCGGAATTAATACCGGCAAATCTTTCAGCTACTGCAAAAATATTCGATATTTTATTATTTTATCTTCAATATTATTGTTTACAGGCGTTCTCGTTTCGGTTACCGGAGGGATCAAACTTGACATCGATTTTAGCGGAGGCAGCATAGTCAATTATTCTTATGAAGGCGATATAGATCTGGAAGAAGCAGGTTCTTTGGTCAAAGATGAATTAGGCAGAGAAGTCAGCGCTCAAATGATCGTATCCATAGCTGATGAGAGATCCGAAATCTCGTTGAACATTGCCGGCAATAAATCAATGACACCGGAAGAGCTGGATCAGATCAATAAGATACTGGATCAAGCTTTCCCGGACGCCGATATTACACTCTCATCCTCGCAGCTGGTTGACCCACTGATCGGGCGCGAAACACTCTTCAACGGTGTGAAGGCTATTTTACTGGCAAGTGTTCTCATAATCATCTACATCTGGTTTTCCTTCCGCAGTATGTCAGGTCCTTCAGCAGGAGTTATGGCTATGCTTGCCCTACTGCACGATATTCTGGGAGTCTTCTTCTTTGCTGTGTTGATCGGCAATGCGATCAATGAGACAATAATTGCCGTTATGTTGACCATTTTGGGTTATTCTATCAATGATACTATCGTTGTATATGACCGCATTAGGGAAAACATAGGTCTTACAGGAGGAATTGTGCCTTTGGATGAGCTTGTCGATAAATCAATACAGCAGTCTTTGACGCGTTCAGTTAATACCTCTCTCGCCACCTTTATGGCGGTGACCGTCGCATATATCTTTGGCCATCTTTACAATATTTCCAGCATTACGGAGTTTGCCCTGCCTATGATGTTTGGCATTATCATCGGTGCTTACTCATCACTCTTTTTGTCCAGTCCGCTCTGGGTGCGCTGGAAGCAAAGAGGAGGAAAGACAGGTTATCATAGCGGAGCGAAGGCGGTTGCTTTACTGTTGACGCTTCTGATGAGTTTAAGTGTGATTGCTTATCCTGGCGTCGGTGTTCAGGCTCTGACAGTAACGACGGCAGCAGCAGGAGATATTGTCAATACTGAGAGTCAGACTGCAAATGAGAATGTAACTGCCCCGGAGAACGAAACTTCCCCGGACGTCACCTCTTCAAACAGCACCTCGAAACTTGACGGTACGCAGGCAACTACTTCAGGCACTGTCTCTCAGACAGAGACCCGGACTACAGAAGATCAGAATTCATTAAAAAGCAGATGGCCTGAGATTGAGCAGGTAAAGGCTAAGGCCTATGTGGTTGTGGATGCCTCGAATATGAAGATTTTGGCCGAACACAATGCCCATACCCGCCGTCCCATGGCCAGCACTACCAAGATCTTAACTGCGCTGACTGTGATTAACCACCCGGATTTCGATCTCGACCGGATTGTCACGGTATCAAAAGAAGCGACAGTTTTGCCGTCATCAATCTCTGCGCGGGTCGGTCTTATGGAAGGCGAGAAGCTGACTACCGAGGAGTGTCTTTACGGCCTTATGGTTCACTCCGGAAACGATTGTGCCAATGTGCTGGCAGAGAATTATTCACCTGCGAAATCCGGCACGGCTCTCGAACGCCGCAACGCTTTCTGCGAAGAGGCGACAAAATATGCACACAGTTTGGGTGCGAAAGATACGTCTATTAAAAATCCCAGCGGCTTTACTGTGGAGGGGCACTACTCCACTGCATATGATTTGGCACTTCTTGCTCAAACAGGATTACAGGATGAAATCTTCAGTCGTCTGGTGAGCACATCGTTTTACCGTATGCCGGCAACAAATAAACATCCTGTCGCCGGCTGGAAGATTCTGTGCAATACCAACGGTTTGGTTTTATCTTCACCCGAGTTGTATGGTTCTCAATATTTTAAGAGCTATGACGGTGTAAAAACGGGAACAACTTCTTTGGCCGGCAAATGTCTGGTTGGCGCCGGCACTACGCATGACAACCGTCAAATTATCGCAGCACTGCTGGATGCTGACCTCACTGTAGATGGCTCCAGTCTTACTATTGATATATTTATGAGGGCTTTACTGGAAGAGGGAGCAGAGAAGCTCGGCGTTGAGCCAATCAGAGAAGACTTAGGAACTTCCGGGCAAGGTTTTAGTTCCCAATCAGATGAAGAGGAACCGGTGATCCCGGAGCAGACAGAGGCTGAGACTGAGGAGACAGAGGATTCTACCGATACGACAAAACCCACAGACTCTGATCAAAAAACCTTGACGACAGATACGGTCCCCACCGCGGTTCATACTGATGAAACACATGCAAATTCCGGTTTATTCAGCGGAGATCTTAGCAATGTTAGCTTAATCGTTCTGGGAATATTGATGTTGGCGTTGCTGGCTATATTGTTATTCTTGGGTTTCAGCATCCGGAAAGACAAGCGCAAACAGAAATATCATAAGAACAAGAATAATCGAGATACAGACGAAATTTCAAGAGACTAAGAAACGACAAGTTGTCGGATGACTTGAAGAAAGTTGAGCTGTGATTTAGTCAGGCTATATTTTAGTCGATATAATGTTTTTTACGAATGAGAAATATTGAGTATTTAGCATTAAAATCGTAAATTCAACAGCTTTAGTCAAATATTTTCAAAAACACTTGACAAGCGGATTATAGCCTGCTAACATGGCAAAGCATGTCAAATTGCATGTCTGAAGGGGCAAGGACTCCTTCTGTCAGATAGTTAGGAGGATCTTCCATGAAGACATATTTTGCCAAGGAAGGCGAAGTTGAGCGCAAATGGTAT
>DASRVY010000108.1:0-15760 GCA_035654855.1 Bacillota bacterium | reverse complement strand
ATTTTATGCCCTGCTCGATCACTATCTGCCGGAATGGCGGGTACAAAGAAATATTTTAAAGTCAGCCGACTGTTCACAGTTGACTTGATTTTTGAACATTGGGCAGTAAGGACACAGCAAAATACAGCAGATGTTTTCTCCTATATAATAATGAGGCCGAAAAGAAACAAACTCAGTTACAACTTTGGCAAAACATAACTATTGCGGGATTTGCTTTGTTTGCGGAGTGAAAAGATATAGAATAGAATATCAATAATATGAATAAACGCCTGTAGGGTGTTTTTGGAGGTTATTTATGATAAGTGCAGGCGATTTCCGCAATGGTGTGATATTTGTAATGGATGATCAGATCTACCAGGTTATAGAATTTCAGCATGTGAAACCGGGTAAGGGATCCGCCTTTGTGCGCACCACATATAAGAACTTGCGGACGGGAAGTGTTGTGCAGAAAAGCTTTAATCCGTCCGAGAAATTTGAGCAAGCTCAGCTCAGTCGCAGAGACATGTCATATTTGTATTCTGACGGGGATCTTTACTATTTTATGGATACGGAGTCCTATGAACAAATGCCGCTCTCCAAAGAAATGCTGGGAGAAAAACTGAATTTTCTCAAGGAGGGTATGGTTTGCAGGGTGGTTTTCTGGGGCAGTGAGATATTAGATATTGAGCCGCCGACTTTTGTCGAGCTGGAGGTGACTGATTGTGAGCCCGCGGTACGTGGAGACACTGCCACCACAGCAACAAAAAATGCCACAGTAGAAACCGGCGCGACCTTAAAGGTGCCTCTGTTTATCAACAAAGGCGATATCATTCGAATAGATACCAGAAGCGGCGAGTATATGGAACGCGCGTAGTATATGGCAGAAGAATCAAGTCGTTTTTCGGTCAAGGGTGAACGTACGATGTCTCAGGGCTTCGTGGCGCAGTATGCCGCGGAAGCGACACTGGCTACTGAGGGTGTTGCCAGCCTTGACCCGGGGATGATAGTCGCTGTCAAGGAATCGATTGGAGTAAGCCACGAGGGCAAAGGGGTTAGAGTTTCCTTCCGCAGTGACAGCTCTGATGCTGTAGCGATTACAGTGTATCCGATTATCGAATTTGGCTATGTCATGCCGGATGTCGCCTGGGCAATTCAGGAACATGTCAAAGAAGATGTTGAACTCTATACCGGTTTAAATGTTGAAGCTGTCAATGTCCATGTTATGGGAGTTGTCGCTGTTGAATCAGAACTATACGAGATAGGAGAACAAGTAGAAAATGAATAGAGTAAACCGTTTTATTATTACTGCCTTCTCCTTCATTTTGGCAGTTATATTTATTGTCCTCCTCCTGATGATGTCCAGTGAGGTCATCTTGAAGGGAATGATCGAGACTACTATCGATGTGGCGCAAAAACAGCCCTATAAGACAATTACGATGATAGTCTGTCTGGTTATGGCTCTGGTATCTCTGACAACTATGGTTGTGACTATTCTGACAAGCAGGATGCGCAGGCAGAGAGTCAGATCAAATGAGATCGGCGCAATCGACATCGGCGTTGACGCGATTGAGAACATCGCCCTTAACGCCGCTAAGGCGTCTCAGTCCGGTGTCAAATCGGCTAAAGCCTGGGTTTCTCCTTATAAGGGCGGTAAAATTGCTATCTCGATGAATGTCATGACTTACTCCGATGTCGAATTGCCCCTGATGATGTCAAGGCTGCAAGAGAGAGTAAAGAAAGATGTAGAAAAGTACACCGGCATTGAAGTGTCTGATGTGCAGGTTAAAGTGAATCGTGTCGAAGCGATTACAGCCCGAGTAGAGCGCTGAGGTTGGAGACATGGCACCCAAGCAGATTTGGCAAACTTTAAGAGAGAGCGTGTCCCGGCGCGGATCAGGGTTTACCGGAGCGGTTATTGGACTGGCCATTGGACTGCTGTGGGTTGTTTTCGGTTTGTTCAAAATGCTGTTCATTCTTATCTTAGGCGCGATAGGGTATTATGTCGGAGCGAGATACTTTAGTCAGCCGGACGCGATAAGGTCTCTATTTGACAGATTGTTTCCGCCTGGGAAATTTCGCTAAGCACCTAGAAGGAGTGTTCCGGCTTGAGTCGTAAACTAGCACGCGAGAGAGCGTTTATGTTCTTATACAGTCTGGAAATCCAGACTGAGGATTATAGCCTGCAAAGAGAATTGTTTCTCAATGAGTGGCGTCTTTCCAGAGCGGATACCGATTTTTTTGATCTGGTGGTCACAGGAGTATTAAAGAATAAGGAAGAATTGGACGAGGAGATAGGCCCACGCCTTATTGGCTGGGTTATTTCACGTGTTCCGCGGGTCGACCTGACCATCTTGCGGCTGGCTTTGTTCGAAATGAAACATCTGAAAGATATTCCGACTTCGGTATCAATTTCTGAAGCTGTCATTTTGGCAGGGAAGTACAGTGATGAGAAGTCACGCTCTTATATTAATGCTGTTTTGGGCAATCTGGAGCGTGAGGGGAGCTATTCCGGGCAAAAAAAAGAGCTTGGACCGCAAGAAGAGGCTGAACAAGAAGAGGAGCCCCGGCAAGAAGTGGAGTTACAGGAAACTGAAAGCGATGCAGATACTGAGTGTCAGCCAAGTTAATCAATATGCATCCCGGCTTTTGGCGGCGGATCCGGTACTTAGCTCTCTGACAGTTGAAGGGGAGATCTCCGGCGGGAAAATTTATTCTTCCGGACATTATTATTTCACTCTGAAGGACAGCAAAGCGCAAATCAGCTGCGTTTTTTTTCGTGGCGCAATGGCGGGGTTAAGCTTCAAGCCAAATGACGGACAGCATGTTATCATTACCGGCAATGCAAGCATCTATGAGGCAGGCGGACGTTTCCAGATCATTGTCAAAAAAATGGAGCAAGCCGGAGAAGGGCTGTTGTATGCCAAATTTATTGAACTCAGAGATCGCCTGCAAAAACAAGGTCTGTTTGCTGAAGAGAGAAAAAAACAACTTCCCTTTCTTCCCCGACGAATCGGTGTTATCACATCTCCTGAAGGTGCCGTCATAAGAGATATCGTCCACGTACTGCGCCGCCGGCACCCTGGCTTTAAATTAAGAATTTATCCTGTCGCTGTGCAAGGCCCTAACTCAATTCCCGATATTGTTTCGGCTCTTGAGCTGGCCAACCGTCAGGCTGACTGCGATGTCTTAATCATTTGCCGCGGCGGCGGCTCACTTGAAGATTTGATGTCTTTTAACAGCGAGGAAGTGGCACTCGCTGTTGCTGCCTCAGATATTCCTATTATATCCGCTGTTGGCCATGAAACTGATTATACGATCTGCGATTTTGTATCTGACCTTAGGGCGCCTACACCTTCCGCAGCAGCAGAGCTGGTTTTACCGCAGAAATCAGATCTTTTCAATCAACTGACAGCTTATCAGGGCAAGATGAGGACACATCTGTCGCACAGCCTTTCTCTGGCCGAAACCAGACTAAAGGAGCTGCTCAACAGACAGATAATGAGACAGCCTGCTTCTTTATTTTATGATAGAGCGCAAAAGCTTGATTTGCTAAATTTGCGTCTGAAAAATTATTTCAAAATACAGCTTGTTAATATTTCAAATCACTTTGACAGACTGCGGCAAAGATATAATCTGGCCTTTGGTGATTATTGGCAAACTTGCAGTGCGGATGTGAGCAGCTTGCAGAGCAAACTAATTTCAGGAGTTAAGCAGGAATACAAGGACAGTAAAACCACTTTGGACAAGCTGAGCATCAAGATGGAAGCCTATAATCCCTATGCTGTCATTGAGAGAGGCTATGCCAGAATCAGTCTTGCCGACGGCGCTGTCACTGTCAGTTCAATCAGCCAGCTTGAGCCGGGCTCCGATGTCAGAATTCATCTGGCAGACGGTAAAGCTGACGCCAAGATAACAGGTCTATTGTCTGACACTGATAAGTTTTCAAAGTAATAATTAAACCCGGATTATAAAATATAAGCTAAGATATCAGAGTAAAGGTTCTCTTGAGCGGTGCAAAAAAATAAAATCGGGTAATATGAAATCAATATTATTTATGAAATTTGAGGACGGGAATATGACTGTAAACAATGACAAAATGGCCGAGCTAAGTTATGAAGATGCCGTCAAGCGCCTGGAGGAGATTGTCAATCTGCTGGAGCAGGGAGAAGCCTCTTTGGAAGAATCTTTGGATCTCTTTAAGGAGGGCATGGCTTTGTCCAAGATCTGTGAGCAAAAGCTTGCCGCCATGGAAGAAGAGATTAGCAAGTTGCAGCTTACTTCTGAGGGCAAAATTGAAGAAAAAGCAGTTGAATTTTTGCATGAATAAATCTGAATTTGAAAATCTGCTCACTGCAGAGGCAGAAGTTATCGAGGGCTGGCTGGAAGATTATCTTCCGGATCTGCCGCTTGAAGATGGCGGATTAGCGAATGCGGCTGCGCGTTACAGCCTTCTGGGCGGAGGAAAACGTATTCGTCCGATTATGCTGATCCGGAGTGCCTTGCTTTATCAAGTGGAAGAGTCTGTCTATAAGCCTTTTGCTGCGGCGCTGGAGATGATCCATACTTACTCGTTGATTCATGATGATCTGCCTGCCATGGATGACGATGATTTGAGACGGGGCAGGCCTTCCTGTCACAAGCGTTATGATGAGGCGACTGCCATACTGGCGGGTGATCTGCTGCTCAATACCGCCTTTGAGATAATGCTGCGGCATCTCCATCAATCGCCTTCGATAAAAAACAAACAGCTGCGGGCAGCGTTGACTATCGCAGAATCCGCGGGGGGAAAGGGCATGATCGCAGGGCAATGCCTGGACTTGCAATATATGCAAAAGAATATTTCACCTATGCAGCTGACTAAGCTGCAGCAAAAAAAGACCGGTGAACTGCTTTCTGCCGCGGTGGTGGCCGGTGCCGACCTGGGAGGCAGCAAAATAAAAACTCTTGCTCTATGGCGCGAGCTGGGCATGACTTTGGGGCAGATTTTTCAGATGACAGACGATATGCTGGATGTAAGCTCAAAGGAAGAAGTGCTGGGCAAGTCTATCGGCAAGGATGAACGCGACGGTAAAAGCACATATGTGACGGTGTTTGGCCCGGATATGACGAGAATGCTTATCAGTCAGAAAACAGAGGAAGCGGCGAGAATAATTTTGAAGTTGAGAAGGGAAGGACTGGAGATGGACTTTTTTGAGTCTTTGAATGTCTACCTGCCGGGACGTGTTAAATAAATGGATTTGGATACGGATAAGGAAAAATGGCCTGTAGGATCTGAGATTGCAAGCTTGACTCTGCAGGAGAAAGAGGAACTTGCTTCCCGCCTGCGCCAATATATTATTAAATATACTGCCAAAAATGGGGGACATCTTTCCTCAAATCTCGGCGTTGTCGAATTGACAATCGCTCTTTTGTCTACCTATGATTTCCCGCAGGATGCGGTTATTTTTGATGTCGGACATCAGTGCTACAGCTGGAAAATTTTGACCGGCCGGGCGGATGAAATCCGACAGCTGCGGCAGGAAAACGGTCTCTCAGGTTTTCCTAAGACGGAGGAAAGTGAATACGACAGTTTCAATACCGGGCACAGCAGCACCTCGCTATCTGCGGCCGCCGGTCTGGTTCGTGCGCGCAAATTGCGAGATGAATCCGGCAAAGTAGTTGCTGTTATCGGTGATGGTGCCATATCCGGCGGCATGGCCTATGAAGCTATAAACGATATCTGTCAGGAGGATGACGATATAGTTGTGATCTTGAATGACAATCAAATGTCAATCGAGCACGTGGTCGGCGGCATGTCTAAGCATCTGGAGTATTTGCGTGTCATGCCGCGCTATCTGTCTTTAAAGAGCCGCTGGCTGGATAGATTTAACCGGGTGCCGATACTGGGCAGACCGATCGTGAAAGTTATTGAGTCTTTTAAACGTGCGGGCAGAAAAATTATCCACAGTTACAGAGGCTACAGCTCGATGTTTGAACGTCTGGGGTTCAGATATTATGGACCGATTGACGGTCACGACATCGGTCAGATGGAGAGATATCTGCGCTCTGCCCGCTCGATTAAAGGTCCTGTCTTGCTGCATGTAATCACGCAAAAGGGCAAAGGATATTCATTCGCGGAAGCAAGTCCGTCGGTTTATCACGGTGTCGCTCCTTTTGAGATTGATCTGGGGCTGAATAATTCTCACGATTCTGACCTGGCTGTCACCTGGTCGCAGGTGTACGGCAGCGAGCTGGCGGCAATGGCTGAGAACAATTCACTCATTTGCGCTATTTCTGCCGCCATGACCTCCGGTACAGGATTGCTGGATTTTGAAGCGCGCTATCCGGACCGTTTTTTTGATGTCGGCATTGCTGAACAGCATGCTCTGACTTTGGCAGCCGGCCTGGCTAAAGGCGGGATGCGTCCTTATGTGGCTCTTTACAGCACCTTTTTGCAGCGGGGGATTGATCAGTTGCTGCATGACATCTGTCTGCAGAATTTGCCGGTTACTATCACGCTTGACAGGGCCGGAGCGGTTGGCGGTGACGGCGAGACACATCAGGGTATTTATGATTTGGCGCTTACTTTGGCACTGCCTAATCTGGAGATTTTCGCACCTGCCACACAGTCAGACTTGCGGGCTTTATTGAGAAAATCACAAAATATGGATGGTCCTGTTTTGATCCGCTATCCGAAAGAGAGAGTTTGCAAATTTTCTGAAATTGATTTTTCACAGGAAGCTGATATAGATCCTTATGCAGTTAGAGAAATTCGCTCCGGGGAAGGACTTGCGATTATCTCACTGGGCACTATGGTTTTCCCTGCCATTGAAGCAGCAGATTATTTATCCAAAAAGGGTATAAATATAGGAGTTTATTCTCTAATTAGCGCCAAACCGACAAATATCCATGCTATTATATGTATATATAAAAATTATGATCGGCTTTTGTTTATCGAAGACGGCATAAAGGAGTCAGGCTGGGGTGAGGGGATTCTTGCCCGGCTGGCCGTCAGTGGCTGCGACATTAACGGCGAGAATATGGGGATATTATATCCTCTTGCGGGACAGGCGGAGCGTTCCGGTTTGCTGAGTAAATCAGGGCTGGACGCAGCAGGAATTATTAGTAAGGCTGAGACATTAATTGAAAATGTGAAAAAGGAGTAAGGATGCGCTTTGCTCTTTATCCGAATTTTAGACGTGATGTGGGATTTGAATGGACGGATCAGCTGATCAATGCCATTGCAAATCGTGGCGGCACCGCTTATTTACCGCCTGATCTGATGCCGGAGTATCAGCACGAGCATCTGAGAAGGGAAGTGCCGGCAGAAGTTGATTTTGTGATCAGCCTGGGCGGAGACGGTACTTTTCTCAGCTCTCTCGGTCTGCCCGGAATGGAACAAGTTCCCAGAGTTGGCGTGAATCTTGGTTCGGTCGGATTCTTGCAGGAGATTATGCCTGTGGATATTGATAAGAGGGTAGATGATCTGTTTGACGGAGATTATCGCCTTCAACAACGTGCGATGTTTCACGCTGACTGCTTTGACCCTGCACATAATTGCTATGCCAAAGCTGAAGCGCTAAATGATGTTATCTTAACTCGCAGGGTATCCTCCAATATTGTGAAAATCAGATTATTTATCAACGGGTCGAGGGTGGAAACTGTGCCCGGAGACGGTATGATTGTCGCGACTCCGACGGGATCTACAGCCTATTCACTCTCCTGCGGCGGGCCAATCGTTCACCCGGAGCTTGATATGATGATTATTACACCGATTTGTCCGCATTCTCTGCATAATCGTTCATATATTACAGACAGCGCCAGTGTAGTGCGTCTGGAACTGATTGAAGGCGCGGCACCTGCGACAATATCCATTGACGGGAGGATTGAAATTCCGGTGCAGCAGAGAGGTTATGTTGATGTCTCCCGCTCAAAGAATTCTTTAAAATACGTCCAATTTGACGACGATACATTTTACGAGACGCTGCCAACAAAAATTCAACAAAGGGGAATTAGCCTATGAAACCTTCAAAAAGTCAAAGACAATCTCGTATCCTGCAAATTATTCGCGAGCGATCTGTAGAAACTCAGGAGGAGCTGGTTGCTGTTCTGCGCAAAACCGGCATGGAAGTAACTCAGGCAACCATCTCGAGAGACATAAAAGAACTCGGTATCATAAAAGTGTCGACCGGTGAGGGTAAACAAAAGTATGTGCCTATGGATCGCAGCGGAGAAGTGGCCTCCGGAAGATTAATGAAAGTCTTCTCCGAAGCAGTCATCATGATAGAAGTCGCTGTAAACTTCGTTATCGTGAAAACGCTGCCGGGCATGGCGCAGGCTGCCGCCTCCGCTCTGGACTCCATGCATCTCACAGATATGCTGGGGTCTTTAGCCGGAGATGATACTGTCTTCATAGCTACCGGCTCTACAGATAAGGCGATTAATCTTCGTGACAAGCTCATTACTCTCTCTCAATCTGATCCTAAGATGGGACAGACTTTGTACGGGGATTACTAATGATGTTATCGCGGGTAAAGATTTCTGACTTTGCCCTGATAGAGCAGGCCTCTTTATATCCCGGTTCCGGTTTCACTGTTATCAGTGGAGAGACCGGCGCCGGTAAATCTATCCTGATCGATGCGATCGGCGCTCTGACAGGAGAGAGAATCAGCAAGGATTTTGTCAGGACCGGAGCTGACAGAGCTGTACTGGAAGCCGTTTTCTTAGAAGAGTCGGAAGAGCCGGCTGACGAGACAAAAGATCCTGAAGAGATTTTTCTGGAGCGAGTAATCTACGCCAAAGGCGGAACTGAGTGCAGGCTGGACGGTCATCTGGTCAAGCTCTCGGATATGAAGCAGTTGGGCGAACAGCTGGTCTCTATTCATGGTCAGCAGGATAGTCAGATTATTTTCAGAGAGAAGGAACATCTGGATTTATTGGATGCCTATGGGCGCGATGAGATAGGTCCGCTTTTGGCTGTCTATGAGGATTTACGCGGCAGATGGTTAGACTCCGGGAAGGCTTTGGCCAATCTGGGCAAAGATCCGCAGGAGCGGGAGCGGCGTCTGGAAATTTTGCGTTATCAGTATGATGAGATTTTGGCTGCGGGGCTTCATGCCGGGGAAGAAGAAGAACTTAAACAGCGAGCAAAAATTCTGGGTGCCAGAGAGAGAATTTTGCGGGATCTGGGTGAGGCTCATCAAATCCTGGGGCAAGATGACGAGAATTCGGCAGGCACTCTTTTAGAGAAAACTCAGGAAATATTAGAGTTTTCTTCACGTTACAGCCAGAAAATCAGATCTTCGCGGGAGGAACTGCAGAAGTTAACGGCAGATCTGATCGAGATTAAATCCAATTTAGAGGATTTTTCCCGCCGTCTGGACATTGATGACGGTGAATTGCCCTTAGTCAGGGACCGGCTTGACCTGATAAATGAGCTTAAGCGCAAATATGGTTCGAGTGAAGAAGAAATATTGGCATTTAAGGCTGAGACAGAGGCCGAAATCAAACGGTTGGAGTCCGGTGAAGCAGATTTTCACAAACTTAGCCTGGAACAAGAGAAATTGACTGCCGAGCTTGAGGCGGCAGCTGCTAATATTCATGCCCTAAGATTAAAATCGGCAAAGGAGCTTGATGCCGGCATCAGCGCCGAACTTAGAGATCTTGATATGCCCAATGTGAGATTTGAAACGATAGTGAAAAGTCATACAGCAGAGGCAGCTCAACAGTCAGACACACTGAGGGAGCAGCCGGATTTAAGAGAGCCGCGGCCCGAAGCTAAATCAAAGCCATCAGACTGGCCAAAGAACGGGACGGATTCCGTCGCTTTCATGATATCTCCCAATATAGGCGAACCTCTAAAACCCTTGGCGCAGATTGCTTCCAGCGGCGAGGCTTCCCGTGTTTTACTGGCTGTCAAGACGGTATTGGCGGCGGTAGATAAGATACCGGTGCTGATCTTTGATGAGATTGACTCAGGGATTTCCGGCAAAACTACCGGCAGCATAGCTCTCAAACTGCAGTCGATCGCCGAGTCGTGCCAAGTCCTATGTGTCACGCACAGCGCTCAAATCGCAGCCCGCGCCGGTACTCATTATCTCATCAGCAAAAAGGTTAAGTCAGGCCGCACCAGTACTGAACTGGTGCTGCTGGAAGGTGAGAGCAGGGTGGATGAGATAGCTCGCTTGCTTTCCGGAGAGCCTGAGGACAAAGTCACTCGCGAGCTTGCCAGGCAGTTGCTGTCGCAGGCGTAGATGTAATATGTAAAAAATAGACTGCTGAGACAGTAAGATAAATCAGACAAAGCAAAAGAAACGCAAACAGTAAAAAATAAATTGCAAATGCGTTAGACTGTTGCGGATACAACACCATAGGAGGAAAATTAATGACACCACATATTGAGGCCAAAAAAGGCGAAATCGCTGAAACCATATTATTGCCGGGAGATCCTTTGCGTGCCAAGTTTATCGCTGATAACTACTTGGACAATGCCTTCTGCTTTAATCAAGTCAGGAATATGTTAGGTTTTACAGGTGAGTACCGGGGCAAGAGAGTGTCAGTAATGGGCACAGGCATGGGCATTCCTTCTCATGCCATTTATACTAGTGAGCTCATAAATGTGTACGGAGTTAAAAAACTGATCAGAGTCGGATCTTGCGGGGCATATGTGCCTGAGCTGAATCTTTACGATATTGTTCTGGCACAGGGGGCATGCACCGATTCAAATTATGCCAATAATTTTGATCTGCCCGGAACCTATTCAGCCATAGCCAGCTGGGACTTACTTTATAAAGCGTACAACTATTGCCTGAAGCATAATATTGATGTAACAGTCGGAAATATCTTCAGTTCCGACATCTTCTATAACAACGATAAAACTGTCTGGAAGCGCTGGGCGAGCATGAAGGTTGTTGCTGTTGAGATGGAGACATTCGCTCTGTATTGCAATGCTGCCAGCGCCGACGCAGAAGCGCTGACAATCCTGACGGTATCAGACAGTATCGCTACCGGTGAGGAAACTACTTCCAAAGAGAGAGAAGTAGGCTTCGCCAAAATGATGGAGATTGCTTTATCTCTGATTTAATTTTTATAAATTGGCTTGTTTGACCTAATTAATATAGTGAAACATAGGGGGCTTAACCGTAATGAATGAACTGGTCTTAACCGGCAATGACCTGACCGTCAAAAATGTTACCGAAGCGGCACTTAGGCAATGCAAGATTTCAATATCTGCCGAGGCTAGGGAAAGAATCATCGCATCCAATAATTTGGTGAAAGAAATTGCTGCTTCCGGTCAAGCAGTTTATGGAATTTCAACAGGATTTGGAGAATTGAGTAAAGTCTATATCGGCAAGGACAAAAATGAGGTTTTGCAGAGAAATCTAATCCTCAGCCATGCCTGTGCGGTAGGTGATCCTTTTCCTGCTAAGGTAGTTCGAGCGATCATGCTGTTACGGCTGAACACTTTATGCAAAGGCTTTTCAGGTGTATCTCCCGTGGTGACAGACCTGCTTCAGGAGATGCTGAATCGTGATGTCGTCCCCTTGATCCCGGAACAAGGATCACTGGGAGCCAGCGGTGATCTGGCAAATTTGGCTCATATGGCGCTTGTGCTGATCGGTGAAGGACAAGCCTGGTGGCAGGGAGAGCTGTTGAGCGGCGAGGAAGCGCTGGCCCGGAGCGGTCTGCAGCCGGTAACCTTGTCCGGAAAAGACGGTTTAGCAATTATTAATGGCACGCAGATTATGGCAGGGCTTGGGGCCCTGGCGCTCTGCGAGGCTAAAAATCTATGTCTGGCGGCAAATTTGTCCGCCGCTCTGTCTTTTGAAGCTTTGCACGGCATAACAGCAGCTTATGACGACCGCATTCATGAGTTAAGACCGCATCAGGGGCAAATAGAGACTGCGAAGTTTTTGCTCAACGCTTTGTCGGGCAGTGAATACATCAACAGCAGGCTGGGCGATGTACAAGATCCATACACTCTTCGCTGCATACCCCAGGTTCACGGCGCTGTCCTAGATTCTGTTTCTTATGTTAAAAGGGTTTTGGAAATTGAAATAAACTCTGTTACCGACAATCCTATCGTTTTTCCCCATACAGGTGAGGTTATCTCCGGCGGCAATTTTCACGGCGAACCTCTTGCTTTGTCCCTGGATTTCCTTGGTATTGCAGTCTCCGAGCTGGCCAATATTTCGGAAAGACGTATTGAACGTTTGGTGAACCCACAGCTCAATTATGGCTTGCCGGCATTTTTAATTGAAGAGGGAGGCGTGAATTCCGGCTTAATGATCCCGCAATATGTAGCCGCGGCCATTGTATCGGAAAACAAAGTGCTGGCTCACCCCGCCAGTGTAGACTCCATTCCTTCCTCCGCCAATAAAGAAGACCATGTCAGCATGGGCGCAGTTGCGGCGCGCAAAACTACGAAGATAATAGAGAATGTGCGCAAAGTAATCGCTATAGAGATGATGGCTGCCGCTCAGGCTTTGGACGTCCAGCCTAAAGCCAAACTCGGTAAGTCCACTGCCGTGCTGTTCAATAAGATAAGAGCTGTGGTTCCTGTTCTGACCGAGGATAGAGTGCTGGCAACGGATATCAATGCCGTAGAAAAAATGCTTACAGAGCAAGATTTTTATACCGACTTGGAGAAATTAACAGATTAATGATTGGGAGGACTAATAATGTTTGCGCAAGTTATTGAATGCATACCGAATTTTAGTGAGGGGAGAGATCCGGAGAAACTGCAGAGGATAATCGCTCCTTTTTATGAAGATAAGGAAGTCAAAGTATTGGATTTCAGCCAGGATGCAGATCACAACAGAGCTGTCGTAACCGTAATCGGAACCTATGAAGGACTGAAGCGATCTGTTCCTTTGGCAGCGGGAAAGGCCATGGAAGAGATTGATCTCAGGAAACATGAGGGCGCTCATCCTCGCATGGGCGCCATGGATGTCTGCCCCTTTGTGCCAATCAGAAATGTCGATATGGAGACTTGTATCCGGCTTGCGAGTGAAGTCGGTGAGATAATCGCAGCAGATTACGAAATTCCAATCTTTCTCTACGAGAGATCTGCCGGCTCGCCGCAGCGGGAGAATCTGGCGGTGATTCGCAAGGGAGAGTTTGAGGGTATGAAAGAGAAGATGCTTCAGGCGGAGTGGAAACCGGACTTTGGTCCTGACCGGCCGCATGAATCGGCGGGCGTAACTGCTGTCGGCGCACGCATGCCCTTGATTGCCTATAATATTAACCTCGCTACATCTGATCTGGAAATCGCCAACAAAATCGCCCGCAGAGTTAGACATGGAGGAGGCGGTCTTCGCTATATAAAAGCGATGGGTGTCGCTTTGCAAGAGAGAAATATCGTTCAGGTCTCGATGAATATGACTGATTTCACCGGCAGTTCCCTCTATCAGGTAATGGAGATGGTGAAGGCAGAAGCCAGACGCTTTGGCGTCAATGTTATCGGCAGTGAGATTATCGGTCTGGCGCCGCTGGAAGCATTGATAGACGCTGCGGCCGATTATCTGCAGCTGGAGGACTTCGGGCTGGATCAGGTTATTGAGTCTCGTCTGCTGGAGTAGGAAGAATAATCTGTCCGGAAGAATTGCGCTTCAGCCTAAGTGCGAATTCCCTCTATCTCAAAGAACAAAGGGCGAAGATTGTCAGCAGTTATAATGTTTTAACTCCGGCAATAGTTATAGAAAAATTAGAGGAAAATGATGAAAGATAAAGATAAACTTGTAATCCGTTCAAAGGCGATTTTTACTGCCGATAAGAAATTCCCCGCGCTGCTTGACGGTTATATCGTGGTCGAGGACGGCAAGATCACAGATGTCAAAGATGGTGAGCTGCCGCAAGTGTTAATAACTCAGGACATTGAGGTTCTAGATGCAGTTAATGATCTGGTTTTGCCGGGCTTTATCGATCCGCACACACATTTGGTGCATGGAGGCTCACGCGAGTTGGAGCTGGACATGAAGCTGGCAGGCAAGTCCTATATGGAAATCCATGAAATCGGCGGCATCAGAAGTACTGTGCAAGCAACCAGAAATCTGACGGAGCAGGAGCTTTACGACAAGGCAAGAGCAAGCCTCGACCGGATGCTGACGTTCGGCACAACCACCGTTGAAGCGAAAAGCGGCTACGGACTGGATAAAGAGACGGAGATCCGCTGTCTCGAGGTCGCTCAGCGTCTTGACCGCGAGCATCCCGCCGATGTTGTCGGCACTTATATGGGCGCGCACGCTTTGCCTCCCGAATTCGAAAATGACACCAAGGGATATATCGAGTTCATGCTGACTGAGGTCATGCCGGAAATCAAGGAGCGTGGGCTGGCTGAGTTTTGTGACATCTTCTGCGAGGAAGGCATCTTTGATATCGAGACCTCCCGTAATTATATGCAGAAGGCCAAGGATATGGGCTTTTTGTTGAAGGCGCATGCAGATGAGATTGTGCCATTGGGCGGGGCAGAGCTGGCCGCTGAGATGGGCGCGATATCGGCAGAGCATTTAATGGCGATTTCCGACGAAGGCATTGAGATGCTTGCTAAATCCGGTACAGTCGCGGTATTGCTGCCGGCTACGACCTTCTTCCTGATGGCTGACAGATACGCCCCGGCTAAGAAGATGCTTTCAGCAGGTGTGAAGGTGGCGCTTGCGACTGACTACAATCCGGGCAGCAGCCCGACTGAGAATATCCAGACAGCCATGTCTCACGCTTGTTTTGGCATGGGAATGAGGCCGGAGGAGATTTTGTCGGCTGTGACGATTAATGCAGCTAAGTCCATCAAGCGCGAAGGTGTGGCGGGGTCAATCAGCGTTGGCAAGAAGGCGGATATCCTGATCACTGATGTGAAATCACCTGCTGAACTGATTTATAGGTTCGGCGTTAATCATATTGTTGAGGTTTATAAGAATGGACGCCTGGCAGCCAGGCAGGGGAGAGTATGCTATGAGTGAGCTTATTGATATGAATGTGAAGAGTTTGTTGGAGCTGACAGGAAGTGACGCACCTACGCCGGGAGGCGGCAGCATGTCCGCGCTTGCCGGCGCTGTCGGAGCGCAGTTGGGCAGAATGGTTTATCACCTGACGGAAAACAAGAAGGCCTGGCGCGAGCTGGACAGTAAAGTACAGGCCGGCTTGTCTTTAGATTATCTGGCCCTGTCGGAGCTGGCGGGAGAGTTGGAAGGGCTGATAGATGAGGATGCCGCTGCCTACAATTCTTTCATGACAGCGCTGAGACTTCCTAAAGATACTGACGAGCAAATCGCAGCCCGCAAGCAAGCGATGCAGGAGGCCAGCATCCTTTCCATGGAGATACCTTTGCAGATTGCCGTCAAAGGCTTATCTGTCCTGAATCATCTGGGCGCTCTGGCTCGCTGCGGCAATATAAATGCTATGTCAGATATCGGTTCCGCCGCCCATATGGCAGGAACATGTGTTGAAGGCGCGATCTTGAATGTCAGGATCAATCTGCCGGGTATTGCTGACGAGGAGAAAGTGAGCATAACTTTGAAGCGGGCCTCTGACATTATGACGGAGAAAAGGGTGCTTCTGGCAGAGATATTGGCCTTGGTTGACGGGCGGATGGACTACCGGCTGTAAACGGTATCTTAAGAACTTGCAATAATAGGACGACTTTACTAAAATAATTGTAATCAGGGGAGCCGATAAATGGCTGAGAGGACTTGTGGTCGACCCTAATAACCTGATCCGGGTAATACCGGCGGAGGGAGAACATACAGCATTGTTTTTAGCCTCCGCTTTGTTGGAGGTTTTTTTATGTCAACAAAATATATCGGAG
>DASRVY010000107.1:0-2161 GCA_035654855.1 Bacillota bacterium | reverse complement strand
GGTTTTGTCGGGGTTGGCACGATGGCTTCCGCTATTGTCAGGGCATTGATCTCTCATAGCTCCAAAAATATGCAAATATTTCTATCTCCTCGCAGCGCAGAGCGCACAAAAGAATTGGCTGCAGCATCAGAGATAGTTACTGTCACAGGCAGCAATCAAGAAGTGCTGGATCATGCTGATTGGATCATCTTGGGTGTCACACCGCAAGTTGCTGAGAAAATTTTACCTACCCTTAAATTTGACAAAAATCATCATCTCATTAGCCTCATTTCACCTGTTTCTCTTGCCAGAATCAAAGAGATGGTGCCCGCGGAATTGGCAGTAAATAAAGTTGTGCCTCTGCCCTTCATCGAACATGGTACGGGGCCAATCCTGCTTTATCCGGATAATGATGAGATATACTCTCTCTTTTCCGAACTTGGACATGTAGTAACTGTCGAAAACGAGTACCAGCTGGACGCTCTGATTACAGTAACCGCGCTTGCCAGCCCTTTTTATCGGGTATTATCCGAGGTTATCGATTGGGGCAGCGAACATGATCTCAGCGTAGAAAAATCGGCAGACTACACTCTGGCTTTCTTCGGCGCATTGCTGCACCGAGCTCAAGAAACCGATACAAATGAAATTTTAGATCTATGGCGGGAAATGACACCGGGGGGACTTAATCAAAGAGCCACGCAATCTCTGGAGGAGCGATCCGGGTTTAGTATGTGGCATGACGCTCTAGATATAGTTTTAGACTTTTTTGCCGATAATGACTCGAAAAAAAATTAACTGTCAGCGACGCTGACAAAGTGTCGAAAGTAAACTGTCGGCGTCTTTTTTAGAATTGACAAAGGTCAAGAGGCTGGATAGAATAAGCAAGCTTAGGTTTATTAGAGTCAAGTTCACAATATGCTTAAAATTCGGAGAAGTACCCAAGAGGCCGAAGGGGACGGTTTGCTAAACCGTTAGTGGGGGCAACTCCAGCGAGGGTTCGAATCCCTCCTTCTCCACCATTTACCTCTGTAATGCCCTATTTACAGGGGTTTTACATTTCCTTGATATTATACCGATATCTGTCCAATATGATGGCGTTTTTTCTTTTTGGCAGATCCTTTATTTAAAGTGGAAACAATAGCAGTTCGCTGATAAACACCATTGCGCAGCAGGAAAGAGATACACTGAAAAGACTCGCTCCCAGCCACGCTGCAATAACACCGGTGATCAAGGCCAACAAACCGGATATTGGACTTTGTGTAGCGTGGATAATAGCAGGAAAAGTCATTACTGCCAATGTGACAGACGGCACATAATATAAAAACGACTGAACAAACTTATTATTAATTCTCTTTTTAATTAAGGTTAGGGGCAAAACACGTATCGCATAGGTAACAATGGCCATTATCAATATATAAACATAAGTACTCTGAGTCATGTTCTCTCACCTTCCCAATTTCTAGGAAACAAAATTGCGACTATCGAGCTTATAGAGATTGTTAGAATAATTGTTCTCGTCCCCTCAGACAGGGTTGAGAGCCAGGGTAATTTAAAAAATGCGAAACTTGCTGCAAAACATATTAAAACAAGACCGGTCAAAACCTTGTTTTTTCGTGCGGGCGGAATGATTATGGCCAGAAACATACCGTAGAGTGCAACGCTTAAGGCACTGACCGCGCGCGCGGGAAGAAGATTGCCGGCGATAATGCCTAATGCTGTTCCGATAGCCCAGCACGGTATAGCAACCAGTGCTGCCCCATACGTGTAATAAGGCTTTAAATATCCCGGCTTTGCAGTTGAAATTGCAAATATTTCATCAGTAATATAATCCCCCATCAAAAGGCGATGATATAAAGGTGTATCCGGATCCATTCGTTGACTCATCGCAAAGCTCATCAGAGAATAACGTATATTCGCAATAAGCGTAACAACTACCATTTCAAAATAGGGCGCGCTTGCGGCAATTACTATGAATCCTGCATATTGACCGGCAGACGCCTTTACCAGTGCACTGGCTAAAAATCCTTGAAAGGCGGTAAGGCCGGCATTTCTTGCCGCAATACCCAGGGAGAAAGATACACCTAGATAACCAAGCCCAATAGGAATGCCATCTCGCATTCCCGCTCGGAAAGTGCAGGCTTTGTCGGAACAGACTCCATCCTTTTTAGATAACAACGATTTC
>DASRVY010000106.1:0-17486 GCA_035654855.1 Bacillota bacterium | reverse complement strand
TTCAATTTCAGTTACGTTCGGACGCAGGTCTGTACCGATTTCAACAGAAGCTGCATCATAAGGATTGCCATATTCAGCTATCAGAGCGTCATACCAATCGTCAGCTGTAGGATACTCATCATCGGCAAAAATCCACTCTTGATCGTTGATGGTAAATCCGGTGACTTCATCTTCTCCGAGCAGATCACCAAAGCCCCACATATACATAGCCCACGCTGTGCGCAGACCTTCATTTTCTGCCAGGGTTTCAGGATCACTTTCAATAAAGTCGGCATAGTCGTTTCCGTATTCGCTGAAGATGAAGTCTACCAGAGGAGCAACTTGATCCTTCAGGATGGTCTGGTCAACATATTCTTTGACCCAGGCTAACTGCTCGGCGGTAAAGGAATCACCTTCTTGCCATTCGTAATCCCAGCCTAATCCCTCAGCTTCTTCTGCCGGCTTCAGTTTTGCCATTATGTCGGCATAAATGCCACTGTATTTCGCGCCGATTTCAGCAGAAGTCTGCGTACGATACTCATTCATTCCAACAATCGGCACTGAGTACAGGGTAGAAGAACCGGTGTACTTAGGATCAGAGAACGCGTAATAAGTAAAAATCACGTCGTCAATGGTAAGCGGTTTTCCATCACTAAATTCAATGTCATCGCGCAGAGTGAAACGATAGATAGTCTCCTCGATGGTGCCGTCATCTTCCGCATCTACGGTTTCAATCTCAAGATTGGAAGCTGAGTAATAGGTGTAGGGGACACCGTTATACTCTGAAATCTGGCCTGCCGCTGTGCCGGCTTGAAGCATTAGCTCACCGGCGCGGTCGTTAGTAATAAGGGCCACTTGAGTGAAATCAGAAACGTCCTGGTCATACGATGTGTCAGCATAATAAGGACTGAATTTCTGGGAAAACTGGTCATAACCTACTACCAGTGGTGTATCTGCCACCGGCTCAGGTTCAGTCTCCTCAGGTTCTGTGGCTTCGGCTTGGGTTTCAGTCTCTTCTGGAGCATCAGTCTCAACAGGCGCGGGCGGATCAGTTTTTTCAGTTTCGTCTTTTCCGCAGGCGGCTACAAGACCAACTACCATCACCAATGCCAGAAGCATCGCGAGTAATTTGGTTGTTTTTTTCATTTTTCCCTCCTATAGTCATAAATACTCGTGTTATCTACATCTAAGCATCTGCTAATCCACCGCTAACAAAAAATATTGGCAATGCTAAATACAGATGCCTCCGACAATTATACCATGTTCTATAAATTGATTGTTAAAGAATGCAAACCCGGCTGAGGCTGTCAATAGGATTGATGCAACGCGGCATTTGAGCTTCGCTTTATTAGTCAGGCAAAGAACCTAATTAAAAAAACGATGGCAAAATCGGTTAACTTGGTGATCAGGCAAAAATCTTGCTTAACAGTATGGCGAAAACAACAACTGCAGTCAAAGCGACAATGTACCAAACAGCAGCAGTCCTCTTTCTGCTGTGCACGCCACAGCCGGCGCAGCCTTTAGCGCAGGCTGACGCTTGATCATTTTCATTATCCCTCTGACAATCTTGATCATTCAATTTGTGTTTATCTGCATCATTCATATTGGCATCCCGCTCAGATTATTCTGTAATCACTTTCATTATTCGTCATGGTAATTTATTACAGTTTACTACTGAGAAAGCTTATTATCATCTCTCAATCCATTATTCACTCTCTGCCAAAAACAAAATAACCTTAGTCGCCGCCCACCGTCGATCCTGCATGCGAAAGCCACTCATCGCAGGCTTTTATCCGGATTCCAATTTGATTTAGGCAGGGCAGGATATATTTCAATTGTGTGTCGCTTCTTGTATATTGTTCACAGTTTGTTGCCGATTTTCACTTGTTCCGATGGTAATTTTGTCCTATCATTATGATAGAAATATTTGAACGGAGGAATGCCATGATCGGCAAACATATTGAAGGTTTTCTCTTTGAAAATCCGGCTGAGCTTATGCTCGAGGCCAGTTGTGTAGCAACGGTTGGAACTGAGAATACGCTCTTACATGCTTTAATGGTACTTTCGTCAGTTGGTTATAGTTCGATTCCTGTCTTAAACAGCAAAGGACAACTTAAGGGAATAATTTCTCTGGCTATGATTATAAACGGGGTCAAAGACACCGAAAATTATAATTGGAGTCAGTTGTCTGAACGCCATGTTAAGGAAATCATGAAAGAGGATCCGGCACAAGTTACGCCTGATGCCGAGTTAGAAGACATTCTCCACCTGTTGGTCGATGATAATTATCTCTGCTGTACAGACCACAGCGGGAAATTCGCGGGTATCATAACCCGCAAAGCCATGTTCAAGAAAATCAATCAATTCGCGCATAAATTTGAAATCACCCACGAAGTTAAACCTCGCAGTGGTGAGCACAGCGATGACAAAACTCAAAATGATGAGAAAACAGATACACCCCTGACATCAGTAAGAACTGAAACCAGAGCCGCTCAGGCGGTATTCCGCAGCACCTGGTGATTGACACATTTGTCTTTATTGAGAGTATTTCGAACAAAAGTCACGGCTGCCCCTTCCGGGCAGCCGTATTAATTGGTTTGCGTCTTCGGTTAATATTTTGCAATGCCTTTGTGAGAGAGGCAGAAAATAGTTCGTTTAGCAGCTGTTTAGCTTCTGCCAGACAGCCGTTTCAATTTCTTCTAAACAGCTGCTTCAATTTCCGCCGCTTCCAATATGGCTTCGAAGGGCTGGTCACCGATCAATTCCTCGCCGTTTGACAAAACAATTTTGGGCACTGCTGATACGTCATATAGGGCGGCAAATTGACCAAAAGCCTGGGCATCTACCATTTCCGCCTTTATATTTGGATTTAAAACTGCCAGTTTATGAGACTTAAGGACTGCTCCGGGGCAATGCGGGCACGCTATTGTGACGAAGATTTTGATGTCCAAAGGTCCTTTAATATTTGCCGCTCTCTCTTCCAATTCCGGCGGGAGCACGGCCCCTGCGCCTCCTAACTCCAAAATGGCAGAGATCAGGGAATTGATCTCATGGCCCGCAGGGATGCCTGAGAAGCGGATACCCAAATCCTCTTCGTCCGCGCGAGTGAGATTAAGACCGGGAACTCTTTCAATTTCGAGGTCTAGGGCTCTTTCACACCCCGGCTCATAATATACGCAAGTCAAATTGTCAGAAAGTGAGCACAATTCAGTAATAAATTCTACCATCGCTGTGTCCTCTGACTCATCGTAGACTTCTATGCGGACGTCTTCTTTTAAATTGCTAAATATTTCCGTGATTTGGTCTCCAGTTTCTTGATCAAAAATTGCCATGATTATTTCTCCTTATTTAAGTATTCGCTGATTGCCAAGCCTGCCTTAGCTCCGGCCGCGGCAGCAACGATAATTTGTTTTATTGGTTCTGAGGTGACGTCCCCGGCAGCAAAAATCCCCGGATGACTGGTTGCCTGATTTTCGTCGACAATAATTTCGTTCCACTGATTGGTCTTAGCCAGATCAACAAAGTTCTGACTATTGGGACTATGTCCAATCTCAATCAGGATTCCTGATAGTATTAAATCTTCCGTTTCGCCGGAATGCAAATTTTTTATTCTTGCAGCCTCAACTTTATTGTCTCCGATTATCTCCTCAACGACATAGCCTAACTTCACATCAACATTCTCCAATTCTTTCAGACGATCCAGCAGGATTTTTTCAGCGCGGAAAGTGGAGCGATGTACTAGGGTTACTTTACTTACATAGCGGGCCAAGTCGATTGTCGATTCAACAGCACTGTTTCCTCCGCCTATCACAGCGACATCTTGCCCGTAGAACAGAGGTCCGTCACAGATTGAACAGTAGCTGATTCCTTTGTGTATCAGCTTTTCTTCACCCGGGACTCCAAGTTTTCTGGGTCTTGCGCCTGTAGAGATAAGAACTGTGCGGCTCCTGTACTTCTGTTGGTTATCCAGCTCCAAAACAAAAAAGTCATCTTCTTGATTGACAGACTTGACATCGTGTTCGCGCAGCAGGGGAACTCTGAAAGATTCGAGATGTTCGCGAAACTTGTTCGTCAATTCCGAACCGGAGATATTCATGATGCCAAGATAGTTATCGACGATTGTAGTATCTTTAACCTGTCCTCCGATACTCTTAGCGATAATTCCAACTTGCAGCCCTTTACGAATAGCAAAAAGTGCCGCGTTTAAACCTGCAGGGCCGGCTCCGATCACAAGGAGATCATAAATCTTTTCCTTGTCGAGGATATCATGTTCTTCTTCCAGCTCAATCAATCCCAGATCCAAACTAAATGACAGGCTGGGTAAAACTGCATTATTCACATCGTTTTTCTTATGCTCCATAACTTATGTTCACAAGTTTTAGTGTTATAACTTGGCTCCTCCTAATCTCTGCGATTAATTTTTCCCTAACGATTAAGGCACGCTGTGACGAAAAGCGCAAACAAGTGAAACCAGTGTTACTACTAGCAAAATTTCGCAATTACGTCATACTTAGTATATGTTATTATTTTATCTTGTCTGCGATATTTGCATAGACTACTTATTGGGTAACAATTAGCATATTTTCATATTGTGTGCCTTTTTATTATGGGAACAAATAATCCGCAAGTTTTTGCGGCAGCAGAAAGAGAGATTGAGCAGACGTTGGCGAATGTGGATAAGAAAACTGAAGATACTCTTGGCAATGCAGAGCTAAGCTTGGACAGAAGGGAAAAGGCGGCCTTAGAAATGAAAAAGCGCCGCAAGAAGAAAGTCAGAAAGAGAAGGCTTGTCTTGGCAATTTTTGCTTTGGCCACTGTCGGATTACTCGTATTTCTCTTTACTCGCGATGGGGAAGACTTGCCTAAAGTTCGAACCGAAATTGTGAAAACAGGTAAAGTGGTTGAAACTATCGGATTATCACCAAATCTTCAACCTTCCAGGATTCAATCTATAGGCGGTTACGATGTGCCAATACGCGAGATTTATGTCGAGGTTGGCGATCAAGTGCAGGCTGGGGAAAGGCTGCTCAGTTATGACATCTCCGAACTTGAGAAGGAGCTGGAAAAAACGCGCGAATTAATTGTTGAGGCAAAAGACAGTATTGAAACAGCAGCAAGTGAAGCAGCCGACTTAAGCGCGCAGCTGGGCATGCTTAGCAGTTCACAGATTGATGCCCAAATTGATTCTATCGCGAGAAGTCTTAGCAGCAGCTTAGGAGGTTTGGCCTCTCAGATGGTTGACATCCAAACTCCTTTTCTGGAATTGGGTCAAAAATTGGAAACAATAGATGTGGACAGCATTAATGCCTGGATCGGGGAGATGCAGGCAATTGCTTCCGACCTCCGCCAAAGTCTTGATTCACTGCAGGAGCAAGGCACTTTGGAGGATCTGGCAGACGCATTGCAGCGATTGCTGGATCTGGAACAAAATTTGAAGGATCTCGAGAAGGAGCTTGAAAGTGCAAAGGAATTGCGGGAATGGCTTGAGGAAAATTTCCCGCCCGGCACTACTTTGCCTAGTTTCAGTATCCCTGACTTTACGTCTCCTGCCACTACTGCAAATGGAACTGCCTCTGAAAACATAGAGAACAATCAGAATACAAGCTCCGGCGGTGAAGGTTCAGGCGGCGCCGGATCTCCGGATATTGGAAACCTTTCTTCTGAGACTTTGCAGCAACTGCAGCAGCTGCTGGGCGGTACAGGGAATGCTCAGCTATTGGCCGGTGGGTTAAGCCAGGGACAAGATCTTTTAACTCAGCTGCAAGAGGCAGAAAAACAACAATTAGAAATCATTGATAAGCTGAGATCTCCTGCGTTGGCTGATTTTACAGGTATTGTCGTTAAAGTTGATGCTGAGAGTGGCGACACTGTTGCTTCCGGTCGGGAAATTATCTCTGTTTATGACAATCAAAATCTCAAGGCGGTAACTTATGTAGGGCACATGGACGCCCGTCGTCTGGAAAAGGGACAAAAGGTCAATTACAGTCTGGAAGATATGGAGTTTCAGGGAGAAGTGATTTTTATCGCTCCTGTAGCTGACAGCAGCAGTTCCATCGATGCAGATTTATCTGAGCAAATGGGAAGCAGCTTCGGCGATATTGGGTCCTTGATGGGAATGGGATCGCTGCAAAGTTTTGATTTAAGCTCTGAACCTCAAGTTAGAGTCGAGATGAGCATAGAGGGCGAAGATCTGGACGAATTGATTATCGGCTTCGCCATAAATGCAGAGGTTGAAACCGACACTAAAGATAATGTATTGACTGTGTCAGCTTTTTCTCTGCTGAAAGAAAAAGGCAGCTATTATCTTTATACTTTGGAGGATGATAATACTCTCAAACGATGTGACGTGGAGATAGGATTGGAATCGGCTCTCTCGGTAGAAGTTATTTCGGGTGTCAAGGAGGGTGATTTGGTAGTCCTCAGCCCCAGCGCCAATCTGGAGTCCGGTCAGATTGTTGATGCAATGCCGAAAGCCGTTGATACAGACTAGAAAGACTTTGCAGTGATGCCAACTACGATTCGCATGAAACAAGTTAATAAGGTCTATATGACAGGAAAGATACCTTTTCATGCCCTGAAAGATGTAGATTTTCAGGTCGAGCAAGGTGATTTTGTGGCGATTATGGGACCATCAGGATCGGGGAAATCTACCCTGATGAATCTAATCGGTTTGCTTGATGAGCCGACGTCCGGAAGCTATGAAATGAACGGCATTGATTTGAAAGACCTCACTGACGATGACAGGGCTTATCTGAGAAATCAAGAAATAGGTTTTATCTTTCAATCCTTTCATCTTCTGCCTCAGCTCACATTATTGGAAAACGTGGAACTGCCTCTTATTTATGCTGCCGTGCCCGGTAGGGAACGCAAAGAGAGGGCCCAAACCGCTTTAGAAGAAGTCGGCCTTGCCCGCTGGCAGGATCATCGCCCTTTAGAGGTCTCGGGGGGACAGATGCAAAGGACGTCTATCGCGCGCGCTCTTGTCACTCAACCTGCTTTAATTCTAGCTGACGAACCTACAGGCAATATCGATTCCCAGGCAAGCACAGAAGTCATGAAATTGATTACTTCCTTCAATGAGGCAGGGACTACTGTTGTATTGATAACACATGAGCGAGATATCGCAGAATACGCTAGACGTCTGGTCTTCATTCGCGACGGGAGATTGTCCGAAGAACAGATGCTGAAAAATACGGTCAAGAGTGCCGGAACTTTTTCTGCTGCGTCTTCAACTTCTTCAACTGCAGAGGTAAATCATGTTTAAAGAAAGCATGAAGATGGCCTGGGCAGCCTTGCTGGCAAATAAAATGCGTTCGCTGTTGACAATGCTGGGTATTATTGTCGGCATAGGCTCAGTGATTGCAGTAGTGGGAGTAGGGGATGGCGCTAAGAATCTAATAATGGAAGAATTTGAAGGTGTTGGCGCCAGCTCTGTAATAATCAGTGCCCGATCAAGCAATGCCGAACAGCAGGATATGATCACAGATAAGGATATTGAGAATATCAGGAATCTGGAATCAGTACGTTTAGCGACCCCTTCAGTCTCAGGCTTCGGTTATGTCAAACAGTATGCCCGGGAAAACAGCTTGATGTTTTACGGTGTTGATCAGGATTATCCGCAGTTAGCTTCGATGACTATTGTCTCGGGGCGTGCCTTCACTCCCACCGAACTGGCGTCAAGGCAGCCGGTAGCTCTGATTGAGCAAACCTCCGTTGAAAAACTGGTAGGAAATTCTGACCCTGTCGGGGAAATCGTAGAAATATCGACTGGGGAAAAAAGGCAGACAGTGACTATCGAGGGCGTCGTAAAAACTTCTGCTTCATCTTTTATGTCAATGGTTCCTGAATCTGACGATAGTGACGAGATGCCCATCAGTTTATATGTACCTTTGCAGGTGGCGCAGGAATTAATGGGGGGCAGTGATTATTATCGTATGATTTTAGTTATGTCCGACAATCCCAATATGATTGAAGAAACAGGAAATCAAGTGCTGCGCGTGCTGGAGGCCAATCACAATAACAGCGATAAAAATATTTACACTAAGCGAAACGTCACAGAGCTTCTGGACCAAGCCAATCGTATTATCGGTATAGTGACAACTGCAATTTCCGCTATTGCAGCTCTATCCTTGCTGGTTGGCGGCATAGGGGTAATGAATATAATGCTTGTGTCGGTAACAGAACGCACCAAGGAGATTGGCATCCGTAAAGCACTGGGAGCCACTACCGGTGATATTATGTTTCAGTTCATGACCGAGTCAGTTATTGTAACCCTGGTAGGCGGCGCAATTGGCATTGTTTTAGGCCTTGCTATATCGGAGCTTTTGGGTATTATGCTAAGATTTGAAGCCAAAATCAGCATAACTGCAATACTTGTAGCTCTGATTTTTTCCAGCGCTGTCGGTCTGTTCTTTGGGATTTATCCGGCGAGGAAAGCTTCTCTGCTTCATCCTATCGATGCTCTGCGCAGCGAATAATGTATACTGAAATTTTAACATAGAAATAATTTAATATGAGGTTAAATATGAAGAAGACAGATTGTGCGATAGTAGGGAGAGGCCCGGCTGGCTTGTCAGCGGCAATATATGTTGCCCGTTCCGGTCTGAATGTGACAGTTGTCGGCCGCGATATCGGTGCTTTATCCGGCTCTGATTTGATTGAGAATTATTTCGGTTTTGAAGAGCCTCTCAGCGGACAAGATCTGGTTGCCAGAGGGACTGCTCAAGCCAATAGACTGGGAGTTGAAATATTAACTGCTGAAGTCACAGGCGCAAGCATGATTGACAGCGGTTTTCAGCTCAATACCAGTGAAGGATCAATCGAATGTATAAGCCTGATTCTAGCTACCGGATTGCCCAGGAAAAAACCTTCTATCGAAGGAGTTAAAGAATATGAAGGCGCAGGTCTGAGTTATTGCGCTATTTGTGATGGTTTCTTCTACCGCGGCAAAGAAGTAGCAGTACTGGGCAACGGTAATTATGCCCTGCAAGAAGCACATGAGCTTCTTGCCTACGCTTCAAGTGTAACTATCCTTACCAATGGGCGGGAACTGTCTGCTGATTTAGAAGCGGATAAGAGAATTGAGATTAACACTGAGCCTATTAGGCGTATCGAAGGCGTCGACGATTATGTCAGCGGCATTCGCTTCAACTCCGGTGAATTTTTGCCTGTCAAAGGCATCTTCATTGCCGAGGGAACAGCTTCTGCGCTCGATCTCGCTAACAGCCTCGGCGTGGTAACTGACAAAGACGCAATTGAAATAACCAAGGACGGTGCCACCAATCTCCCGGGTGTATTTGCAGCCGGTGACTGTACAGGCGCTCTGGCGCAAGTAGCGGTTGCCGCAGGCGAAGGCGCAATCGCAGGTCTGGCAGCTGCCCGTCATATAAAAAGAGCCAAAGTAGAAGCAAGGTCATAACTCACAACTCAGGTCTAAAGATCCTTGCGTCGATTTCGATATCCTCGCGCCGGCGTATTCGCCTTCTTTACACCATCTTCAATCGCTTAGTGTGTTTTTGCAAATTTACGCATGACGACAAAAAAAGGGTGTCTCCGGAATTCTAATCATAATCCCTGAGGCACCCTCTTAATTTACTGTGGTACTAAATAATTATTTCACTTCGACTTCTGCGCCGGCTTCTTCCAGTTTTGCTACAACAGCATCAGACTCTTCTTTGCTGACATTTTCTTTTACAGGCTGCGGTGCGTCATCGACCAGAGCCTTAGCTTCTTTAAGTCCTAGGCCGGTCAGCTCGCGCACAACCTTGATCACGGGAATTTTGCTTGCGCCTGCATTCTTAAGAATGACTGTAAATTCTGTCTGCTCTGTTTCTTCAGCAGCAGCAGCTCCGCCGCCTACAGGTGCCGCAGCGACCATAGCTGCCGCAGAAACGTCAAACTCCTCTTCAAGAGCTTTGACCAGTTCATTTAGTTCAAGTACGGATAATTCCTTAACGGTATCCAAAATTTTTGTAATCTTATCACTTGCCATGGTATAACCTCCATTTAGATAGCCTCGCGGCAAATATTAAATTTTATAGAACTTTGACTCTGAGATTTGGCCCTGAGAGTTGTTAGCTCTCTGTTTTGGCCAAATTATTCTGCAGGAGCCTCTTCGACCTTAGCTTCCACATCTTCCTCGGCTTTAGCGTCAGCTGCAGGCTCTTCTGCCGCAGACTCTTCGGCCTTAGCTTTAGCATCTTCCTCGGCTTTAGCGTCAGCTGCAGGCTCTTCTGCTGTGGCTTCTTCGGCCTTAGCTTCCGGCTCAACTGACTCAGCTTCCGGTTCTCCGGCCGCCGCTCCACCTGTTACCAACTCTGCAACATTTTCCACACCTGCTTCTTGTGCTTTTTCAGCAATCAGATTGAGAGTAATGGCCAGAGAAGAAATCGGGAACAGCAAAGTGGACACCAGACGTCCGTACAACACCGGCAGGGCAGGAATGCTCGCCAGCTTTTCAATCTCTTCACTAGAGATTATCTCGCCGTCCATCACGCCGCCCTTAAGCGAAAACTTCTTAAATTCGTCCCGATATTTCACTACCAGTCTGGGCGCCAGAATCGGGTCCTCTGCACTATATGCCACTGCGGTAGGGCCTACCAGTATCGACTTGAGATCCTCCAAGCCCATCGCGTCAAAGACTCGTGTCGTGATCGTGTTCTTGATAACGCGATACTCCAGTCCTTCCTTACGGAAAGCTGCGCGCATCTCAGTATCCTGAGCCACATTCAGACCCATATAGTCAGTGAACACCATGGATTTGGCGCTCTCCAGCTCTTGATGAAGCTCCTTGACGACTTTCTTCTTTTGTTCAAGAATCTTGGCACTGGGCATGTCTTTTCCTCCTATGTATATTTGAAAAACCCCTCGCGCTAGACGGAGGGGTTCAAATTTAAAATTCGACTCCGCCTCGGCAGGACATCTTCTGTTTACGTCCCGGAGGACTCCTGCTGTCTTTGGCATCGATGAGTATATTCAGTTTTTTAGCGAAGGCGCTTAACGCCTCGTCCGGCAAACAACAATAACTTATTGCCTGCCCCGGTATGATCTATAACGTACCTGCGCGTCCGGTGGTGTAAATGCCGGGCCCCATCGTAGCCGCCAGCGTACAGCGCTTAATGTATTGTCCTTTGGAAGCAACCGGCTTTGCCTTAATGACAGCCTCCATCAGCGTATTGTAGTTATCAAGCAGTTGTTCCACTTCAAAAGATACTTTACCTATCGCGCAATGGATAATATTTTGTTTATCCAGACGATACTCAATCTTACCTGCCTTGGCTTCCTCGACCGCTTTGCCCACGTCCATAGTAACAGTACCGGACTTGGGATTAGGCATTAGCCCCTTAGGACCCAAAACCCGTCCGAGACGGCCAACCAAACCCATTAGGTCAGGAGTAGCGATAACAACATCAAAGTCAAACCAATTTTCTTTCTGGATCTTATCTACCATATCCTCAGCGCCGACAAAATCGGCTCCGGCAGCCGTCGCTTCATCAGCTTGCACGCCTTTGGCGAAAACCAGAACTCGTCTGCTTTGTCCTGTACCATGCGGCAGTACAACCGCTCCGCGGACCTGCTGGTCAGCGTGGCGTGAATCGACACCCAGACGGATATGTATTTCAACAGTTTCATCAAAATTAGCAGTAGCTGTTTTCTTTACTAGATCCAGAGCCTCAGCAGGCTCGTAGGTTTTATCCCGATCAACAAGCTTCGCGGCTTCACGATACTTTTTGCCTTTTTTCATGCTGCTACTCCTCCTATTTATCCTTGTCCACGACAATGCCCATGCTCCGGGCAGTCCCTGCTACCATGCGGGCGCAAGACTCCAGAGAGGACGCATTCGTGTCCACCATTTTAATCTCTGCAATTCGCAGACATTCCGACCAGGGTATTGTCGCAACTTTATTCTTTTGCGGCTCACCTGAACCAAGTTGAATATTGGCTGCTTTCTTTAGCAGGACGGGCACCGGTGGAGTTTTAGTAATGAAAGAGAAGGAGCGGTCAGCATAGACTGTGATAACAACAGGAATCACCAGTCCCATGTCTTTCGCTGTCTGTTCATTAAATTCCTTGACAAACTGGGCAATATTCAGTCCATGCTGTCCAAGGGCTGGTCCAACCGGTGGCGCTGGCGTCGCTTGACCTGCGGGAATCTGTAATTTGATATACGCAGCAACTTTCTTTTTAGCCATTAGGCCACCTCCCAAAATTTAACGCCTTCAATGCGTTAAAAAATTTATCTGCCGGAATATCCGATCAAGTATCTGATTTGAACCAGACCTTACCGAACAATCCTTTGCATTCTCACTTAATCAGATCCTCAAGATCTGTGTCCATTCCAGTTCGACAGGGGTTTCACGTCCAAACATCGAAACCAGAACGGTTACTTTCTTTTTCTCCAGATTAATTTCTTGCACTGTCCCGATGAAGCTCTCCAAGGGGCCATTTATTACCTTGACGGAATCACCGATATCGTAGTCAACAACAGGCTCCCAATTAGACTCAAGCCCCATCAACATCAGTTCTTCATCAGTAAGCGGTACCGGATTTGTACTGCTGGGACCGACGAAACCGGTAACTCCGCGAGTATTGCGGACAATAAACCAGACCTCATCCGTTAAAATCATTTTAACTAAAACATAGCCGGGATACAGTTTGCGCTGTACAGTACGCCGTTTGCCATCCTTAACTTCGACGACATCCTCCGTAGGGACCAGCACCTCCTGGATATAGTCCTGAATGCCCCTATTTTCAATAACCTGGTCAAGGGTAGATTTCACCTTATTTTCATAACCGGAATAAGTGTGAATTACGTACCATAGCGCTTCTTCATTATTATCAGGCATTCCAATCAACTCCGTCTGCATCTGATCTCATATTAAATAGAACAGTGACAGCGGGAAGCGGCGCAGCAGCTTCAGCAGGCTCAGTGTCATCAGCTTCTTTTGTCTGGGTCTCATCTTTGGCTGAATAGAAACCGGTAACGGTGAAGACATAACTAATTGATGTATCAAAAATATAGATGAGCACGGTAAACATTAAGATAATCGCCAAAACAGTAGCAGTGCTCTGCTTTAGTTTCTTTTTATCCGGCCAGACTACACGTTTAAGCTCAGCTCTGATATTGCCGATACCATGCGCCATACGTTGAAAAATATTCTTTTTTTTCTTTGCCTTGGCTTGTCCTTTGGACTTGCCCTTAGGATCTTGATTCTTTTTCGCAGCCATATCTCACTCCATAAGCTCCATAAATAGAACTGCTATTACTTGGTTTCTGTATGATCTGTATGTTTGCGGCAAAAACGGCAATACTTCTTCATTTCAAGCTTTTCAGTCGTGTTAAGCTTGTTCTTTTTGGTGTCGTAATTGCGTTGTTTGCACTCGCTGCAAGCCAATACGATCCTCTCTCTTGCTCCGGGTTTGGCCATCGGTACTCCTCCATCCAGCAAGTCACGAATACTTCAGTGAACTGCATTCTTTACTCTTTGACAGCAAAAAAAATGCTGCGCAAAGACAAGCTATAGCAGAATAGCATAAGAGCCTTTCTTTGTCAATTTGATTGAAGTATTTTGGGCCTGTTTTTAATAAGTGTCATAAACTCCGGCGACGTCGTCTGCTCTAATGCTAAAAGGGGGCTTAAACATAGGCATTGGCAGAAATTTAAACCTGCTCAGCTTATGCATGCGGTCAATTTTATCACGGACTTTTTCATCGGCAGTCTCCCCTGTTCTAATATACTCGTTTAGCTGATCATAACCAAAGCCGAATATTTCTTCATCAGTCTTGCCGGTGAGGCCATCGGCAGGAGGGATCTTCAGATATCGTTCGGGTACGCCCAGCGCCTCTCCCAAAGCAATCACTTCGGCAGAGGTCAGCATGCCGAGCGGGGCGAAAGCACCGGCTGAATCACCGTACAAAGTAACATAGCCCACCCAGTCCTCCGAAAGATTGGAAGTATTGATAACTCGAGAACCCGGTATCGACTGAGATATTGCGTACAGCATTGTCATGCGAATCCTCGGCGGCAAATTAAGCCGAGTCTGTTCACTCTCTTCCTCAATAAAACCGGAAACTTTAGCTTGCACAATTTGAGAACGTACAGCAGAGGTAACAACTGAAATATCCAAAACCTGATAGTTTATTTTGAGTTCCCTGGCAATCTCAATCGCAGTATCAAGGTCATTTTGCCCTTTATCCGGAAGTATCAGTCCAAAAACTCTCTCTTTTCCGATCGCTTCAGCCATTAAAGCAGCAGCCACGGTAGAATCTTTGCCGCCGGAAAGCCCAATCACAGCCCGATCGCCGCCTGATACTGACAGTTGACTTCTGCACCATAGAATAATCTCGGGCACAATTTTTGCAATCGTGGTATTTGTATCCATAGCCGCCCCCACTTCCGGACAAGGTTTTCCTGCTCATCTCACTCAGGTTTATAACCGGCAAATCCCGGTCTAGTATTCATCAACGATAATGTCTACACACAGTTCTCGAATCGAGCGTCAGCAATTACATACTGCGCCTTTCTATCAGTTCTTCAAATATTGTATCTAAATCAACATCAAAATGAGCAAATGCTACCGTCACGTGATAGAGAAGATCCGATATCTCATGCACTAATTCATCGCGATTTCTGTTTTTGAAGGCGATTATGGCCTCGGTACATTCCTCACCAACCTTCTTCAGGATATAGTCCGGGCCTTTATTGATCAAATAATTAGTGTAAGAGCCTTCGACAGGATATTCTTCACGATGCTTGACCAAATCATAAATCGAATCCAGAATGCCAAAATGACAATCTGCGTATTTTGCGGCAAGTTCTGCGCCGGAAAGTTTTTCTTCATCTTGCATAACCCTTCCTCCTTAAACAAAAGAATTGATCTAATATTACGCGATAACGAGGAAATCAAGCAAGAAGGTTGAGAGGCAGCAGGCCGAAGATAGAAAATAATCCTTCAGGTCTTATGCATATATTTATGAATAATACCGCTCATTTACAGCAATGACAGTATAATAATACTTGAATGCTAAAAATAATAAGCGAACTGCTTGACTTGCCGGACGCAGCTTGCTAAAATTGAAACGAGTTATCGGATGTATATACTGTTCTGCTTCTCAAATTAGCAATGGTCGGAACCCCTCCCGACCATTGCCGCTTTTTATCTCAATTTCAATTGCCGACACAATTATTGACTATCTTTTGAAGGCGCTTTACTTCTCATCTATATAGACCCGCATCACCCTGGGGGAAACAGCACATAAAAGCTCATAAGATATTGTCTCTGCTTGCTGAGCAACTGTTTCCACAGGGATTGAGCCTGTCTCATCCGCTCCAAAAATCAACACTTTATCTCCAACCCTGGTTTCAGGAATTCCCGTAATATCGATCATGCATCGGTCCATGCAAATACTGCCCACAACCGGTGCCAACTTGCCATTAAGCAGGAAAGAAGCTCTGTTAGAGAGCAGCCTGTGAAGTCCGTCGGCGTAACCAATCGGGACTACCGCCAGCTTACTTGTACCGGGCGCCTTCCAGCGCAAGCCATAACTGACGCCGGTGCCAACCTCAATATCTCTTGTCTGCACCACGCGAGAATATAGATTCATGACCGGACGCAAAGGTAAAAGTTTCTTAAACGCATCGGAAGGATAAGATCCGTACTGGGTAATCCCCGGGCGCACTAAATCTAATTGCATTTCCGGATAAAGAATCATCCCGGCACTGTTGCAGACGTGGCGATAGCGAAAATCAACTCCACGCTTTGCCAGTTCCTGATCCATCTTCTTATAAGACTGATACTGAAAAACAGCGTAAGCCGGATCACTCTCAGCAGTTGCTAAATGGGTAAACATACCCTCCAAAATTAGATATTCTTTACTCTTTAGCTCAACTATTTTATCGGCGCTGGAATTTAGATCTTGCGGGACAGTAGAGAAGCCTATTCTGGTCATGCCTGTATCCAATTTAATATGGACTGTCAGCTTTTTGCCAATTTGCGCAGCTTGTTTTGCGTATTCCAGACCGCTGTCAGCGTCTATAACTGTTTGTGTCAAATTGTAGGCCAGAAGATATTCTGTCAAGGCCGGATCAGTATACCCCAGAATTAAAAGCGGAATATCCTTTATGCCGGCTTCACGCAAAATGACCGCC
This sequence comes from Bacillota bacterium, assembly GCA_035654855.1. GTDB lineage: Bacteria > Bacillota > Clostridia > Saccharofermentanales > DTU023 > UBA1046. The sequence continues at coordinate 1,360 of DASRVY010000106.1, read as the reverse complement.
TCAGACAGTGCTGCGACAGCAAGCATTGTTGCGCCTTCCTCAATAGCAACCTGAGCACAGGGGACAGCGCCATGCCCGTAAGCATCAGATTTGATGACCGCAATAAAGCCGGTATCTGAACCCATATACGGCTTATAAGCGCGGTAGTTGTTTCTCAGAGCTGACAGATCAATTCTGGCATAGGTGCGCTGCTGCAGCCAGGCCTCTGAAGTTAAGTCCATTTTTTGATCCATAATTCAAACCTCTAACTATCATTAGACAGTATTCACTGCTGAATTATCACAGATTCTCCTGTCAAACTAACAATGATTAAACCATTACTTTACGTACATATGGGGATGTCATTGTGGCCAGCAATGAACCGTAGTCGACGCTGAAAGGTACCATGTCGCCGGATTTGATCTCTTTAACGGAATTGCTGACATCCAAGATCATATGGTCGGAAGACGATCCCATGTAATCAATGCCCGTCATCTTGGGAGTGAGTGACTCGCAAGGACAATCTTGTCTGCCTATGGCCAGTATCGCGCGCCTGATTACTCCTCTGTCTTCATAAACCGGATACTCCCCAAAGGCATTCGGTCCTTGCAGTCCATATGGAAGTGACGGTTTGCGGCGGCATTCAACTACCTCGGCCTCCAGTGTGAAAACGTCACTGTATAAATCTGCAACCCTCTTTCCGTAAGAAGTCTCAGCACCCAAAATCCAAGATTCTCCTAAACGCAGGTGATTGATTCCTTCCGGCAGTTTACCTTGCTCCATCAAATATACGGAACCGGAATTCCCACCCGATACTATAGGCAGTTCAATATTGAAACGATCTTCTATTGCTTTGGCAAGACCGGCCAGCTCTGTCAATTTAGCTTCGTCAGGAATAATCCCGCCATAGCAATTGAAGTTGGCGCCAATCCCCATCAGATCCAGCCCTCTAAGATTCAGAACTTGCGCTGCGACATCAGACAACTCTTCAGGCATAAAGCCTTCTCGCAGGTCTCCCATCTCAGTCATCAATATGACGCCATGTCTTTTGTCCAGAGCTGACGCGGCATCGGATAAAGCAGCTAAGGTATCCAGGTCGGAGTTTAAGCTCATATGTGAAATGCGGACTACATCAGCAGCTTCTGAGATCATGGGCATACGGAGTAAGAGATGTTTTTCACCTAAATCTTCATATTTGGCAATATTCTCTAAACGGGAGTCTGCCAGCAGTGTTGCTCCGGCCTCCACCATAGCTTCCACCATTGGTTTGAACGCGCAGAAGACTTTAGTGACGAAGTGGATTTGGATGTTATTTTTTTCGGCCAATTTTAGCATGCTTCGGACATTATGCATAAGCTTTTGGCGATCAATATATAATGTT
>DASRVY010000105.1:0-1274 GCA_035654855.1 Bacillota bacterium | reverse complement strand
GCTAGGATAAAACAAACTGATAAAAGGCATGTTGTTGATCCATCCTTAGCTTGCGCCTTGCTTAATGCCTCAAGGGACATACTGGTCAATGATTTAAACACTCTAGGATTTTTATTTGAAGCCTTATGCGAGAGAGATTTACGAATCTATGCTGAGTCATTTAATGGGAAGCTATATCATTACCAAGATTACGATGGAGATGAGATTGATGCTGTCATAAAGCTGGATAATGGTGGCTGGGTTGCTCTAGAAATAAAACTTGCAAGCAATCAAATCGATCAGGCTGCTGCTTCCTTAATGAAAATAAGAGATAAGATCGCGGATGCTGGAGGAAAGCCGCCCAAAGTTCTTTGTATCGTTTGCAGTATCTGTAAGGCCGCTTACTTAAGAAATGATGGAATTTATGTAGTACCAATCGCAGCATTAAAAACTTGAATCTTTATCAGTAGCATCCCAACCCTGAACAAGGCATAATAGTGGGCGGAGCCCAGCAGCTCCGCCCACGCATCCTGCACACCGGAGGAGTATCATGCTTTACCTAATCTTATCCATCATATGCAGTGCATCGATTGCCCTTATTTTCAAATACTCAGAAAACTCAAATGCTAACCGATATGTCATTACGAGCGCCAATTATTTTACAGCCTGGATGATCAGCCTTCTTATGATCCTCTCCCGGGGCCTGCTGTCAGACATAGACCGGGACAAGTCCTTTGTTGAGGAGTTCTCAGGCTTAGCAGGCAACAGTACAGAAGTCCTATCCCCTTATTCAAGCATCATCTGGGGACTGATCGTGGGAGTCATTGCCGGCTGCTTCTTTTTTCTCGCCTTTATCTATTATCAGAAGAGCGTCAAGGAGAACGGTGTCGGCCTGTCCGGTACGGTTGCCAAGCTCGGCATACTGATCCCCGTGATTTTTTCGATTGTTCTTTGGAAAGAGCTGCCCACGGCCGTTCAGTGGGTCGGCATCGTGCTGGCTTTAGGATCCATCGTAATCATCAACCTGTCGTCCAAATCCCTGGAAAAATTAGATATCAAAGCCACGATTATTCTCTTATTTATCTTTAACGGGATGGCGGAATTTTCAAATAAAATTTATCAAAGATACGCCTTAAATGAATACAAGGATATCTTCCTCTTTGTCGTGTTTTTCGTGGCCTTTCTGATCAGCGTTTTTTATATCTTCAGGAAAAAAGCTAAAATAACCGGCAAGAGTATACTCACCGGCTTCGCCGTAGGAGTCCCCAATTTATTTTCCTCCTATTTTTTAATCC
>DASRVY010000104.1:0-29736 GCA_035654855.1 Bacillota bacterium | reverse complement strand
AAGCTGTTCCATTTCAGCGTCAATATGCTTCAAAATCTTATCAGCTGCAATGTATGACAGCGGGGATTATCCTGGTGACTTCACTATACTTTGGAGCAATGATTTTCGCAGAACATTATGTTCCGCTGGATACTGTAAGGGAGAGGGTTGAAACAGCATCAGAGATGAAGCGGGAAATGGATCAGATACCGAATGAGGCTTCAGTCAGAGCATCAACATGGCTGACAACTTATCTGGCGCAAAGAGAAAAGCTCATTGATTTGGATTATGAGTATCTGGAGAATGCTGAAATCTGGCAGGCAGATTATATCGTGATCGATCAAAGATATGACAGACGTCTGCCCTTTGAAGACAGGATTATGACGGCCATTGCTCAAGGGTATCTGGTTAAGGTAGATCTGCCGGAGAAGATTTTAATTTTGCAGCACCCGGGTGCTGTAGACTAAGGACAATCAAGCGCTGAGGATAGGCCGCGGGCAGATGCGGCAGGCAGATCTGAAACTTACGTTAAAGATTGGTGAGTAAATTAGGGTTTTTAGAAGATGTAAGCAAACCATTTTGACTGATTAAGAATTGATGAACAGAAGGGAAGAGTGATCCATGTTGCTAGACTTACACGCAGATATCTGGACTGATGTGACAGTTAACAGATTATTAGGCATGAGATCTGTTATCAAAGACCGCCACTTACAGCGTTTTCGCAAGGGCGGAATGACAGGTGGAATTTTTGTTGTTTGGAATGATCAGCCTAATGATTTCAGGTCACGAGACCGTCTGTTGGAGGGCCTGGGGGCTATGTCAGCAGAATTGTGGGAAAACAGAGATATTATTCTGGCAGTAACAGAGCCGGATGATTTTGCTGCTGCGATGAAAGCTGATAAATTAGGCGTCATGCTCGGACTGGAAGGCTTAAGCGGTATCGGTACTAATGTGGAAATGATCTATGCTTTGGAACGTATGGGCTTTAGATTAGCGATGCTGACCTGGAATGAGCAAAATGATCTTTCAACAGGGCCACATGGGGATCCTGACCGCGGACTTACAGATTATGGACGTGAAGCTGTCCGCATTATGGATGAGCTAAAAATGATAGTTGACGTCTCGCACACTAATGAAAGATCCTTTTGGGATATTCTGGATACAGCGACCGGTCCGATTTTTGCTTCTCATTCTAATGTGAGGAAAATTTGCGATGTTCCCAGGAATTTGTGGGATGAGCAGATAAATGCCATCCGGGAAACAGAGGGGATGATAGGTATTAATACTTTTAGCGGTTTCGTCAGCCAAGACAAAAGCGAGTACACTATGGAAAAATTGGCAGACCATATTGATTATTTGGTGGAAATGATTGGCGTCGATTATGTCGGTTTTGGTTTTGATTTTGATGATTATCTGGAGCAAGATCTTTTAGCTTTAGCGGACATCTCCGAACATAGTCTGCTTGGCCTGGAGAGTATCAGTGATGCGCCTAATCTTTTAAAAGAGCTGGAACACCGAGGCTATTCTTCTTCAGATATCAGAAAGCTGGCAGGAGAGAATTTTATCAATTATTACCGCCGAGTCAGATCAAAATAAGATTTTCACCCTCCGGTAATCCGGCTATTCCTGTTTTATAAATCGATTTATTACAAAGTAAAAACCCTGCAATCGGGCATTGCAGGGTTTCCTGGCGGAGACGGTGGGATTCGAACCCACGTGCCGGTTGCCCGGCAAATGCTTTTCGAGAGCACCCCGTTACGGCCGCTTCGGTACGTCTCCGTAAATCATAGTGAAGGGGGCTCGGTGAGCCCCCCACAGTATATGCTTTTTTCTAATCTGTTGGTCTGTCTTTTCATGAGATCAACAGTCGGATCGGACAAAAATTAACAGAATCATAAAAAATATTTTGCAATCATTACTTCTTTTCAGTTTCTGTCAAAACGGGTCCGTTTTGTGATAGAGACGCCATCATAGAGCCCTTAGGCTTCTTTCGCTGCCAAGCGTGCATGGCGAGCGACAAGGCGATAACTCCGTATGATACGAAGACACGGAAGTACTCACCAACCTGCGCATCACCGAAGAGATTATTTCCAGCCTGAGGAGCGATGATGAAGAGTAAGTGGAACAGTGTTACTCCTATAATCGCCTGACTGTTTGTAGCCTTAGAAACCGAAGCTCCTCCAACCAGCAGAGCTGCGACAGCAAACTGTCCTACCTGCATATGGGCGCCGTAAGTGGAAAAGGTCCCCAGATTTTGCAGATAAATCAGCTGCCCCCAGCAAGCAAGGACAGTAGAGAGTATAACTGCAATTACTCGAGTACGATCAACATTAATACCTGAAGCTGCTGCAACAGCATTACTTTGACCGACGGTTCTCATATTATGCCCTAATCTCGTGTTAAGGAGCCCTTTGTTGAAGGTCATCAGGGCAACTATAAGCACATAAGGCAAAACAGGCAGATCAACCGACATAATCAATGCCTCAACAGATGGAATATACGTCAGAATGTATGCTGCGACGGCTACAATAATAATAGTGATGCTTCGTGATCTGGAGTATGTAGGATCATTACCATCTCGGTTTTTATAGATTAAATGGGCATTTTTAAGTGCAAAATACGCCAGAACAAGAGGCAGGGCAACAATCAGATTGATACGGTCTGCATATAGGTGTCGCTCAATTGCCGGTATGTAGGTGATGCCATAAAGTATCCCAATAATTACCATCAGCAACAGATCTTTTAGTGTAAATTTACGCCTCTTGACCAGATGCATATATAGCCTGATAACAGTAAGCACTGCAACTGCAACAAGCAGGCCAAGCGCCAGATCAATAATCCTGACCCGGTCGATTGAGTATTTCAAAGATCCTGTAAGGTCGATAACATTTTTTACGCCAACTCCGCCATCGATTATGAAGCGTGGATTGGTCGCAGGAATAACTCCGCCAATCAAGATTAAGAAAAATAATTGGTAGAGACCATCAGCAAAGTAACCCAGTATTAAACCGGTAATCATCTCAGCGCCTTTGGTCTTATTGAAAAGTATCCCAACCAGCCAGCCAAATAAGATTGACATCGGTGTCGCGATCACAACAGCCAAGAGCATACCGGGCAATCCAACTAGTCCCCAATAGACCACGGCAAAGACTGCAATTTGGGCTGCTATGGCACCAATGACTATACCAAAGTTGAGTCCCATACCTGCCAACACAGGTATTAACAGAGACAGCACAGTGAAGCTATTACGAGAAATACGTGTGAATACTTCATTTAGGATAGTATCCGGGCGGCTGCCTGACGCTATATAGCCAAGATAGCAGATGACGACAAAAACGAGCATAACTTTGTTGTCAAACAAGAATGTTTTGATCCGTTCACCCATGCTAACGTCAGGTGTCAAGATTTTGTTTTCCGAATTTTTATTAGTCATCTTCTTCCTCCCCTCGCTTTAGACAAGGCATAAAGAATGATGCCGTTAGTGAGGATAATACGTATGATTTCCGGCAAGGCAGAAACATCAATCACCTCATTAACAACAGGGAGGGCAACCGTCAGAATGCCTTGGAACAGTAAAGTACCAATAATCACATTGGATATGCCAGCCCGTTCTATTGAAGCGCCGCCAATTAGGATTGAGGCAACTGCTGCAAATCCCATCATCAAAGGAGCATTATATAGCTGCAAAAATCCGTAAGTCTGTGCGTACATGATGATGCCGACCGCGCCCAGCACAGTTGAGACCGCTGTTCCCAGAATTCTCATTTTATCTACATTTATGCCGTTAGAAATTGCGAACAATTCGTTTTCCCCGGCAGCGCTCATAGCAATTCCTTTCTTGGAACGCAGGAAAAGCCAAACGATCAGACAGCAGAGAGCGAAAACCAAAATCAGTCCCAATGGCAAGACAAAACCACTGTCACCGACATCGATGGCTAAGAAGCCAAGAACCTTTGGCTGCTGTACAGTAACATTGCCGGCTTCGTTAAGACCTTCCGGAATAGCGATGACACGGGGCTCTAAATATACTTCAGGGCTGCTCAGCAAGCCTCCAAATGATTCGCTTAAGCTGGCAGTGTTTCTCAGTCCGGAACCGATAGGCCATCTAAGCTGACCATTTTGAAATCGCAGCAAAATCCAGACAATATTCATCATGGCGATAGCAGAAAAACCAACATAGGTAGAGACTGTCATCTCTGATCCTTTGACCCTGTTGAGAAGCAGCCCATATGCTGTTCCCACAAAGGCTGCTAACGCAACACCGATAATTAAAGCTATCAACAATGTCAGCCAGGCAGCTCCTGCTCCTAAATAATAGAACCAACCCTGCGTATAAGTAAATTCCATAGATACTACTGCGCCCAATAAGCCGCTGACAATACCTAACGAAATACCAAAATTCATGCCGATGCCGCTTTGGACACCAGGCACCATTGCCAAAACCAAAATTCCATACATCATCCAGCGACGAAGAATGTCGCTAAAAAGGGAAGCGGGGTTTAGTCCCACCGATAAAGCTGTGACCACTAAAACAACAAAGAACAACCCAATTATTAGTCGCGGAACTCCGATGACATCTAAAGCCTTTTTTAACTTTGTCATGCTCCCACATCCTCTCTCCTCAGTCCGGACATTGCCAGACCGTAATCAGCATCAGGGGCATCAGGAGCTAAGATATCGGCGATCGTTCCATCAGAAACTATCGCGATTCGATCACAAATAGAGCGCAGCTCAACCAGCTCAGAGCTGATTACAATTATTGTGACTCCTTCTTCACGATTCATCTTGCGCAAGTGTTCCAGGACGAGTTTCTTAGCGCCAATATCAATACCTCTGGTCGGCTCAGCCACCACCAGAATATCAGGATTAAGCGTAATTGCCCGAGCGAGACAAACCTTCTGTTGATTTCCACCTGACAGACTGCCTACAGTTTGCTGTATACCGGTGCAGCGAATATCTAGGAGTTTAATCATTTCCAGCGTATGTTTACGTGACGCCTTACTGTCTAAAAGTCCACCCTTCAAGAATTCGTTCTTGACTTGCATTGCCGAAAATATGATGTTTTTCTCAATTGACTCGTTGAGCAGTAAACCTACTCCACGCCGATCTTCCGATACAAAGGAGATATTATTGCGTAAAGCTTCACCTCGTTTGTCCAGGTCCAGCTTTTCCCCGTAGAGATAGACATTTCCTTCAGTATCGTACAATCCTTGGATTCCGTTATGAATACCTATCTTGCCTTGTCCGGCTAAACCGCCAAATCCGAAGATCTCCCCGTCGCGAATTTTGATGTTCATATCGAGCACACGCTCACCCGGCATGTCCACACAATAATGTTCAAGCTCTAAAGCAATCTTATCGTCGCTTATCTCTCTATTATCTTCTTCGTCATCTTCAACTATTTTCTCTACTTTACGCCCGATCATCAATTGAGCGATTTCGACATAATTGGTTTCTGCCACCTCTTTACGAGCCACAAATTCACCATCACGTAATACAGTTAAACTGTCCGCCACCTGTACAACTTCGTCCAGGCGGTGAGTAATGAAAATAATTGCGATTCCACGCGAGGCAATCAGACGCATTATTTCCAGCAGTCTTCCGGCTTCGCTTTCTGTCAGAACTGCTGTGGGCTCATCAAATACAAGTAATTTTATGCCGGTCTTGTCAATTTCACGGGCAATCTCAACAAATTGCTGGAAACCTATGGGCATACCTGCCACTTTGGCATATTCTTCGATATTCATCATACCGATAGAGTCAAGAGCTTTCCTGCTGTCTTTGGCCATATCATCCCACAGCATAGTGTCAAGATCGCGACCAAAAATTTTATCCGCCAAGGGCAGATTTACCGGCTTGCCCGTTTCGCGGCCGAGTTTGATGTTTTCAGTGACAGTGAATTCAGGGATCAGCATAAATTCCTGATGTACCATGCCGATGCCGTAATCCATGGCTTCATGAGGATCTGTAATATTGATGTCCTCTCCTGCCAGTTGCACTTGACCTTCAAATCCGCCAGTCTGGTGTATAACAGGCATTCCAAACAAGATATTCATCAGTGTGGATTTGCCTGCTCCGTTTTCCCCCATGAGAGCGTGGATCTCACCGGCCTTAACTTGGAGGTTGACGTTTTTGAGCACTTTGTTGCCAAAGTATTCTTTATTGATATTGTGCATAGACAACAAATATTCTGTCTCCAAAATAGCCTCCTTAAAATTCTAAAAAGGCACCGGCATCTCACAGAAACACCGGTGCCCCGAGAACAAGATTACTTGCTAACCATTACTAGTACTAATCAATTTGCGAAAAGTCACAGTACGGAGCTAATAATAGATAGAAGTTATCCAATACGCCCTTCTCCGGGTCTTCATAATTGCTTAAAGTAAGCTCTCCCAAACCACGAGAGGCAGCGGTTTCTTGTGCGGTAAGTTCGAAAGCTTCCAGATCGCCGCGCTCGACTTTGCCGTCAAGGATCTTCATGCAGTAGTTAACACCAATATCAATCATGAGCATGTTGATGGGAACTCCCCATGTGGACATGCGTCCTTCTTGACCTTTTTCCTTCAGCTTAGATGCGATTTCACTCAGCATGTAATCGACATCACCTTCATGTCCTTCAACATCGATAGACAAAGCTGCGGGGTAACCGTGATAAGGGCTGGGGCAGCACTGCTGCGGCATGATAGCGCCTAATTCATAGACTTGACGAATCAGAGGCTCCTGCATAGAGCAGTTTGTTGAGAAGAAAGCTGTGTCCACACCATACTTTTCAATCTGGCGCGGTACGTCTTCGATGATGAACTGCTGTGCTCCGGAAACACCGGCATCACTGGTGGGGTCCGGTGCGGTGACTTCAACAAGCTCAATTCCAAGTTCTGCACAAGTCTCTTTCATAATGTTGAGACGAGTTGCGATAGTTGCATAACCGAGGTGGCGCGGGAACGAATAGTGAATCAGTGTTTTTGCGCCCATTCTCTTGGCTTCTGTCGGGAGAGTAACACCCATTGAAATTTCGTCGGTCAGCATGTTTACATCACCTTTTTCGGACATGACTGCCGGATCTTCAGCAACTACGCCGGTGATGAAAATCATATCAGGATGTGTTTCTCTGACCTTGTCAATAGCAGCTGCAGCGCCTGGAACGGCCTGACTGAAGACAATTGCTTTGACCAATGGGTCAGACGCCAAGTTAACTACCTGAGAAATTGTGGTTTCTGTTTCAGTTGCGAAGTTGTCAGGATAGGTGGTGTGGAGAATCTTGTCCGCACCGTGCTTAGCGATTTGTGCCTGAGCTTCCTGGAATTCTTCCTCGCCCTGAGATACTGTTCCGGTTACGAGACCTATTTTATAAGGCTCGACTTCTACTTCAGGATCTTCTGGTTCTTCAGCGGGTTCGTCAGTTTCTTCAGGTGCATCCGTTTCTTCCGGAGCATCCGTTTCTTCCGGAGCGTCCGTTTTTTCCGGAGCATCTGTTCCTGCTGGCTTGTCACTACGGCAAGCCAGTAGAGGCACTACCATAGCCAAGACCACGAGAAGAATAAGAATCTTCTTGATTGATTTCATTACTTTCCTCCTTAATTATGTTTGGCGTTTTATCATTTTAACAATAAGGTGCACAAGCACGCCAAACTAATTTCATGATTCTACCATAACATATAAGTTTGAGCAAGAAATGCTATGGCTGACATGCTAGTCAGTAGATATTTTAACTATATGCCAATATAGAGTTATTATCTTAGATTCCTAAACTTTATACAAGTAAAATATAAAACTTTAATAAAGGCTGCATCTACAGGCGGATATTGCCGGAATTTGTTTTCTGTGCATATTAATAGTTCGATTGGTATTTAGTCCTGACTGAAGAATCGTTTGCTGTGGTGAAAACTCGCACCTTCCTTGATTATTTTATCTTCAATATTCTCTGAGATAGCGATACCGAGACGGAGATCAGTGTAAATCGCGTAGCGTCTGCAAAACTCCGGATAATCAAGACCTGAGTCAAAATAGTAATCGACAATATCACTGATAAAATGCCTGCTGTTAGGGTGAGAGATTTCAGTTATAGGTGATATTTTGCTCCAGACAATTTCAGATTCTGATCTGCCGGAAGCATGTCTTTGGCTGCGGTGAAATTCTTGAGCGGAATAATTCCGATCAGAAAAATTCCTCTCTTCCAGTTTTAGACATAGTTTTGTGAGTGTCGTTGCTACTGTCGAACGAGGATAAGCAAACTGTAATGTTAACCAGCCATGAATGTATAGTGATTTGCTGTTTAACAGCAGTATTACTTCTTCAAGTTTCTCGATATCAGCTTTCTTCTTCAATGTTGCCAAAACAGGGAAGAGTAAGGCTTGATCTTTGCGAGAAAGCGAATAGGCGAAGGCTGCCATTTCTTCGATTGAGTCAATTTTTTTGAGATTCAACAGCAGCCAAGTGCGTGAGCTCTTTTGTTGATTTAATTGAATTTCACGGGGCAGTTGAAAATTTTCACGTAAAAATTCCATCGCGTTTTGAAACCCGGGATAAATTAGTTGCGCCCGGGGAAGGCGAGGGATTACGTACTCCTGTTCAATTTCCGAGGCCTCTTCCAATTCACAACCAGATTCAGTTTCAGACGCAATCTCCCCTTTATGTTCAGATATGTACGTTGACTCTTCTGCCGGTACAGAATTCAATTTCATTTTAGATATGGTTCCCTGTTCGGCTTCTCCTGCCGGCGGGGCAGCATCCGCGTCAGTTTGATATTCACCTCCAAGTCCGGAGAGATTAGACTTGACACTCTCACGTTCTCGCTTAGTTCCGATAAATTCTTCATCAATTCTTGGAGGATTTAAAGTAAAGCTCCGTATCTTCTTTCTTTCCGTTTTTGCATCAAATTGTATTGAAGGTGATTCGTAAGGTGAAAATGAAGATTTCCCGGCTTCGTCGGACGGGAGAGAAGATGATGAATCTCCGCTTTGGGAATTTCCCATTATTGCGCGCTCTGTATCTTCTGCATTTGAGATTGGCAATAGGTTCTCGGCTGCTTGAACAAGATCCTGACTGTCCGAAGCAGATTCTTGCTGTTTCTCCTCAGAGTCATAGACAAAGTTATCAGGTAAATTGGCGGAGATTCGTCTCATCTTTCCTTTGATGTGTCACTGCTCAGACGCAGAGCAACCGGCAGACCGTCAATAGCATCTCTGATCTCGGCAACTACGAAACTGAGACGTTCTATCACTTCACCCAAACCGGCATCGTATTCAGACAGTGTTTTGTGAACCAGCTGAGATGATTCCTTGGTAAAGTGCGTTGTATTGTTTGAAATTGTCCGGTTGATGTCCGCGAGATTGTTAACTTGCTCATCTAATTGTGTAAACAGCCGGGTATTGTATTCCTCTTGTTTATTTGTCATATCTGCAGCCTGCTCCAATGCGGCAGCTGATTCAGTAATTGAGAAGTTGAGCTTATCACTGAAAACAGTCAGTTGGTTGGCAAGATTGCTGATATGGAGTGAAAGAGAGCGGTCTTCTCCTTGATAAAGTCTGGCTAGCTTATTGGTGCTGTCGCCAATCGCTTCTAGATAATCTCGTATCTCCAGCATTTCGTTGGCCAGATCATTTTTAGCTAAAGTCATAAGGCGCAATGCTTCAGATATTTCTTGATTTAATACAATATTTTGTTCGCGGGAGTTTTCCAGAGTCTGGACGGATGCTCCCATGTAAGTTTCAGTCTCCCCAACCATCTCATTGAGTCTGCCCAAATGTCGACTGAGGGGTTCCAAATGGTCTTCCAGAGAACTGACGATCGCTGTAGCTAATTGAGCTGCCAGATCCGCCATACCGGACTCCTGCCTTTTGGTCAAGTCATTAGCCAGAAAAGTGATAGTATCTGCGGCCTTAATAATGGGCGGCGAAATCTCTTCAGACATAATAGAGCGAACACTCAAATTGATGCCTTCGGCAAATTCACCTTCGACCAGTTTTCTGGCTGTCATCTCAAATTCAGTCAAGTTATCTTTAATTGTCTGTTCATATTCGAACATCCTTGCTGACAATCTGGCCAGACCGGTTTGCTCAGTAAACACAGGGAACTGGAGCATTAAAGCTTGATTCATTTGATCAATTTCCAGTTCCGATTTTTCTTTTTCTGATCTGGATGCGGTATAGAGCAAGTATGACAGAGCGACGGCACTTGCCAGTGGAACAAGCAGAAGCGAAATAACAGTACTTAGATCCTTGCGCGGCACAAAGAATAAAGATGCGGCAGATACTGCAACAGCAAGGAAACCGATGAACAAAGTTATCTTGCTATAGAGTCCGTTTAACACTTTATTCTCGTATGGATTTAATAAATTTGCAGAATTAAAATACTGGGAAGGGTTATACAACCAGTAATTATTATGCTGAATCTTACTTTGAGCAGCGATATTTTTAAGCGCTGCATCCAATAGAGGGTCCGCTGTTTCAGATTCTGCTCTGCCAAGATAAGCAATCCTTTCGTCTAATTTGTTACTGTCGCCGGAATTACTATAAGGGGCTTCATTTATCAGGGCATTCAAATCAGCTTTTTGTTTGGAATTTCGTCCTCCGACTTTGAGAATTTGCCACAAGCCGGCAATACTCAAAAAAATGAGGAATATTGGAACGGCTAAAATGAAAATAAAATTGATGATAGTGCCTATACCATAAGAACCCATAATTGTTTCACAACCCCCACATACTAAAAAATAATGTTACCGGCAGAGAAAGCGGATAATTGTAGTAATTATATCATACGAGGGTAAGGGAAAAATATCTTGATGTTGGAAGCGTGTATGGGGCGTGCTAGAATTACTAATTATATGCCGATGAAAGTAATGCTGGGATTGGTCAGATATTGTTATGGCAAAATAGAAAGAAACGTATCAGAGTTTTTTGGTATTCTATGTTAATCTATTTTTTAGAAGTTTGATTTCAGAAGGGGTGTTTGATGTCAACAAAGTATGTGTTTGTTACTGGCGGTGTTGTATCCGGATTGGGCAAGGGCATCACCGCTGCGGCTTTAGGGAGACTATTAATTGCCAGAGGACTTAGTGTCAGGATCCAGAAATATGATCCTTATATAAATGTCGATCCTGCACTAATGAGCCCTATGCAGCATGGCGAAATATTCATAACTGAAGATGGCGCTGAAACTGATCTTGACATAGGGCATTACGAGCGTTTTACCGATGTGGACTTGAGCGGAGAAAGTGATATAACATCAGGCAGAATTTATCTCGATGTTATCACCAGGGAACGGGCCGGCGGATACCATGGCGGTACAGTGCAGGTTGTTCCTCACATTATTAACGAGATTAAAGAACATGTATTTCAGCTTTCCCGGGAAGGAAATCCTGACGTGGTTATCGCAGAGATTGGCGGTACGGTCGGTGATATGGAAAGCCAACCCTTTATTGAGGCTATGCGTCAGGTCAGCTACCAGGTTGGCAGAGAGAACTGCCTTTTTATCCACGTAACCTTATTGCCTTATCTGAGCATGACTGCAGAAATTAAAACTAAACCTACTCAGCACAGCGTCCAAAAGCTTTTGTCCTTTGGCATTCAGCCCGATATTCTGGTCGTCCGGACGGAGATTCATATTGATGAGGGGATTCGCCATAAGCTGGCTCTCTACTGTAATGTTAAAGAAGAAGCGGTAATACCGAATCTGGACTCTGATTCAGTATATGAATTACCATTAATGCTGGAGAATGATGGGTTAGCGCGCGTTGTTTGTAATCGTCTCGGCATCGCTCAATATGTTGAGCCGGATCTGGCTGGCTGGAAGGAATTAGTCGATAATATAAGATCAGCAAGAAAACCGCTGAATATTTCACTGGTGGGAAAGTATACAGAACTGTATGACGCGTATTATTCTGTTTCTGAAGCTTTGGATCATGCCAGCATCGCTCATGGCGCTAAGCCTGTGATTGACTGGGTATCAGCTGAAGGATTGGAAGGTTTGACGCAAGATGAGGCGGCTGAAAGATTCAAGGATTCCGATGCGATTATCGTGCCGGGAGGATTTGGACCCAGAGGCATGGAAGGAATGATAGCAGCTTGTACCGTTGCTCGGGCAGGAAAAATTCCTTTTTTGGGTATAGGCTTAGGCATGCAGATGGCAATTATCGAATATGCCCGCAGTGTCGCGAACATCAGTGATGCCCATACTGACGAATGTGAGCATGATTGTAATGATATTTTTTATTATGCCGGTTTGACTAATGAGATGGCCGATAATCTCGACAATATCCCGTATTCTGAACAGCCTATGCGCATCGGAGCGTATCCAATGAAGCTGGAAGAGGGGAGCAAGCTGGCATTATTATACAAAACACTAGAAACCAGCGAACGGCATCATCATAGAAGAGAGCTCAATCCTGCCTTTCAGGCTGAGCTTAGCTCTGCAGGACTGAGATTCAGCGGAACTTCACCGGACGGACTATTAATTGACGCTTTTGAATTGCCGGGGCATCCCTGTTATATGGGAATTATTTCTCATCCTGAATTTAAATCGAGACCATATCGGTCTCACCCGTTGTTTGATGAGTTTATCAGTCAAGCACTAATCTATCGCAAAAAACGAGAAAAAACTGCCTCCGATTAAGGCAGAGTTTATCCAATAGAGAGGGAGAAGCTATGGCTACAATTATTCCTGAACTGTCGCGTACCTTTAGTGAGTATCTGTTATTGCCTAATCAGACTGCGGAGACGTGCACGCCGGACAGAGTTGATCTTTCCGCACCTCTGGTGCGTTTTAGGTCTGATGAAAAACCTCGTTACAGGCTGCACCTGCCGCTTGTATCTGCCATAATGCAGTCAGTGTCTGATGACGGGATGGCGATTGCTTTAGCTCGTGAAGGCGGCTTGTCCTTTATTTTTGGCTCACAGTCTATTGCTGAGCAAGTTGAGATGGTGCGCCGTGTAAAAAAATACAAAGCAGGTTTTGTCTCCAGCGACAGCAATATCAGACCTGACCAAACTTTGCTCGATATCTTGGGTATCAAGGAGAGAACCGGACACTCGACGGTTCCTGTCACGCACGACGGGTCGCCGCAAGGCAAACTTCTGGGCATTGTGACCTCTCGTGATTATCGTGTCAGCAGGTTGTCTCCGGATACTTTGGTCAAAGATTTCATGACGCAGATGGAAGATCTGGTAACCGGACATGAAGGTATTTCTCTCTCCGAAGCCAATGACATTATCTGGGAACATAAGCTTAATCAGCTGCCCATCGTAGATGAGGACGGCAATCTGGTTTCGCTGGTTTTCCGCAAAGACTATGATCAACACAAAGAGAACCCTCATGAGATGCTGGACGAGCGTAAAAGTCTCTTGTGCGGCGCGGGTATCAATACACGCGACTATGAAGAACGTGTGCCTGCGCTCTTGGAGGCCGGAGCAGATCTTTTGTGCCTGGACTCTTCAGACGGATTTACGGATTGGCAGCGCAATGCTTTAAGCTGGGTGCACGATAATTATGGCGACGATGTCATGGTCGGAGCAGGCAATGTTGTTGATGCTGAGGGTTTTCGTTTTCTGGCTGATGCGGGAGCTTCATTCATCAAGGTGGGCATTGGCGGCGGCTCCATCTGTATAACGCGTGAACAGAAGGGGATAGGCCGAGGCCAAGCTTCCGCAGTTATAGAAGTGGCCGAAGCGAGAGACAAATATTTTCAAGATACCGGCGTTTATATTCCTATCTGTTCAGATGGAGGGATTGTCTACGATTACCATATGACACTGGCTCTGGCGATGGGAGCGGATTTTCTGATGCTGGGACGCTATTTTGCACGCTTCGATGAGGCTCCGGGCAAAAGACTGATGATAAAGGGCAATTATGTTAAAGAGTATTGGGGTGAAGGTTCTAACCGTGCCCGCAATTGGCAGCGTTATGATGACGGCAGCGAAGATGGTGAGCATCTGAACTTTGAAGAAGGTGTTGATTCCTATGTCCCTTATGCCGGCAAACTGAAAGACAATCTGCTTTTAACTACTGCGAAAATAAAATCTACCATGTGTTCATGCGGCGCAATATCTATCCCTGAGCTCCAACAAAAGGCCAGACTGGTAAAAGTATCGCCTACCAGCATTGTGGAAGGCGGAGCTCATGATATTATTCCCAAGGATGGTGATATCAGATAATTTATTTCAAAGTGCTGTCATCCGGCAAAGCTTTGGACAAAAACTTTGACAGTCTCTGCTCAACAGACATAAAAAGATCTTCATAAAGAATTTGCTCAATTGAAAAGTTAAATTCCTGTTTGCAGAAGTAAGTCCCTGAAAAAGTTGTGGAAGTCAAAATATTTTGCATAAGTTCCTGCATAAGCTATCCGAAAGATGCTAAAATTTGCATATACTAGGAAAAAGCGGCAAAGCAAACAGAAGTTTGTCTCTGACAATAGAATTTGCAAGTCGAAACCCCTAGTATGCTTTATAGAATGTATGCCACAGCCAAAGCAGAGATATGCAGCTTATTTTTCGTAATGTTTGCGCTTCAGTTTTCCCTGAAGCAACTGAGGTTTCAGTAAAACTTCATTGGCGGGTATATGTTTTAGCCTAAGCGCCCTGCAAAGTTCTTCTCCGTAAAGCAGAGAAAGAAGTTCGTAGGGCGTTTTTTGGTTGAGAGATTTTTTGATGTATGAGGCCAGGTGACTATTAATCAGGAAAGAGTCTTCAAACTGCAGACCGTCAATGTGGTGTTTTTTCGGCACAATCCTTCTGAAGAGTCCATTCTGGTTCTCTACATGTCCTTTCTGGTGTGAGGCCATGGCGTCACAGTAAAAGACCTTTGTTCCAAGATGTTCTATACTTTCGGGATCGGTAAATTCTGAGCCTCTATCGGTCAAAGCCACAGGGAAAAGTCTTTTGAAGTTATCTTCTCCGATTTCCTTGTACAGCCAGTAAAAAAAGCTTTTGACATGGTAAGCTGTTTGCCTTTCCAGTAAGAAAAAGAGACTTAGCTGCAGATGAGGAAAGGACAAGCTGAGAAAGCACTTAACATCTTCCTGCACTCCTTCCACAGTGTCCATTTGCACATGATCCAGATCAGGATGCTTGCCTTTAAAGTCCAGGAAGTCCCGGTAAGCCCTCCCTTCCCTGCAAGTCTGATCTACCTTGTGTCCGGGCTTTTTAGCCTTTCTTTGTCGCCTTTGAACTGTCCTGGGCAAATCAAAGAGGCTTACACCTACAAGATTTTTCCTGACTAGCGAATAGATAGTTCGTGACGAGCAGGGCAATCTGTCCCTGTTTGCTTCGGCAATGTGATTGATGGATTGCCCCTTTTTGCTGCCTTCGTCAATTATTCTGCCAATGTCATCCAATTGCTTCCCGTTCAGGCTGATACCTTTTCTTGTTTCCACCAGACGCTTTTTGGAGCTTTCCTGAGCAGTTAGAGGACTGTATCGGTAACGTGCTAAGGTACAGCTGTTGTCCTTGGGGCATGCATTACAACAATAAGGACTGGCTGTAATCTGCTCACAGCTGGCTTGGATATAGTCGTCACAGTACCGTATGCATTTCTGGCATGTCCAACAATATTTGTTTCTTGTTGGACAGTGTGGGCATACCTCTTTTTTCGCACAAGTTCTATCAGTAGCCCTCTGGCAATAAACTCTAGCCATGCCAAAACTTCCCTTGTGGATGAAATAGCGGTTTCTTTTGATTTCCATGACAATGCTTTTCCTGTCTCTGGAAAGCAGTCTTGCTATTTCATTCAGATTCTTTCTCTCGTTGAGATACCTAAAGATTTGCTCTCGTTCCAGAGCACTTAAATGTTTAGCCATTAGTTCCTCCTTCATACTCTGCTTTGGCTAATAATTACAAGAGTAGGAAATTTGACGAACTAATGCCATGATTAACTTTGAAAGGGCAATACCCTGCTGCAAACAGGAATTTAACTTTTCAATTGAGCTCATAAAGAATTTGACTTCTATTTCTGACTTTCTGTGTTATAATCTTCCAGTGTATTTAGGAGGAATGAGATGCCAGAGAAAGTGTTTGGACTAACCTATCAAGGTATAAAAGATTTTCAGCAAGAGCTGGAAGAACGAAAGACTGTAATGGCAGCCGAGATAGCAGAGCGTCTTAAGGAAGCCAGAGCGTTGGGGGATGTAACGGAAAATTCCGAATACGATGATGCTAAGAGTGCTCAGGCTGAAAATGAGATGCGTATTCTGGAAATTGAAAGCATCCTAAAAAAAGCCACAGTGATCGGCGATGAGGATATCAGCCAGGAAGAGGTAACGCTGGGCGGACAAGTAAAAATCCGCGACATGGAAACTGGCGAGGACCGGGAATATGTGGTCGTGAGCTCTCAGGAAGAAGATATTTTCAATAGCAGGATTTCTAGTGATTCTCCCGTTGGAAGTGCAATCCTGGGCAAGAAAAAAGGCAATACTGTCACAGTTAAGGCTCCGACAGGAATGTTGAAGTACAAAATAATGGAGATCAAAAAACCATCATAATATCTTGAGCCGGATGCATAATTGATCGCGCAAAGCGACCCCATCCGGTCAGGATAGGGTCGTTTTATTTTTTAGTGTAGACTGATAAACAACGATAGTGATGCTAAGTAAAAGCAAAAGAATAACAATATGAAGGCGGTTAAGTGTTATGACAGAGGTATTAGACGCGGCAGATATTAACTTATCGGCGGAGAACGAAGAAAAGGCCGGTGAACAAGTGCGGATCCGTATGGATAAGCTGACAGCCATGCAGGCATTGAACGATGATCCCTTCCGGGAAACTACTTACGATGTCACCAAGCATGCGGACGAGATCCTCAAGAGTTTTGATGAACTTGAAGGTGCAACGGTTCGCGTAGCGGGACGTCTGATGGGTAAGCGCGGTATGGGCAAAGTAAGCTTTACAGATCTGCAGGATCGCTCAGGACGCATCCAGATCTTTACGAAAATTGATCAGCTTGGTGAAGAGAAATATCAAAAATGGCTGGACCTTGACCTGGGGGATATTGTCGGAGTTGAAGGAGAGGTTTTTCGCACCAAAAAAGGTGAGATCTCTATCCGTAACAAAGAATACACACTCTTGACCAAGTCGCTCCGTCCTCTGCCGGAAAAATTCCACGGTTTAAAGGATACTGACACTCGTTATCGCAAACGTTATTTGGATTTAATAGTTAATCCGGAAGTCAAGGAGACTTTCGAGAAGCGCAGCAAAATCATTCAGGCAATCAGGAAGGAACTGGAAGAACGCGAATTTCTCGAGGTAGAGACGCCAATCCTTAATCTAATTGCCGGCGGTGCTGCCGCCAGGCCATTTGTTACCCATCACAATACACTTGATCTCGATTTATTTATGCGGATTTCTCCGGAATTATATCTAAAACGCCTTATTGTCGGTGGGATGGAACGTGTTTATGAAATAGGACGCAATTTCCGCAACGAGGGCATGAGTGTTCGTCACAATCCGGAATTCACCATGATGGAAGCTTATCAGGCTTACACGGATTACCACGGTATGATGGAGTTGACAGAAGCTTTGGTGGCCCGCGCCTGCAAAGAAGTAAATCAAGGCGATTCAGTAATAGATTTTCAAGGGACTGAGATAGATCTAACTCCCCCATTTGCCAGGATAACTATGATTGATGCCGTAGAACAATATGCCGGCGTCGATTTCTCTGCAGTCAGCGACGACAAAACTGCCCGCAGAATTGGACGGGAAAGAGGCCTGGAAGGGATAGAAGATCATATGGGAATAGGCGATGTGCTGGAACTATTTTTTGATGCCTTTGTTGAGCCGGAGTTAATTCAGCCAACTTTTATCATTGACTATCCGATTGAGATATCCCCTTTAACAAAGAAAAAACCGGATAATCCCGGCTTGACTGAACGCTTTGAGCTCTTCATCTACGGCAGCGAATTCGCTAATGCTTATTCGGAGCTGAATGACCCGCTGGATCAAGCAGAGCGTTTTCGCGCCCAAATGGCAAAACGTGCAGCAGGTGATGATGAAGCTCATGTACAAGACGATGACTTTGTCGAGGCTCTGTCTTACGGTATGCCTCCGACAGGCGGACTCGGTATAGGTATTGACAGGCTGGTTATGTTGTTGACGAATAATCCTTCAATCAGAGATGTCCTCCTCTTCCCGACTATGAAGCCCTTGTAAGGGCTTCTAAATCTTTGCAAAACCGTACAGGTACAGAGAGAAAGCTAAGATAATTTAATTTTAACTGAGAAAAAGAAAACATTATGACTGATAAGATAAGGCTTAGATTGGACAGGGCTCTGACTAAACTTGGGTTTGGCACCAGAAAGGAAGTTCGTGCCTTGATAAAATCCCGCCGCGTCACTGTTGACGGCGATGTTGTGACTGATCATGGCTTCATAATTACCGACCCTGAGTCTGCCGGAGTGGAAGTTGACGGAGTGCTGTTTGCGCTGCGTCAGCATACACATTTGATGTTGAATAAGCCTGTGGGCTATCTGACAGCCCACAAAGACAGCAGATATCCTGTAGTTTTCGATCTGATACCGGAAGATCTGCGTGGGCTGCAGTTTACCAGCGCGGGACGGCTGGATCGTGATGCCGGGGGACTCATCTTATTGACAACCGACGGCGAACTGGCACACCGGTTGATGTCGCCGAAATATCAGGTACGTAAAACCTATTACATTGTTTTTAGCGGTAAGCCTTTTACGGCTGTCGAGGAAGAGAAGTTCAGTTCCGGTATTGTGCTTGAAGATAAGACCGAATGTCTGCCGGCAAAAATTAAGATTTTGTCTGATCAGGAAATACTGCTGACTATTACTGAAGGAAAATACCACCAAGTTAAACGCATGGTGCAGGCCGTGAGCAGAGAAGTGACCGATTTACGGCGGCTCAGCATTGACGGATTACAGCTGGACCCTGAGCTGGAGGAGGGTGAATTTCGCTTCCTTGCCCGGGAAGAAGCTCTCACTTTGTACAAAGCGGTTAATTTGCAGATCAATACAGACTATCTCTGATTTAACCAAGTAACGGGAGAAACAGCAATATCGACAGTGAATTAAAAAAAATACCGTATATGCATTTGCTCACTGTTCTGGCTGTGTTCTTCGCGCTTGCAGCTATGTGGGGTTCTACCAATAACTCTTCCAGCCTTTTTATCACTCCAATTCAAGAATCACTTAGCGCGACCAGAGCTCAAATGGTTATTGGTGTTACAGTCAAAGGATTGGGCACTATTATCGGTTCATTCTTCTGCGCTCGTATTTTACAAAAAATACAACTGATGCGGGTAATGTGGATTTCAGGACTGTTGCTCACAGGCAGCATTTTTGTGCTTAGCTTTGTGCAAAGTATTCCTCAGTATTATGCGGTATTAGCCCTTCAGGCTATTATTACCAGTATTGGCGGTTACATTCCCTTGTCCATGATAATTCGGAATTGGTTTGAGAAAAACACTTCTGTAGTAATGGGCTTTGCTTTTATGGGCTCCGGCTTTGGCGGCATGGTCTATAACTTTCTGGGCGGCATTTGGATTCCCGGTCTGGGCTGGCGCCGGACTTACGTGATCTTCGGTTTTATAACTCTTGCTGTCTTAATAATTGCCTTCTCAATTCTTAGATCCACTCCATACCATTTTAATCTTAGGCCGCTGGGTGCAGGAGAAGCCGATGATGTCCAAAATGAACCTGTTGAGCAGGAATTACCTGTCGGTGCGGAAATTAAAAGTGAGATTAAATCTAGTCGTTTCTGGCTTTTATTAGCCGCGGTCTTTCTTACTGCAATGATCACCAATGAATTATTCAATAATTTACCGCCTCACATGATTGACTCCGGATATAGTCTTACTCAAGCTGCGAGAATATCTTCCGCAACAATGATTTTCCTGATGCTTGGCAAACCTGTAATAGGGTATATGTTTGAGGTCTTTGGCTTAAAAGGCGCATCAATAATTTGTACATTAAGCATGGCTCTTGGGCTGATAAGCGCTATATTTATTTCTGAGAGTTTTTTTATATTTACTTTGATAATTGCTTCGGGTATCGGATTTGCTTATGGATCGGTTGCGCATCCCGCTTATTCACATCGCTTGTTTGGCCCCAAGAACTACGCTGTCTTTTCTTCTTTGATGCAAATAGTCAGCGGCGCAGGTTCGATAATCAGTCCGCTTGTTACCGGTTTTTTATATAGCCGGACCAAAAGTTATATTGTGTCTTTTTCCGCAGCACTTGTATATTGTGTGATTGCAATTTGCATTTGGCTGTTTGTTCTGCCAAAGCGCGGCCGTGAACCGTATTAAGCGGCAAAAGATATTTTTTGATTCTGGGGAACTAGTGGTAGTTTTTGCTTAACAGAGATTATTATTAGCCCGGAGATTTTATTAGCCTTAGGAGATTGAGTCATTAACAAAAAATTATGTAAAATGCCTTATATGCATTGGATCACTGCTCTGGCGGTATTTTTTGCTCTTGCGGTCATGTGGGGCTCTACACTCAACTCTGCAAGTCTTTTTATTACTCCTATGCAGGCATCGCTCGGCGCGACCAGAGCGGAAATGGTCATTGGTGTTACTGTCAAAGGAGTAGGCAGCATAATCGGTTCTTTTTTCTGCGCCAATATACTCAAGAGACTGAAAGTATTAAGGGTATTACGAATTGGGGGGTTGCTTCTGGTCGGAAGCGTATTCGCACTCAGCCTTGTGCAAAATATTTCCCAGTATTATCTTGTGCTGGCAATACAAAGTATTGTTATAAGCGTTGGCGGTTATATCCCGATGTCGATAATAATTCAGAATTGGTTTGAGAAGAAAACGCCGGTAGTGATGGGGATCGCTTTTATGGGATCCGGATTTGGAGGCATTATCTACAATTGGCTTGGCGGCATTTGGATACCCCGCTTGGGTTGGCGTCAAACCTATGTTCTTTTCAGCATTATTACTCTTGTCGTTCTATTAATTACCCTGTCTATCGTAAGATCCACGCCTTTTCATTTTGGTCTCAGACCGCTGGGTGCAGAAGAAGGCAATGAAGTTAAAAACGAATCAGGCGAGCAGAAATCACTTGCCGGAGCAAAAATTAAAGAAGAGCTGAAATCGGCACGTTTTTGGATGTTATTGCTTGCAATTTTTCTTATTTCCATGGGATCAGATGCGTTATTTTATAATGTCTCGCCGCACTTGATTGATACCGGATACAGCCTTACTGTAGCAGCTAGAATTTCTTCTGCGATGATGGTTTTTCTGATGCTGGGCAAACCTATAGTTGGTTATTTGTTTGAAATGCTTGGCTTAAAACTAGCATCAATAATCTCAACCTTACTAATGATTATTGGCTTGATAAGCGCGGTGTTCATCTCCCGAAGTTTTTTTATCATCACTTTGGTCATCGGGGCAGGCGTCGGCTTCGCTTCTCTCTCAGTTTCCTTTCCGACTTATGCTTCCAAATTATACGGAGCCAGGGATTACGCCAACTTTTCTTCTTGTCTGCAGATAGCCAACAGCGTAGGCAAGATAGTCGGACCATTGATAGTTGGGGCACTGTTTAGCAGGACCGGCAGCTATACTTCCTCTTTTTACGTGGCGCTGCTATATAACGTGATCGTACTTCTTATTTGGCTATTTGTTCTGCCAAAGCGCGGCCGTGAACCGTATTAAGCGGAGAAAATGTTTTCAGCTCTGCATTGTCCAGTATGAATACCGGTTCAGGAACACGTCCAAACAGCGAGACACCCGATTCTTTGAATTGTATCGGATCTCCGGTTGTCAGGAGAATCATTTTGCCTATTTCGTGCTTATCAGTATTGCCATGAGTCAAAATCTCACTATGTGGATCTAAAACATGCAGGTCCTGACTAGATAAGTTCCCGCCAGGCAATTTTTCAGGCAAATTATGCATTTGTTCCAAGTCGGCGGCAACTGTCTCAGCGTAGTGCGCAGCCGGGTCGACAATTTCGATGTAATCCGGCAGATACTTCCTAAGCAATGGGATGAGGGCTGGATAATGAGTGCAGCCGAGCAGAAGAGTATCAATGTCTTTGTCAGAAAATAAAGAGCAAATCTCTTTGACCGCTCTTGTGGCAGCCGGACTTGAAACAAGGCCCTTCTCGACCAGGGGAACAAAAGCGGGGCAAGCGACACTGATTATCTTTGCGTCAGGCAAATACTTCTTGATTCCTTTTTCGAAAGTACGACTCTTCGTCGTTGCCGCAGTGGCGATAATTCCGATCTTATTAGTTTTTGTGTATTTAACTGCTGCCGTTACTCCGGCTTCGAGTATGGAATATACGGGCAGAGGAGCAAGCAAAGATCTGATTTCAGTGATCAATGTTGACGATATGGTGTTGCAGGCCAATGCAATGGCCTTAGCGCCTTTATCCTTGAGCCACAGAGAAATGCTGCCGCTTAGCTCAAATAGCTCGGCAGGACTGCGGTCACCATAGGGGGCATGGCAAGAGTCACCGACATAAACATAATCTTCCTGAGGTATACTCTCTAAAAATCTGGCCTGAACACTAAGTCCACCTACGCCGGAATCTAAAACTCCTATGAAGGGTCTGTCAGGCAGAGAGTATTCTGCCTGATAAATTTCATTCGTCTTGCAACTTGTCATGCCAAAGATGATAGCACATATTATTTGCCAATAACACGATCGACAATATGTTTCGTAACTCATCCTTTTTGTTCAGCTGCTATCTTGTGCCATAATTTGGATACTGATATAATGCTCGCATGAAAAAGGAACAAAGTGACTTCGCTAAAAACCAAAAGATGGTTGATGAATACTTTAAAAAAAGAGGAGTTCCTGCTGACTTCTCTGGCCATAATCATAATCTTTACGACCAGACTCCGGAATCAGAAACTTCAGAGGAATTTCTAGCTCCAAATGGAGAGCATTTAGTCTCTCCGGACAGAGATGACCGGTCAATTTTTGACGATCCTGTTTCGGCAAAATCAGAGCAAGCAAGTGATAGCAAGTCTTTTATGCGCGGCAATGAGCGCACCTACTCACGCCGCAACAAGAGATTTTTCTCAGAGAACGGGGACGCAGATGACGAAGACGGATACGAATACGTTGAAGAGACATATCCGGAAGACGAATATGCCGAAGAGATATACTCGGGAAACGAATATGTTGAAGAAGCATATGACGAGGGAGAGTATCAAAATGACATGCAGAAGATACATGCAAAACCTCAAAATAATGCTGTTCATACCCGTGTTCGCGCAAAGAATAATGGCTATAAGGCAGATGAGCTATATTACAGTAATGATGCATCCAACTATATAACCGCAGTTGCAGCTAAGCAAAACTCTGATCAACGTAAACTGATCAGTATGACAAATGTTTTTTTGTACCTGATCTTATCTTTTGTCTGGTGGGATCTTTGGTTTCGTGTTTTTGTCCATAAGAATATAGACTTCCCTGGTTTATCCATTAATTTGTTTTTTAGTCTGTCTTTGGCCCTTCTGCTTACCTTCATTATCACGCTGTTCCCTAAACGTTGGTGGCGGCGTATTCTGGCCATACCACTAATAATTACGCTGATCTTTTTTGGGGCGCAATTTATTTATTACGCTTTTTTCCGCACTCTTTTCACATGGTTTTCCATGATGCGCGGTGCTCAAGTGGCAGAATTTGCCGGCGATGTTGTGCTAAAAATTTTGGCGAATATTCCGGTTTTGCTGCTGGCATTCGTGCCGCTGATTATCTTTTTCGCCAAGAATCCGATTGTTAACTTTCTTAAAGACAAAGGGATTATTCCGGAACATTACTTTGTTGAAGGCGGTACCTCTGAGAAGGGTACTATTTTTAAAAATGACAGAATTTTGACGCGACTGTTCCTTGTGACTGCGGCATTGGTTACTTTTACTTTCGCCCTATTGTTTGTCAATGTCGGAGACCGCTCGGTAAATTCTGCTTATGATCTGTATTATGAGACCAACGATCCGCTGGTTGCTTCCGGGAAGCTGGGGCTGATTACCGCCATGCGCATTGATCTCAGACATTTTCTTTTTACAAATGAAACTGATATCCCGATCGTAGATACCCTGCCTGAGGATGTCGTTATTAAGGACCCTGACACGGATCATGCAGGCACAGATACTAATATTACTGATCCTGTCGATGACCCTGAAGACCCTTCAGCTACCTTAGAACCTGAGCCGACAGTTGCTCCTCAGAAAGAGCATGTGTTCCCGATAGATTTTGCCACGATCAGCGCGTCTGAAAGCAATGATTCCCTGAGGAATATGGCTTTATATTTTAACGATATCGAGCCTAGTAAATCTAATGATCAAACCGGGATATTCAAAGGATACAATCTGATATTTATTACCGCTGAAAGTTATTCAGCATATTCCGCGGATCCGGATTTGACTCCTACACTCTGGCACATTCAGGAGAACGGGATAAAGTTCAATAATTTTTATAATCCAATCTGGGGAGTATCAACATCGGACGGCGAATATACAGGAATAACCGGCTTAGCTCCTAAGCCCGGTGTTTGGAGTCTAAGTAAATCCGCAGAAAATAATATGGCACTAACACCCGGGAATATGTTGCGGCGTCTTGGCTACTCTACGTCTGCCTGGCATAATCACACCTATACATATTACGGCAGAGACGTATCTCATCCAAATCTTGGTTATGACACCTATAAAGGTTTAGGAAACGGATTGGAAGTAAAGAAAACCTGGCCGGAGTCAGATCTGGAAATGATGGAACTTTGCTATGATGAATTTTCCGACACAGAACCGTTTCACGCTTATTTTATGACAGTGAGCGGTCACATGAATTACACATTCCGCGGTAACGCCATGGCGACAAAAAACCGGGACTATGTCAAAGATTTGCCCTACAACGAGGGCGGCAGGGCCTACATGGCAACTCAAATTGAGCTTGACAAAGCAATTGAATATCTCTTGCAGAGATTGCGTGAAGATGGTATAGCAGATCGTACTCTTATCGTGCTTAATGCTGATCATTATCCATATGGACTGGAAAAAGAGGATTATGACCAATTAGCAGGGAAGACTCTGGAAGAGAATTTCGAGATTTATCACAATTCTCTTATTATGTATGTTGACGGCAAGGAGCCAATGGTTGTTGATAAAGTGTGCTTTACTTTGGATATTTTACCTACAGTTTATAATTTGATGGACATTCCTTATGACTCCCGTTTGTTAATGGGCAGCGATGTTTTTTCTGAGAGAGAGCCTCTGGCTTTCTTTGTAAATCGCAGTTGGATAACAGACAAAGGCAGTTATAATGCAGTGACCAAAGAGTTTATACCGACACCGGGATCGACGCTTGAGGATCAGGAAGCCTATATTGAGAAAATTACACAAATCGTCCGCAATAAATTTAAATTTTCCACCCAAATTTTGGACTATGATTATTACGAGCGGGTTTTACCGGACAGTATCTGGGAGATAGTAAACAAAGACAGCGGTTATCCGCCGGACAGATAACAAGGCGATTCAGCCACTCGAAGGCAGCTATGCTATTAAGAAACGCAATTATTCCTGCTAATTTTCTGTAGAAGCTCGATCTTCTTTCCTTGCTTGGCGGCGCTTCTCAATCTCTTGCAGGCGCTTCTCATGCTCGGCTTCGTGATCGGCAGGGGAACGATCGAGCAAAGTTGGATCCTCCATATACTCGCTAAAGACTTTTAGACTCTTGGCCAGATAAAAGCCATCACTGATTCTTTCATCGATGGTTATCTTGAGATCTAATGTCTTACGCCATTCTACCTGGCCGTCCTGTCCTTTGTAAGGGGCATCATAAGTACGTCCAATGGTAATAAAAATAGAAGTGGAGCCAAGCTCATAAAGATGATGAAAAGGCGCGTCAGCTCCCAAAGTGCCGATGTGGGCGATATAGATTGACGAATACAGCGGGATGGCATCCTGAAGTTTTCTGGGCATGATTCCGTAAAAATCCATAAGCCTGGCAATCCAGAGTGCAAATTGTAAAAAAGAGCGCGGGAGTTTTGTTACTGCCTGGATCAGTTTATCGTCAGTTTTTTGCTCGCCGTCTTTGATCGAGTCCGTATTTTTTTTCATGCGCTCTGCAATGTCGTCGATAGTATCTTCCGGGCTCAATTTAACCTCGGCGATCGACTCCAAAGCATCGTCTGTCAGTTTGTTTTTAACGACGTATAGGATAGAGATATCGTTGTGATCGTAAAGGCGCCTGCCGGCAATAAAACGATTTATGTTCGGTCGTCTATATATTGTTTGCAGCAAGGCAGCGACAATAACATTGAATACAGTTACTCGCTTTCCTTGAGCGCGCTTCTCTTGAATGAAGTCTTGAATGACTTCAATATCGTAAGACTTAGAATAGTAGACAACAGCTTCATTGCGTTTACGCATAATGAAGGGAGTCATTCTAACAAGAGGATCTTCGCCCTTTACAAGCTTACCGTCATTTCTTTTCGTACTGAAAAATAACCCCATCTGTACACCTTTTCCCGTGACATCTCCAAACACCAACAAGAGCTTTATACCGATGAATTGATCCTTACCATAATATAGGATTATTCCCGCCGGCTCAAGTTAAGTTTGTAAAGTGATGGCAGAATCGGGAAGTGGGTCGTTAAATGGCTGTGTGTTTAATTATTCTGACATTGTGCCAGTTCGTGATGTTTGAGACGGAAAAACAAATCTAAAATACCTGCGTCCCGATAACGCTTAATTGTCGAGAGAGATTTGCCCATTAACAGCGCAGTCTCGCGCATGCTTAGCTGCTCAAAATATAAAGATACCAAAGTCTCACGATAAGCCGCATGTAATCTGGCAATATTATGAATTACCAGATTCAACAATTCCTTTCTCTGCCCCAAAAGATTATAAGTTTGTCTATAATCCCCTGAGACAGCGAGCTGACTCTTTCCATAAGACTGTCTTTTTTCTGCGGGAGCGCTCCGGTTGTCGTCTGGAAGGCAAGGCTGACTGCCGCAAAAATATTTTATTTCATCCTCGTAAAATGAAGACTGTAATGATGATTTATCTTCGATTTGGGCAGGCTTGTCCAAGATGATGTGCTCTTCTCTGATAAGCCAGTCTGACAGTTGTTTAATGCTCCTGCTCTCGTCAGTTAAAAAAGCGAGATAGCGGCGCAGCTCAGAGCAATCTGAAAAGGAAGTCACATATCCGGTATCGCTGTCTGCGCTTCCGGCGAATGTTGAAAAATCTGAATGCTGACCTGCTGCAGCTGCCTTTTCTCCTCCAAGCATTGTATAGCGATCTGTTTGTTTAATATTCGGCATATGATCCTCCTTCTTTAAGCGGCATTAAAGATAATTTTTGTCCGCAATATTTTGCCAAATTTGTAGTGTAAGACCAATACTAATAAATATTATTGTCAAATCGACAGATTAATATATTCAACAGTCACGAGTATCCGACAACTTACTACATCTGATAATGCAGGCGCTTACTTGTTGGCAGACGATGCTTTGAATGATACACGGATTTTTAAGTTTATATTAAAACTGTCAATATCTCTGCATTATTTGACAACGCCTCATAATAATGGCGGTTAGTGTATTTGAGGTTTAGACAGCAAACGAAAAACGGCGGTAACAATTGGCCCATTCAACCGGTTTACACATAAACTAATTTGACTTAAAATGTTCTGTGTGAAATTCTGAGTTTAAATATCAGTTGCAGTGCAAGGAGTAAAATTGAAAAAATGAGCAGGCAGAATAAATTGGTTACTCGAATATTAATTACTGTTTTGTCACTAATTATTATTTTGGGGGCTGCTGCGTCGTGCAGTCTTGTTCAGGAATCACAGGCATTTGAGAAAAAAGAAACAGAGCCTGTTGAAAGTAATACGGATTTTTTGCCGAGTGAACCTCCGACAGGATTAGAAGAAGACGAAGAAATTGAACAATCTGCCGGTTTTATTGCGGCTAATCCTGCTGACCTTGACATTCAAAAAGGTTCGGTGTCAACTTTTACTGCCAGAGACACTACAAAGAGCACTGATGGAACAGAGCCTGCTGCCGATTCAACACCGGAGCCTACGCCCACACCAAAACCTGTAACAGTTCTAAATTTTGGCTCCGGTAATGCCGGGGCGCCCTATACGATACGTGTCTTTCTCGACAAGCAAAAGATAATTGTTTACGGAACCAATTCCGATGGCCAAGAAGTGCCGATCAGGAGTATGGTCACTTCTACCGGCGTGAGAGGGAAAAGAACCCCTCAAACGGGAGAAAAAGGTTCCTTTAGATTAGGCGGGGGAGCCAGATGGGTTAAATTTTCTCTGATGGGGAGCACT
The DNA here is from genome assembly GCA_035654855.1 of Bacillota bacterium. Taxonomy (GTDB): domain Bacteria; phylum Bacillota; class Clostridia; order Saccharofermentanales; family DTU023; genus UBA1046. Next base: position 1,517 of record DASRVY010000104.1, on the reverse strand, counting down.
ACTTACCATCAATATGCCAAACAATTTACCGGCACAGATATCAACGGCAATAATATTGGCAGACACTTTTTCTTCCATTCCACTACTTACAAGGTTATGCGTGATCCTTCCTCTTTGGATAGAACTGCATATAACAGGCTTGGAGGTACAGCTTCATCGGGATGCATCCGCCTTAATGTGGCTGATGCGCGATTTATTTACGGTCTGCCCGGCGGCACAAAGGTAAAAATTCTGGCCAGCAGTTCCGGTTATAATCTAAAGGTCAACGGGCTGCCTAAATACACTATCTCTAAAGCTGAGCATAATGGCTGGGATCCTTACGATCCTGATCCGAATAATCGTTTTGGCAAAATTGTTTTGACTGCGCCGGGAATTAGCGGGCCCAAAACAATGGAGCTGACAGAAGGATATGCTGCGGCAGAGACTGCCGCTTTCGCTGTCAGCGGCGATCCGACACCTGGAGTCAAGGTTTCAGGCAATAAATCTATTACTTGGGATAATAGCAGTAAGAAATTGAAAATCGCCAAAGGGCTGACAGCGGGAACCTATGAAGTGACGCTTACGGCAGCAAGTTCCGCAGGTGAATCTGCAGCTGCTTTCAAACTGACTGTGCTTAAGCCGGAAACGACTGATACGATAAAACCTAGTGAGCCGACAACGCCATCAACTAAAGATCCAAGTGAAACGACTACGACGCCGACGACTGAAGAGCCGACAACTGAAGAGCCGACGACTGCACCGGGAGCGCCAACCGAATCTGACGCGACCCCTTAACAGTTATTTACACTTGAACCTTAGCTGACGAGGAAGGCACAGCTGCAGAGCTTCGCTTCCGGGCGATTAATAGAACGGCTTCCGGAATAGTCCGGTCAAGCCGGTCGGTAACTTTGCTAAGTTAAGTGAAAAGTAAGCTTGGCTTTGAGGATAAATGGCCAGACAAGATACAAATTCAGATAAGAATACACGTGTTTTTATGAGACCGACTGATCTTTTGATTGCCGGTCTCATTTTGCTTTCAGCCGTGTCATTGTTTTTTATTTTTAGGTGCCAAAATAGGTCAACAGGCAAAGAGGCTCATATATTTTTTGAAAATGAGCTGATCGCAGTTTTGCCGCTGACTGCCAAGGAAGAGAGAGATATAGTTTTTGAACAGTGCCCGGAAATAATTTTGCGCCTTTATCAGGACGGCACGATAGCTTTTGTTGAGTCCGACTGTCCTGACAAAGTTTGCATTAAGAGCGGGAAGATGTCAGAGGCCGGTGACTGGGCTGCTTGCCTGCCAAATCGTATGTTGGTGCGTATTGTCGGGCTTGATGAGGGGGACTGCCAAACCGTGGATTTAATCGGATGAACGATATGAGAGAGCCAAAGCATGTTGAAGATGCCGGTCCGGACCCAAACGATGGTTTAGGAGGTTCAATGCCGCCATCGCCAAATCCTGATATTGACAAGAAGAAATTTGTTTATTCTTCTCGGAATCTGGTTATGACCGCTATGCTTTTCGCTATGGCAATAGC
>DASRVY010000103.1:0-5549 GCA_035654855.1 Bacillota bacterium | reverse complement strand
TGCGGTGGAGGCTGCGCAGCAGATATTCTTCATGCCAACAACAGCTTAAACGGGGTCAATGAAATAAGCTGTACTCTTTTAAAAAAGAGAGTAGAATGTGCTCTCTGGCTTGCTGCTCAGCGCAAAGCCAGGTCCTGTACGGACTCCTGACAAAAATTGTATCAATACCAATTTGCATCCATGTAGAGGGGCACGAGTTTCTCAAAAATCAGCTTCCACAAAAAACAGAGTAATTACCGCCGCATAGCAAGATAAAGAGGGAAAAAACTTAGCTACAGCGAATCTATTAAGTAGCGACAGATTTAATGGCAGGTGAAGACGCTCTTGGCAGGCTTAATTCCGGAAAATATTATAAATGAGATTTTAGCCAGAACCGACATTGTCGAACTGGTATCTTCTTATGTGCCCTTAGACAAGAAAAGCGCAGCTAATCTTTTTGGTCTCTGCCCCTTTCATGAAGAAGACACACCCTCATTCAGCGTAGCTCCCAGAAAACAAATCTTTTATTGTTTTGGCTGTCATAAAGGAGGCAACGCAATCAAATTTATCCAGGAGATAGAACATCTATCCTTCCCGGAAGCTGTTCGTCTGCTGGCAAAGCGTGTGAATGTAGATATCCCCGAGACCGATGATCCTCAATTGCTGGAAATGATCAAACTGCGCAAGAGGCTGCTCGCAATTATGTTGGATGCGGCAAGATTCTATCATTCGAGACTATTGGACGAAGAAGGTTTGAAAGCGAGATCTTATCTTAAGGGAAGAGCTATTGACAAAGGGATAGCCAAAAAATTTGGGCTTGGCTATGCGCCCGCTTCCTGGGATAAATTGTGTCAGCACCTTCAATCAAAAGGATACACACAAGATGAATTGCTGAAAGCAGGTTTGGCTACCCGTACCAGACAAAATTCACTTGTAGACTTCTTTCGCAATCGGGTAATGTTTCCCATATTTGACCGGCAGGGAAATCTGCTTGCCTTTGGCGGAAGGGCATTAGAAGACTCCGGTCCCAAGTATTTGAACACCAACGATACCGCAATATACCATAAGGGAAAGCATCTGTACGCCCTAAACTTTACTAAGAAAAGCAAGTCGGACAAAATAATACTTGTCGAGGGATATTTTGATGTTATCAGCCTTTATCTTGCGGGCATTGATTATGCTGCAGCAACACTGGGAACAGCCCTGACCTCATCGCAGGCAAATCTGCTAAAACAACAGACAAGCAGCGTTATCACATGTTTTGATGCGGACAGCTCCGGACGTAAGGCGACGCTCAAATCTGCCCGAATGCTGGAGAAAATCGGTATAAATGTGGAAGTACTATTGGTCCCGGAAAGTAAGGACCCTGACGATTATATCAGGGAATACGGACCAAACCGCTTCATGGCTCTATTAAGCGACAGTATGGAACCTTTGGCATTTGAACTGGAAATGATTCGTCAGGACTCACTGGCGGATGACGGCAGCCTACAAATTTCTGCTTATCAAAATCTGGCTGCGGGACTTTTGGCTAAAGAAGAAAATGCTATACTGCGTGAAATATATGCAGCAAAGGTCGCTGAGCAAATTGGCACTACTACCGGTGCAGTTTTGACTGAGATAGCCAGACGACAAAATTCTTATTCTGACAGTAAATTTGACAGTTTAACAAAAAATATTTCACCCAGATCAATAATTCGCCCGCAATCCCCAGAATCGGTAAAAATCGATGAGATCCAATTGATATTGCTCATTAGCGAGTATAATGACATATTGTCTGAACTCGATTTTGTCATAGAACCTGAAGATTTTGAAGATGGACCACTGAGAAAAATTTCTGAGAGAATACTAAGTCCTGAACGGAAAGGCAGCTTTACCTCCGCTTATCTGCCGGCAGTCGTGGAAGAAATAAGCGATGGGGATGAAATCCTGATGCGTTCTATCATGGAAGCCAGTATTAATACTGCCGAACTGACTAATCCAAGCCAAAGAAAAGAGGCTATCCAAAGACTATTTCATAAATTACGTTCTGAACGCTATATGAGAGAGGCCCATGAGCTGTTAGAGAACGCGAAGGCCTGCAACGATCCCAAATTAAAGTCTGAATATCTTGAAAGATATAAGGAGAAGCAATCTGAAGGGATAAGGTGGAAACAAAATATTTACTAACTTCATCCTGTTTTCAAAATATAACTTGCAGAAATTCACCCTAATCATAGAATTCCAGGCCGGTTATATTCCAAAAGATATCAATACAAAATCTAGGCAAAAAGAAAAAGCATATAACAATAAAAGGAGAGATATATGGCATCAAAAGACATAGATAATAATGAGGGAGTCCTCGTTCAAGGGGATGCCAAAAAGAAAGTCACCAAGTCCAAGCCAAAAGCAAAGGCCACAGCAGCCGTTAAAGAAGACAGCGATGCCGCGAAATCCGCTGCTAAACCTAAGACCGCCGCTGCAAAGTCTAAGGCTGAAGATAAAGAGGGCAAAGCTGAAAAGAAGACTGCCAAGGCTAAGACAAAGACAGCAGCTGCCGTTAAAGAAGACAGCGATACCGCGAAGTCCGCAGTTAAACCCAAGGCTGTCGCTGCGAAGTCTAAGGCTGAATATAAAGAGGGTAAAGCTGAAAAGAAGACTGCCAAGGCCAAGACAAAGACAGCAGCTGCCGTTAAAGAAGACAGAGACACCACGAAGTCCGCTGCTAAACCCAAGGCTGCCGCTGCGAAGTCTAAGGCTGAAGATAAAGAGGGCAAAGCTGCAAAGAAGACTGCCAAGGCTAAGACAAAGACAGCAGCTGCCGTTAAAGAAGACTGCGATACCGTGAAGTCCGCTGCTAAACCCAAGGCTGCCGCTGCGAAGCTTAAGGCTGAAGATAAAGAAGCCAAGCTTGCTGAAAAGGAGACTGCCAAAGCCAAGACAAAGACCGCCGCTGCAGCTAAAGAAGACAGCGATGCCGCGAAGTCCGCTGCTAAACCCAAGGCCGCCGCTGCGAAGTCTAAGGCTGAAGATAAAGAGGGTACAGCTGCTGAAAAGAAGACTGCCAAAGCCAAGACAAAGACCGCCGCTGCCCAAGCTGAACAAGACAGGGAAGAAAGCTTTGACGAATTTGAAGATACACATGACTTGGATCTTGATAAGGAGATTGACGAGTTTGAAGCCTCCGATGATGAAGAAATTGATGTTGATATGTTTGATGACATCGATGATGACGATGGTGAGGAAGATGATGATGTCGTCGATGTAGACAATTATGACGATATTGATGGTGATATGAACGGCAATGATCTGGATGACATTGATTTGGAAGATGACATCGACGAAGATATTCCTATGTCCGATCTTGATATGGCAGTGTTGCGACCTCTCATAACAAAGGGCCGCGCAAACAAAAAGATCCTTAAACAGGATGAAGTTCTCGACTATCTTGAACGCATAAAATTTGAGGAAGACCGTTTGGATGAAATTATCGAAGGTCTGGAGCGGGCTGGCATCGAAGTAGTGGATGAGAAAGAAGAGGCTGAACGTGAGCGAGACCGCAATAAAAAAGCGGAAGCTTTTAACGACTCGATGTTGGTGGATGACCCGGTCCGCATGTATTTAAAAGAGATAGGAAAGGTTGACCTGTTAACTGCGGAAGAAGAAAGAGACCTGGCAATTAGAATGGAAGCCGGTGATGAAGACGCTAAACAACACCTCACAGAGGCTAACCTGCGTCTGGTCGTCAGCATCGCCAAGCGTTATACAGGACGAGGAATGCAATTTTTGGATCTAATTCAAGAAGGCAATCTAGGTCTTATTAAGGCTGTAGACAAATTTGATTACACCAAGGGGTTTAAGTTTAGTACTTATGCTACCTGGTGGATTAGACAGGCCATTACCAGAGCAATAGCAGATCAGGCTCGCACCATACGCATCCCGGTCCACATGGTTGAGACAATCAACAAGCTAATTAGAATTCAGCGTCAGCTGCTGCAGGAATTAGGCAGAGAACCGGAAGTAGAAGAGATTGCCAATGAGATGGAAATCACGCCAGAAAAGGTCCGTGAAATCATGAAAAAATCTCAAGAGCCGGTATCGCTGGAGAAACCTATCGGCGAGGAAGAAGACAGTCATCTTGGCGACTTTATACCTGACGATGACGCGCCTTCACCTGCAGATCAGGCAGCCTTCACATTGCTGAAAGAGCAACTGCTCGAAGTGTTAAAGGGACTGACCCCGCGCGAGGAAAAGGTACTGCGTTTGCGCTTTGGTCTGGACGATGGCAGACAGCGCACTCTGGAAGAAGTCGGCAGAGAATTCAATGTTACCCGCGAACGCATTAGACAAATTGAAGCTAAAGCACTGCGCAAGATGAGACACCCAAGCCGCAGCAAAAAATTAAAGGAATATCTTGATTAAGGTGCTGTCAGGAAGTAAAAAACCCGATAACAGGCTCAGACGCTTGATTGATTTGATCGGCCAATGTAAACGAGTCATCGACATCGGCACAGATCACGCACTTCTCCCCATAATTTTAGCAGAGGAGGACAGGTGTGACTGTGTCGTGGCGATTGACTCAAGTGTGAGCGCCTTCAACAAAGCACAGAGAAATATTGCCAAAGCCGGGGTAGGAGACAAAGTAACTGTTATTCACGGAAACGGACTGAAAAAGATAGAGATCAAAGCCGGCGACACGTTAGTGCTGGCCGGACTGGGAGGAAAAGAAATCGTTTCAATCCTGGCTGAGAAACTGCCTTTACCGGACAATATCAGCGTGATTGCGCAAGCGCAAAGTGATTTACCTCTTTTGCGTGAATTTTTTGATTCAAACCACTGGATATTTTTGGCAGAGGAGGTCCTCGAATCAAGAGGATATACCTACATCATTGTCAAAGCATCTACCGGCGGAGAAATCAGAGACATGTCTAACAATGACACAGCAGGCGGAGATACATCTGGCAGAGATACGTCTGTAAGTGGGCTGTCAGCGCTGGAGCTAGTCCTCGGCCCTCTTTTGCTGCAGGAATGGGGGAGAAGAGAGTTAACGGAAGCTGAAAAACGATATCTCCGGCGGGAATACTATTATCGCAAGTCAATAATTGAACCGGAAGAAGTTGATCGAAATGTCATTTCTTACATAGAGACACTGTCAGTTAAATCAGAACCGCAATAGCATAAGCAGGGCATTGGCGAAGAGGGTCTGCCAAAGACCGGATTTGAAGTTCTGGGCGAAAGTAAGCTTCTCTAAGGGGGCAACAGTTGCCGGACGGTAAACTTTGATCATATATAACAGATCAATTGTTCGATCTTAAAGCGAATGACTTTATCAAGAAGGAATATTTTAGTATAATGCTAATGCTTTTGAGTGTACCGGGCAGTCGCTGCATACAGGCGAAAGCCATATGCGGAGGAAAGTCCGGGCTCCCAGGATCGTGGCGCCGGGTAACTCCCGGTAAAGGCGACTTTAAGGAAAGTGCAACAGAAAGTATACCGCCTGAAAAGGTAAGGGTGAAATGGTGAGGTAAGAGCTCACCGGCAGTCTGGTGACTGGCTGCTCTTGTAAACCCCGCCTGGAGCAACACCGTGAG
>DASRVY010000102.1:0-8521 GCA_035654855.1 Bacillota bacterium | reverse complement strand
GCCAAAGGCCCCTTCCAAGGAATGTCAGATATCATCAGCGCAGCGGATGAACCAATAAAAGACGCCACCTGTGGTGAATTGTCCTGATCAACAGACAAAACCAGATTAGAAATGACTACTTCGTTGCGCAAGCCATCAGGGAATAGCGGCCTCAGTGCTCTGTCAATAGATCTGCCAATTAGGACAGCATTTTCAGAAGGCCTTCCTTCTCGTTTCAGATAGCCTCCCGGGATCTTGCCCACACTATACATTTTTTCTTCATAGTCAACAGAAAGCGGGAAGAAGTCCAGCCCTTCACGCGGCGCAGCCGAAGCTGTAACCGTAGACAATACAGTTGTGTCGCCATATCTAACCAACACAGATCCGTTAGCGAATTGCGCTATTTCGCCTATTTCCAGTTGCAATTTACGACCAGACAGGTCGTATTCATAAATTTTCTTTGTCATCAAATATTTCCTCTCAATCAGATGATTTGAGAAAGTATTTGCCAACAGATGTAGTATGTAGATTCTGCCTCGGTGCCCGATTGGCACACGAAAAACACTTCACTGCCGAAGAACCGATGCACAATCTACGTCCCACATTCTGTTGTTCTCAATTTGGCTTTGCCAGAGAAAACCGGCGGATAACCGCCGGTTGCCTTTACTTTCTGATGTTCAGCTTAACAATGAGTTGGCGATAACGTTCAATATCCTTACTGGCAAGATAGTCAAGCAATCCGCGGCGTTTTCCTACCATCATCAACAGCCCGCGACGCGAGTGATGGTCGTTCTTATGCTCTTTTAGATGCTCAGTCAAATGATTGATACGATACGTCAGTAATGCAATCTGAACTTCCGGAGAACCTGTATCGCCCTCATGTGTGGCATAGGTCTCCATAATTTCTTTCTTTACTTCTTTGTCCATTTACCCTCCTAATAATCCTTAAACCCAGTGTGCGGCCGGACAACCGGCACCCGAGAACAGGAAACAACTCAGAGCATTATAACATAAATAAGCAAAGTCAAATAAATAGTCGAACTTACGTACCATTCACCATGAGTATTTTCATAACCAAAACTAGAGACAGCAAAAATATTTTACTGCAGACGATCTCAATTATAGTGTTCCATCAGCCATCTAATCTGTCCCGGTCTGTCATTAGCAACCCTGCCTGATATAACTTCCACACGCAATTCTTCCAGGATATTGCCTATAATCTTACCCTCCCCATACCCTGAATAATTCATAACATCAGAGCCGTTAACAAAAAGATCGCTGATTTTCAGCGGTAGACCCTTAGCCTCGAAACTGAAAACTGTATCCCTGAAGGTCGCAATTTTCTCACTGCTGAAGTCTGCAAAGCAAGGTAAAAATTGTATAAGCATATTTACATTTCTATAGCCATATTTTTCTAAAATTTTCCAAGTTTTATCGCAAAATTCTGCAGACAGACTGCCGGCATCATCAAGTGATAATAACAATCTTACATCCTTTAAGAGCGAATATAATGTCAAAGTCATTATCAAGAATTTGCTGCTAAATCGCAAATTCATTAAACAGGATTTAACCTCGCTATCAGCGGCATTACAAAGATCAGCAATAATGATATGATGTGCTGTCATAATTATGTCGTTATTTATATTATTGCTTGTAATTATCTCCTTACATTCACAATATTTACTCTTATTTTCACGAATTATTGACTCATTTATACGCTTTATATAAGGAACAAAAATTGCGATAATTTTTTTGTACCGGACGATAACTTCCAACCAGTTTTTTCCTGTCAACAGTCGATCCCATTCAGTAGCCAAACGCTCGGGAGAGACGAGCTTTAATTTGTCCTTGAATTCATCAGCGGCCTGTTGGGCTGCTTCATCTAATCCAAATCCGAGAGCAGAAGAAAATCTCAGTGCGCGTAAAATTCGCAGGGGATCTTCTGTGAATCTCCGGGCTGGATTACCGACCGCTTTAATGACACCGTGGTGAAGATCAGATATGCCGTCAAATTTATCCAGCAATCCTCGAACAGGATGCCAGGCTAGGGCATTAATGGTAAAGTCGCGTCTGCTCAGATCCGACTCAATGTCTGTGATATACAGAACAGCATCCGGGTGGCGTGCGTCGCTATAGCTGTATTCACTGCGAAAGGTGGTAACTTCTATATTTATATGATGATTGATGAGTACAGTGACAGTGCCATATTTTATACCGGTGGGAATAATCTTATAATTCGTCGAAAGAGAATGAAGCATTTCTGCAGGTGTGGCTTTGGTAGTGATGTCAAAATCTGTCGATCTCTGACCTAGAAGAGCATCTCTGACAGAACCTCCTACCAGCCAGGATTCATGGCCAAGCTCTTCCAGTCTCTCTATCAAGACTAAGACTTCCTTAGGAATAAGTTTTTCAATTTTAAACATGCTGCGATTCTCTTATAGTTTGAGAACAATATGACGGAAAGTCTCTCCTCTCTCCTCAAAGTTAAAGAAGAGATCAAAGCTGGTTCCTGTAGGGGACAATAGAACTGAATCGCCCGAATGGGAATTTTCCGCCGCCAGCTTTATCGCCTCTTCATAGGAAGAGGCATCAAACATCATTATACTGTCTGACTTAATATTCCTTTTTTGCTCCGCTTGAAAAAGCGACTCTTTGATCAGAGGAGTGTTCTCCCCGCAAAAAACAATTTTCTTCACAGTATCGAGGATGACCTCTCCCAATTCTGCATAATCAAGATTTTTATCACGCCCGCCGCAAATCAGAATTATTGGCCTCCCCTGCTGAAATAATGTCTTCAAAGTGGTAATCGTGCGTTCCGGCGTGCTGTCGATGGAGCTGTTATACCAATAAACACCTTTATGTTCTCTAACAAACTCCATGCGGTGAGGAACGCCTTTGAATGAAGACGCAACTTTACTGAGATTTTCCGGTTCTATCCTTCCCGCCACAGCTCCCCAGGCAGCCATATAGTTATCTACATTAAAGCGGCCGGGCAAAACAATGTCTTGCATCTTGAGCAGAGGGATTTCCTCCTCAGCATTATTTCTTAACCAAACCTTATCGCCTTCGCAAAAAATTGATTTACCTAAATCGCTGTCTCGGCGATTAAACCAGACTATCTCTCCTCTAGCCTCGGCAGCCATGCTGCGAGAGATTGAGTCAGAGTAATTCAGCACCAGGCGATCATACGGGCGCTGCTCCTTGATAATATTTTTCTTAGCGGAAACATATTCTTCAAAATCTCTATGTACGTCCAGATGATTTGGCAGCAAATTTGTAATTACTGCCGTATCCAGCCGAGCGGTAAGATCAAAGAGTTGAAAACTTGAGAGTTCAACAACAACTTCGTCGTCTTCTTTTATCTGAAAGACCTTGTCCAGCAGAGGTATCCCAATATTGCCTCCGGTCCACACTTCCCTGCCTGCTGTGCGATAGAGCTCACTGATTAAGGTTGTGGTTGTAGTCTTGCCGTTACTGCCCGTGATCCCCGTTACATGGGCAGGGCAAAGAGCCAGAAACAATGACATTTCCGAAGTAATGACCGCTCCCTCTTTCCTGGCCCGCAGCAAAGCTTGGTGATCCGGCCTCATGATAGGCGTGCGAAAAACCAAGTCAAAGCCTGTCATGCGATCAAGATAACCCTCGCCGACGGACCATTTTAGGTGGATGTTCTCAGCCTCAAAATCGTTAATAATTGATTTTAGACGCTCATTATCTTCTTCCATTCGGTCGAAGACGCTTATGTCCCGGTTATATTGATATAGCCAGCGAACCAACGGCCGGTTGCTGATGCCGGCCCCCACGACAGCTATCTTCTTGTTCTCAATCCAGGACCGGAAATCGCTTACATGAAATCGTTTCACAGGATAACCTCTCTCTTATGACTATATAAAAAAGTATATGCCACAGCTTGCATTTTTGCCACCCATAAGCTATCATGACTCTTGCTAATGCGGAAATGGCGGAATTGGCAGACGCGCTAGTTTCAGGTACTAGTGATCAACAGATCATGCAGGTTCAAGTCCTGTTTTCCGCACCATAAAGGACTCCGTTACGGATACAATCGCAGCGGAGTTTTTCATTTCTTGAAATAACCGATATTTAAGCATTAAATGCAGTAATCTAAAAAAGCCCGATAATACCGGGCTTTTTCGCTGTCTGGAGATCTTCCACCGCTACATTGACGGTCAGCAAAACATTGCTTATGAGAAGCCTATTCAAAGCAGATTGAAGCTGCATGAGGACGAAATGGCCTCTACGAATCTGTAATACAGGCGATCAGAGAAATTCTGAAAGGGAATTTAAAGTTTTAGCAATATTTAAGGTTGACCGCTTACATTGTGTTTAGCGACAAGTGAGGTATCCGACTATACGAGTATTGGAAAGCAAGACGGCTTTGGATACGGACTATACGGAAGAGGTTTTCTAAGATAACCTAAAAAGAGGAGGAACAATATGAAAAGAGTTTTTTCTGTATTGTGTGCAGTTGCCCTTATCTTTTCCCTTGCGGCATGCTCAGGGGAAGATGCCCCAAACGATACGAAGGCAGATTACAGCGGGCAAACTCTTACCGGCAATGTTACTCAAATAGACGGGAGCAAAGTTACCGTACTACTCGGAACGTTGAATGAAATGCAGCGAGATGAAAGCGGACAGCCACCGGAAATTCCGAATGGACAGCATACGGCTGACGGGCAGGCACAGCCTGAAATGCCCGACAAAGACCTACCGAATCAGACCGGGGGTGTCAGCGCAGAAGAACCCTCTATTCCTATAGGACAAGAAGGACAAACTCCGCCTGAAATGCCGGACGATCAGCCAGGCAAACAAATATCCGACGAAAGAAAAGATATATTTATGGCGGGAGAGGAATCTGCTGCCTTTGATTTGACAGGTGCCGCAATTAAAGTCGAGTCAGGCGCTGAATCGAAGGATGGCTCTCTGGAAGACATTGCCATTGATTCAATCCTCGTGATAGAAGTACGTGACGATAATACTGTAAGTACTGTGACGGTCAAATTTATGGGCATGGGCGGTAATCCCGCTGGTTTTGGTATAGGATCGGGCGAAGTAATCCAAGGAACATCGGCAAATACTTTAGACTCTGATGATAATATTTCTGATACTTCATATTCCTCGACCGGAGACGACGAAAATGCCTTGCGTATAGACGGGGCAATTGTAAACCTGGAAGAAATCACGGTAGAAAAATCCGGCGGTGAGAGTTCTAACACCGAAGGCGGTGATTTTTATGGTGTGAATGCCGCACTTCTTGCTATTAACGCCGCAAATGTTACCATAAAAAATGCAGTCATAAACTCCAATGCAAAAAATGGTAATGGCGTCTTCAGTTACGGTAGCGGTACCACCGTCAATATTTCCGACTCTACAATTACGACAAAGAATGACAATTCCGGCGGTATTCAGACAACAGGAGGCGGTACGACAAATGCAAATAATCTGACGGTTGATACCTCCGGTAACTCAGCTGCAGCAATCCGCTCCGACAGAGGCGGCGGCAGCGTAAACGTGGACGGCGGAATATACACATCCAACGGGTATAATTCTCCAGCTGTTTATTCCACTGCGGATATTATGGTTAAAAACGCAACGCTCACAGCCAACAATTCCGAGGCGCTTGTGATTGAGGGCAAGAACAGCATAACGCTTAAGAACTGCACCGTTTCCGGTAATATGAGCGATACCAAGGGAACGAGCTCCGATGAAAACGTCCACACCGTTTTAATTTATCAATCTATGTCGGGTGACGCCGATGCGGGAACGTCATCATTCTCCATGACAGGAGGTGAACTCATTTGTAATAACGGTGACGTATTTCACTTTACGAATACCGCAGCAACCATTGCGCTTTCTGACATTAAGTTTACCAATCATGAAGAGGACGGGTACTTCATGAGCATTACCGGCAATGACGCAAATCACGGTTGGGGCACGGCAGGCAAAAACGGTGCACAGGTAACTTTCACAGCTGCAAGGCAGCCCATGGAAGGTGATATCATCGTTGATACAATCTCAACTCTAAAAATAACGTGTTCAGATGGAACGGTATTCGCAGGAACCGTTAATATCGTTAATAACGCACATAATGGAGCGGCTGTTTCCGATAATGCTGTTGTCACAATCGAAAAAGGGTGCACCTGGAACCTAACCGGAAATTGTACCGTTACTTCGCTTGAAAATAACGGTACAATAAATTTCAACGGATATACTATTACCTTAGCAGACGGATCTGTACTTAGTTAAGCAAAACTTTTTGCACAATCTTAACAGTCAAAAGCCAAGGCGTCAGCATTGACGAAACTAATTGGCAGGCTGGAAATGAATTTCAAAAAACAGACTTTCGGTGCCGATCTCGACCAAAAAGACCGTCATTTCGTTTCCCTCACCTATATAGTTAAAAACTTGTTCTTCTCCCTCTGTTATAGACGGATTACTCGGATCCTGCTCCCATATATTGGAGCTGACATGAATCTTTTGCGCATTTGTATAGAAATTGTTGGCTCTTGACATGCTCACATTGCCGTGCCCCGCGGCAAACATTCCATCGTCTGACCACTCGTAGATCATCACGTTAAATTCGGTCATGAGCGGAACCGACCTCGGCCAGTCTGTGGGAATGGTATACATATTAAACAGCGGTTCATCCTCCAAATCAAACGGCATCGAGACACCGGGCTCTTCCACTTCTTCAGTCTGCTCTGCAGGTTCTTCTTGCTTCCCGGAAGGGTCTTCACCGGAACCTGTGTCTTCGGTACTTTCCTCTTTTGTCGGATTTGTGGTCTCCGACGGTTTATCGTTATTGGCAGAGCATCCCAAAACTGAAACAATCAAAAACACCATAATTGCCGTCCACAAAAACACTCGTTTTACCCAATACATTGTTACACCTCCTGACTGACGTTTTTATTATTAGAATGGACCGGTCTGTCCATGGATTCATTATATAATGTTCTTATCTATTAACATAGAGTTATAGCAAGCTCAAAATACAATATTTGCACAAAATATTTCCCAATATTTTGTGAATTTGTCAGCACAGCTGAAAATAGATAATAATGGCATCAAATACTCTTTGATATAATTGACTGTATAACTGCGGCAGGAGAATTTTTTGAATACTGAAGATACTGTTCTAATCAATAAATTATCGGTACGTCAGCTGGTTGCCGGAGCCAGACAAAGCGGCAGCCTTACTAATCCGAGCTACGGCTCGGTAAAAGGGATTGAAGGTATCCGCGCTCATCAAAAATTTATTAATCTGCTCAAAGAAGAACTAGCCGGTACTGAAGTTTTCTCCGAGTATTCCCTCAATACATCTTACGGCAAAGAAATTAGCGGCTATCAATATCGGCTGGACATCACCGGCCGCTGTGACGTCTGGTACCGGGATAATGATGGTCTTTGTCTGATCGAGATTAAAAGCTATCGCGGTCAGGAGAAGGAAGACAATACCTACGAGAACCCTTTGCACTGGGCCCAGGCAGAAACCTACGCCAAAATTCTGCTGGATGAGCTGTCAGCTCAGACTGACAGTATCCGTGTCTGCCTTGCCTATGTCGCAGTTGACAGCAAAGATTACAGGATTGCCGAACGCGTCATGGATAAGACCGCTTTGCAAAAATCGTTTTCTGAACTGTGTGACAATTGGCTTCGACATGCGGTAAGTCTAATCAACTATCGTCGTGCGAGAAATGAAATTAACTCTCTGGCAGAATTTCCTTACCCTAATCTGCGGGAAGGTCAGCGATTTTTCATGCGCCAGGTTATCGCCGCTATTCGTGACCGCGGCATACTCTTCGCACAGGCAGCCACCGGCAGCGGTAAGACAATGGCCACCATCTATCCCGCTCTGAAAGCACAGGCTGCAAAGCTGGGCAGTGTAATTTTTTATTTAACTAATATGTCATCGACCAAACTGATCGCTGAGCAGGCTGTGGCAGACCTGCAGGAAACAGGATTTCTGGTCCGCAGCCTTACGCTGACAGCCAAAGAGAAGCTCTGTCTGGAGCCGGACATCTACTGTGAGCAAAAAATATGTCCCTTTGCTCAAGATTATTATGAGCGTCTGCCGGCAGCACTTTTGGAACTGGCACTGCAAAAGCAGGCTGATCATAAAACAATCCTGCGGCTGGCAAGAAAACACCGGCTCTGCCCCTTTGAACTGCAGCTGGATTATTCTGAATGGTGCGATATTGTCATTGGTGACTATAATTATCTCTTTGATCCGCGTGTTTCCCTGGTTAGATTCTTCCATGAAGATAATAAGGATAAACATATTCTGCTGATAGATGAAGCCCACAATTTGCCAGCCAGATCGCGCCAGATGTACAGCGCTTTTCTCGAGCTTTCTGATCTGCGCAAAGCGGAGCGTCTGTTGTCCGCTCCGGAGATAGTTGATCTGGCACCCACTATACATGCGCTCAATCGTCTGCGCACAATCGGCAATAGTCTAAGCAGTCTTTTTCCGCTCCTTGGGACGAGCGAAACAGAATTCCCCGGCTGCGATCTGCTTGGTACCCCC
>DASRVY010000101.1:0-12747 GCA_035654855.1 Bacillota bacterium | reverse complement strand
GCAGTTAGTAGTTTTATCCTTGTCGGTCATTTATGCGAATCACTCCAATGGCAAGCTTGAATTATGCGATTTTCTCAAGTAAAGTTGTTAGGGCAGCATAGTATATATTTGAAGCGTCCCAAACATATTATAATGTTCTTTGCTTTACATAACAGTTACAAAACAGATGCTGACAATAAGAAACGCTGTAATTCTGTGAATCTTCGCCTTATAATAGCATAATGTTGTAATGATTCAAATTATTAGCAGGGGAGAAGGGGAGAGCGATAATTGATGACGAAAGAGAAAAATTATGCTAATGAAATAGTGCAGCTGGCCGCTCTGATCGGCACCGGCCTGCTGACAAACGGTGCCGAGACTTACCGTGCTGAAGACAGCATGGAAAGTATTCTGGCCAGCTATAGTGACTGCATTTCCAATGTCCAGGTTTTCGCCATCACTCATTATTTAACCATCTCAGCTGATGACAGGGAAGGTGATACTGTTGTCATAACCAGAAATATCAGAAATGCTGAAACTAATCTTAATAAAGTAGAACTCCTCAATAATATCACCAGGAAAATATGTCAAGAAGCGCCTGACCCTGCCGAGGCAAAGAAAGAAGTGAATGAGATCCTCGAGGCATCCAGATATCCTCAGCCGATCTATGCTGCTGCAGTTGCGTTGACCGGCTTTTCCTTTACTTTGCTGCTGGGGGCAAGTTTGGTGCCGGCCTTGTGGGCAGCCGTCGCTTCGACCTTACTGATGTTTGTTGTAAAGCCTATACAAAGATTAGGAGGGAACAGGATATTTATAAATATTATCCGCGGCATACTGATATATCTGATGGTTTTTCCCGTCTTGTTTACAGAGTATTCTGCTCAACTCCATTTGATGATAGCAGGATCCTTCATGTTTTTATTCCCGGGGATTATGCTCGTAAACAGCATCCGGGATTTAATAGCAAGCGATTATTTAGCAGGCTTAGTTAAAATAATCGAAACAATACTGGCTGCTTCTGCTTTGGCAGTTGGGACCGGTATTGCCTCAGCCATAATGGGCTTTATCTTTAACGCGGGGCAAAGCAGCCTGGAGCCGCTGAATTATATCAATCCGAATAATCCAATTTCTTTTTTGATTGCGACTGCGTCAGTGTTTGCTTTCATGATCATCTTTGATTTGCGCAGGCTGTCGTTATTCGTAGGCAGTGTAGGAGGGGGGATCTCCTGGCTAATCTACGCAATGACAAACGATTTGGAAAAATTTAATTACACACTGCCAATATTATTGGCAATTATATTCCTGGCTACCTACGCGGAAATAATGGCCCGGCTGACAAAGAAGCCCGCCACAGTCTATTTGACGGCAGGATTATATCCTCTAGTGCCGGGCTATGACATTTACCGGACCATGATGTACTTTCTCAGCGGGCAGAATAATGAATTCATCAGCAGCTTCATGCGCACGCTTATGATAACCGGAACGCTCGCCTTGGGAATAATGCTGGTATCATCGATTCCCAAGCTCCTTTACAATCACCAAAGAATTGACAAAGAGAATATTATCAGTAGGTGACGGGGCTCAAAACGGTTTGCTCCGGGCAGGTTTGTCAACACATATTCACGGCAAAGGCGAATTTTAATTTATTACGTACTTCGCAAAATAAAAGTTTTGCGAAGTTGGATGGAGCAAATTTATAGTATCATACAATTCAGTCAAATGTTGGCAATGCAATATCTGTGGGCAAAGCAGCGCCTACGATATCTCCGATGGTCTCTCCTGATGAACCTTCAGTTATTGTCTGTTCAGCGTACACGCTGTCTATACCAAGTATTTTTCTCCATTCAGAAAGATCTTTAATTGGGTTATAAATTACTAACATAATGACAACGAAAATTATGATTACCAGAATAGTCAATATATTTCTGATCTTTTTTTCTCTGTTCTCTCGCCTGAATTCTCTTTTAATCTTGTCAATTGTGGTATAGCCCTTTAAACGATAAACTCTCGCGCCGGTCTTCATTTGTGATTCTAAATCCAAATTTCCGTCACTGAGGCCGGTTCGTAAAATATTTTGGCCCGTCTGCAAGAGATTATTTTTCTTTGTCTGTGTCTGTGGCGCTAAACCGTATCTTTCAGAAAAGTTCTCTTTGGAGTAATATTCTTGTCTATTTAAATTATCTATATCAACTTTAGAATCCAAATTGCCTTCCGGACCAAAAATATTAGTGTCTGCTGAATAATTTGTGTATTCCTCTGCGTACCGTGTATCGCTTCGCTCCGAGCCGATATTTATTTTAGGAGCTCGGATACCGGTGATTTCAATATTTTTGTCTGCTAAATCCTCTTCACCGGACATAGACGGAATTCTTTTTGTCTGGCTTATTTGATCATAATATTTGTCAGAAAGATTCGGATCATCGTCTCGACTATCCAAACTATATAAATTAGTATCATCTGCCAAGACATCAGCTGTCTTTGTATTTGCAAAATCCTCATCCGCACAAATGTTTGTAACGGCCGAATCGTCATAAATTACGGTATCTTCAGGCCCGGATAAGCCGACATTGTTCTTTTCGGCATAAACAACAGACGAATCGACGATATTGCTTTGATCATCGCCTCCTAATGGTTCTATCTGCAGTTTGCGTATGTTTGACACCTAATGCCTCCCCGTTTTTGTTCTTTATATTATACTCGACATGAGCTGCCGATAACAGCTTTCATTGACGGCAACCACCGAATATAGTAATAAGCTATTTTATTAGAATGAATACCGAACAAGTGTTTGACAATGGCTATAGAATAATAATACAATAATAAATATTTGACAAATATTAGACTGCAGGAGAAGACAATAAATGAACAATAAATACCCTTTTACGCGAGCTACCGTTGATCAAACGACAGATATTGTCTATCAATATATAGTTGATTATATTAATGAGAACGGCTTCCCTCCTTCAGTACGCGATATTTGTAAAGGAGTTGGGGTTAAGTCAACATCGACCGTACACAATCACTTAAAAAGACTCGCCGAGAACGGCAAGATTGAGATTAAAACCGGCAAGCGCCGTGCAATAAGTGTTCCCGCTTTGGAGATGGGGCGCGAACGCACGGTGCCTTTACTCGGCAAGGTTACTGCGGGATTGCCGATTTTGGCTGTTCAGAATGTTGAATGCGAGTTGCCGGTTCCTGCCGGTTACTTCCCTGATTCAGAGGAGATATTCGCTTTAAGTGTCAGAGGCGACAGCATGAAGAATGCTGCGATATTAGACGGAGATATAGTTTTTGTCCGCAAACAGCCTACAGCGGAGCTTGGCCAGATTGTGGTTGCTTTGATTGATTCAGAGGCCACAGTTAAACGTTTAATTCGCGAAAATAACCATATTTTTTTAAAGCCTGAGAATCCTGCCTATTCTTTGATCCCCTTTGAGGATGAATCTTACAGGATACTAGGAATAGTAAGGGGCGTATTTCGACCTTCTCTTTAAAAATTGTCCATCAGGAGCGTCGTCAGCGTCTTTGGCATACACAAAATCTTTGCTTAGCTGAGTACTTATATGAGACAGATTATTCTTGTATATCAGAGTTTGGCATCCGAGACATTCCTTAATTATAATTGAGTTCTTATCGTGAGCTGTTATTACGGCAGAATAGATCTCCCCATTGGTAAGTTTCAATTCAACAGGTGTTAACGTTCGTATACATTGGTTAATGAAACAATCTTCTGCCGTTGTGTCATTGACAGCTAATTTCAGTTTTAAAGATCGAAAATTATCTGACTTTTTTATGCTCATATTTCGATGGTGCTTTCTTTAAGGCACCTCTCCTCCGATTATTTTGTTCCTCTTGTCTTAAAGTAAACTGTGTTCAATATGCATAAAAGTATTTACCATAATACCACAATATGCATGAAAATATTCATAATTATCGAATATTATTTATTAATACACAAAATTTTCTTATATTTGGGGGTTTTTTTGAATTAAATTCGAATTAAATCATTGCGCGGGCGAAACCAAGTTCGCTGTCTCTTTGCATATTGCCTGGTATGTATTACAATCCGTTCTGCCATTTCTTCATAGCTATAATCACCGTTCAGATAGCCGATCACTTCACGATAGCCTATGCCGTAAAATGGCTGCAGACTTGTATCCGGATACTTTGCCAGCAAAGCGGAAGTCTCATCGATGAGTCCGTCCTCAATCATTTGAAAAACTCTCGCTGCAATTTTACTGTTTAAGTATGATTTGCCTGGATCCAAATAAAAGGGCAGAAATTTAAATTGGTTTTTTTGACTGCGTGATTCCAGATCTATTTCACTTCTGGTTTTCCCGGTCAATCTATATAGTTCGTGAAAGCGAATAATACGCCTTGAGTCTGTGGGCTCCATGATTTTTGCTGTATCAGGATCAAGCCGCACTATTTCCTGCCAGAGTTTAGTAAGCCCCTCCCCTTCTGCCTGTGCTGTAATTTCTGAGCGCAATTTAGCATCCTTTGCGTGAGATGCATAAACTATTCCATCCAGCAAAGCCTGAATATATTGGCCGGTACCTCCGCAGACAATAACCGTCCTGCCCTCATTTGCCTTCTCGGCCAGCACGTTTCTGGCATCCGCAGCAAATTTTGCGACACTGTAGCCTTGATCAGGATCTACTATGTCAATCATGAAATGAGAAATCAGGCGTTGCTCTTCATGAGATGCTTTAGCGGTGCCAATGTCAAAACCGCGATATATCTGCATGGAATCAGCAGATAGAATAACACCGTTTAATGCTTGTGCAACGCAAAGCGCAAGGCTAGATTTGCCGGATGCTGTCGGACCGCTGATTAGGACCACATGCTCGGGATTTGCCCTGGCAGTATTCATTATTTCTTGACAGGAGCTGTCCAGCTTGGTTTGCCAGCTCTGATCCGTATATTCTGGAGAATCTTTCATAAACATTATCTTTTCCGAAGGCGCTAATCAACTATGCGCCGGAACTTCTTATCGAGATCTTTGCGGGTGAAGCGGATCAGCACAGGTCTGCCATGCGGGCAGTGATAGGGATTGTCCAGCTTGACAAGGTCGGACAACAGACGTTCAATTTCCACTTCTTCAAGATGGTCATTTGCTTTCACGGCGGCCTTGCAGGCAATATCGTGAAGCAATTCATTATTAGCTTGTTCCTGTCCTGCGATGTTATCGTTCAGGCAGGCATCGATTACAGCACTGAAGGCTAATTCAGGGTTAAGTTCAACGCGTACTTCCGGCACCGCTCTGATCACAATAGTATCTTTACCAAAAAACTCGAATTCAAAGCCTAAAGCCAGGACTTCCTCGTTATGTTCAGTTAAGGCCGCTGCTTCAAGTTCAGATACTTTCATTTTTTGCGGAACAAGCAGAAGCTGACTGGGAATGTTTTTCTTTTCTGACTTTTCTCTTCCGGCAAGCAGTTCTTCATAGAGAATTCGCTCATGTGCTGCATGCTGATCAATTATTATTAAATCTTCTTCTGCTTCCAGCAGAATGTAGATATTCGAAAAAACACCTATTATTCTTGCATTTTCAAGCGCGTCGATTCGAAGTACAGCAGCTGATTCCTGCCGAGATTCTGTGAATCTGTCTGCAGCGGTCCCGGCAGGCTCAGTTAAAGATACCTGTTCTGCACCACCGCTGCGGTCTGCAGCAGTTAAAACTATATCATCTCCATATGCCGCATCTGCCGGTTTGTCATCGCTCCTTTGCCGAGCTGTTATTGCGTCATAGTGAATTTTGTCTCCATAATCGCTTTTATGAGGCGTTTTAAGGCTTTGAAGGGCTGGTTCATTTACAGTGTCGACAAAGGGGCTTGTTCGGTCTCTCAGGGCGTCTTTTAGCTCCTGTGCAGGCAAAACGGAGTAATCAATTTGTTCTTTTGTGTCTATTTCTTTTTCCGGCAGCAGCAGGCTGGGTATTTCTGTTTCTGCTGCCAAGGTATTTTGTATGGCGTGGTAGACAGCTCGGAATACCTCTCTGTCATTCCAAAAGCGTACCTCACTTTTTTGCGGGTGTACGTTGATGTCGACCAGCTCCTTAGGAACTGTGATCTGCAGGACGAGAGCGGGAAAGCGGCCTTTAACAAACCAACTGCGGATAGCTTCATCGACAGCGGCTGTGAGTGTCTTTGAGTTGATATTTCTGCCGTTAACTATGAAGACCTGACGTGAACGATTTGCTCGGGCGTTTTCAGGTTTTGACATATAGCCAAAGACGCGGACAGGATTATGCATACTGTCCACGGTTATCATGCCTTCCGCAGTCTTGCGGTCAAAGGCAGCATATATGGTGCTTAAAAGGTCGTTATTGCCGGGAGTGTAAAGGATTGTCCGCTTATCATCCCCTGTCAGTTGAAAGGAGACGTCCGGTCTGGTTAGAGCCAGCTTTCTTAGTGTATCTGCAATATAGCCGGCTTCCAGATTATCTTTTTTAAGGAATTTATAACGGGCGGGAGTATTGAAGAAAAGATCTTTCACAGTTATGGTCGTTCCTTCCGGGCAGGAACAGATGCCGGAGGTGAGGATTTGTCCGCTTTCCGCCTTAATTTCATACCCCATTTCTGTTCCCGGTTCTCTGGTGCGCAGATGAAGTTTGGAGACTGAAGCGATGCTGGGCAGAGCCTCACCTCTGAAACCCATAGTTGAGATGGTTTCCAGATCATTAATCTGAGCGATTTTGCTTGTGTAGTGGCTCAGCAGACTGTTTTTTGCATCAGCCTCGTTCATGCCGCCGCCGTTATCTTTGACTGTAATTTCACTGATACCGCCATTTCTGATTGTGACATATATCTGTGAAGCTCCGGCATCTAAAGCATTATCTGCCAATTCTTTGACTACGGAGGCCGGGCGCTCTACAACTTCACCTGCGGCAATGTGATTGATAGTAACCGGATCCAGTTGTCTAATGCTAGCCATATAATCTCCTTGTTTTTCATTGTTAAGCGTCCTCATGGCATATCCTAGCCGCGCATCTTCTGAGCCAGATCCTTAAGATCGATGATTTTACTCAAGGCGTCAATTGGACGCAGTTGATCAATATCAATTTTCTCAATTTCCTCAATCAGTTTGTCGGCTTCATGCACGCTGCGGGCAGTGCTGAAAATATCGATCTGATCCTTCTGCGGTTTGGAACTTTTACGCATTACCAGCCTTTTGCCTTTGTTATCCGCTTCCAGCTGCATGACCAATTCGCGGGCTCTGTTGACTACTGAGACAGGCACTCCGGCAAATTTAGCGACATCAATTCCATAACTGTCATCTGTCCCGCCCGGGAAGATCTTGTGCAGAAAAACTATTTCGTTATCCTGCTCACTGACAGCAATATGGCAATTGAAGATGCCTTCTTTAATATCGGCCAAATCAGTCAGCTCATGATAATGAGTTGCGAATAAGGTTCTGCTGCCCAGATATGATTTATCTGAAATATGCTCCAGTACAGCCCAGGCAATCGCCAAACCGTCATAAGTACTTGTTCCTCTGCCAACCTCGTCTAAAAGCAAGAGACTGGATGGAGTTGCCTGGCTCATGATGTTAGCGACTTCAATCATTTCTACCATAAAAGTAGATTTGCCTGCTCCTATGTCGTCAGCAGCTCCGACGCGGGTGAAAATCCGGTCCACTAGCCCGATGCTGGCTGACTGCGCAGGCACATAGCTTCCCATTTGGGCCATCAATACGATCAAGGCATTTTGACGCATATAGGTTGACTTACCTGACATATTAGGACCGGTCAGGACCATGCAGCTCTGCTCTTGAGTGTTAAGTGTCAGATCATTAGGCACAAATGAGCTGTCCGGAAGCACTTTTGCGATCACCGGATGCTTACCCTGCGATATTATCAGGCTGTCGTCATCCCTCAGTTCCGGACGACAATAATCTTCTCGTTCAGCCAGATCTGCGAGCGAGGAGTATACATCCAGTGCGGCTAAAGCTCTGGCAGTGCCCTGTAATGTGGGCAGTGTTCGCTGAACTTGTTCTCTTATTTCTAAGAATAAGTCATATTCCAGATCAATCAGTTTTTGTTTGGCACCCAACAATTTGTCTTCGCGTTCTTTAAGTTCTTCAGTAATGAATCTTTCAGCATTAGTCAACGTCTGTTTTCTTATATAACGTTCAGGCACTAGAGACAGGTTTGATTTTGTCACTTCTATGAAGTAACCAAAGACCCTGTTATAGCGTACTCGTAGATTTTTGATGCCTGTTTCCTTGCGCTCTTTTTGTTCATATTCCAGCAGCCAGTCCTGACCGCGCTCAGAGATATCCCTATAGTTATCTACTTCCTCATTGAAACCGTCCCTGATGATACCCCCTTCTTTTATCGTAATCGGAGGATCTTCTACAATAGCTGCCTCTAAGAGATTGCATAACTCCTCATGGGGGTTCAAAGCCAAAATCAGATTCGTAAGATTACTCGCCTTTAACCCTTTGAGGCTTTCTTTCAGCCGTGGGATCTTCGTCAAAATTATCTTTAAAGAGATTAAGTCGCGGGCATTAATCGTTCCTAAGCCAATTTTACCGGACAATCTTTCCAGATCGTAAAGTCCGGTAAGCATTTCACGGCAATTTTCCCTGATCATGAATTCGTCAATGAAATTTGCGACGCTGTCATATCTGGCCTCGATTTCAGAGCAATTTAGCAGAGGCTGCTCCAGCCAGCTGCGCAGTAAACGGCTGCCCATGCTGGTTTTTGTACGATCAATAATGTCAAGCAGGCTGCCTTTGTGGGAGCGATCGCGAATTGTTTCTGTCAGCTCCAAATTGCGGCGTGCCGCCTGATCCAAAAGCATGTAGTCCTGTTGATTGTAAGGATATATTTTGCTTATATTCTGCGGCAGCTGCAAATGATTCTCCGCAATGTAGCGCAGCAGTCCGGCAGAGGCATAAGGCCACAGATAATCTTTTTCGCTAAAATCAAGCAAGTCGCGGGGAAAATCTTTTGGATTGAAAAATGAATCTTCCCGCTCAGTGACGATAGTGTCATTTTCATCGAGCCAGGACTGGAAGGCTCGGTTTTCAGCGCAGTCGGCATTGACAAGCAGTTCTTGCGGTTTGAGACGCGCCAATTCATCGAACAATCTCTTATTGGCAGCTTCACTCATTAATGCGGTTGTTTCAAAGTGGCCTGAAGTGACGTCGCAAGCTGCCAGACCAAAAACATGTCCGGCCTGATAGATAGAGGCAATATAGGAATATTTTCTCTCATCCAGAGCTGATGTGTCAGTTATCGTTCCCGGGGTTACAATCCGGATAACTTCTCTCTTAACCAGTCCCTTAGCCTGGCCGGCATCCTCCACTTGATCACAAATCGCAACCTTATATCCTTTGGCAACCAGCCTGTTTATATAGTGATAGGCTGCGTGATGAGGTACGCCGGCCATAGGCGCTCTCTCAGATAAACCGCAATCTCTGTTGGTCAAGGTAATCTCAAGCTCACGTGAAGCCAATAAGGCATCATCGAAAAACAGCTCAAAGAAGTCTCCCAGCCGATAAAACAGGATACAGTCTGGTCGCTTTTTCTTTTCCGTCACATAATGCTCCATCATGGGAGACAGCTGTTGATCTTCAATGTCCTTAAACGTCAGAGGCATGTTTCTTCTCCCTCAAGAGAAAAAGTTTTAGCATTAGTAACTAACACGGAAATGAATTCACCTTCTCGGGAGTTTCCCCTACTTCCCTTATCCGGGTTCTTTGTTTCTTCGCCGATTTTTAAAGGGCGAAAATTTACCAGGCGATTGTCGGCAGTGCGTCCGGAGAGTATCTCTCTGTCAGCAGAGCTCTCACCTTCACACAAAACTTCCAGTATTTGGCCGGTCATTTTTTGATTTGATTGCAGGCTGTGCTCATTTTGCAGTTCAACCAAGCGTTCAAATCTTTCTTGCACCTCTTCCCTGCCCTCAGGGTCGTACCAGTCAGCTGCAGGTGTACCGACTCTGGGACTGTAAATGAAGGTAAATGCGCTGTCAAATCTAATCTGTTCCATTATATCAATAGTGTCGTTGAAATCCTCTTCTTCTTCTCCCGGGAAGCCCACAATTATGTCTGTCGAAATGGTTATTTCAGGTCTCACTTGACGCAGTCGTCTGACAATCTCCAGGTACTTTTCACGTGTGTATTTGCGATTCATCTTAGCCAGTATCCTGTTGCTGCCGGACTGAAGAGGCAAATGTAAATGTGGCTCTATCTTCTGAATTCTGCCAATAGTGTCTATCAGCTCGTCTGATAGATCTTTGGGGTGCGAAGTCATAAAGCGTATCCGCTGAATTCCTTCAATCCGCCCAATTCGCTCTAACAGTTGAGCGAAGGTTTGTTGTCCTTCAGCAGTAGGCCCGAGATCTTTACCCCAGGCATTTACATTTTGTCCCAGCAGCATAACTTCAGGTATGCCGCTGGCAGCAATATCTTCTATTTCTGTCAGAATATCTTTGGCAAAGCGGCTGCGTTCCCTGCCTCTGGTATAGGGCACGATGCAATAAGAGCAAAAATTATTGCAGCCATACATGATTGAAACCAGGGCGCGATAACGCCTTTGTCTGGCAATCGGCATATCTTCATGGAAACGCACGCTTTTCTCCTTGTTGAAGTAAATCTCTTTGCTTTTGAGACTCTCTTCTATGAAATCCGGCAAAAAGGAGATCTGATCAGGCTGCAGAAGAAAATCTACATAGCGAAAGGAGCGCTTAATTCGTTCAATATGAAGATCTTGTGCCGCCATACAGCCACAAACACCTAATATGCGATCTTTTTTGGCGCCCATATAATGCTTAACACTGCCTAAATGACCGTAGAAACGTTCATCAGCATTCTCTCTGACGCTGCAGGTGTTGATCAAGATCAAGTCGGCAGCGTCATAAGAGCTGACAGGCTGAAGGCCGGCCTGCTCCAAAATACCTGCAATAATCTCACTGTCGGCTTCATTTTGCTGGCAGCCGAAAGTACGGATATAATACTTGGGCAAAGAGCCGTCGTGTAAGCGATGGTCATGTATCCACGCGTTAAACAGCGGATAGTTGTCACTTGAAAAGCTGTCGTAATTATTCAATGCATCAGTTGTTTTTTTCATTTAATATCGTATTTCCATTGTATTATTTTGCCAGATCCTAAACCGCAGCGTCTTGTCGTCGATTGAATTCGCTAAGGAACAAGCTTTCAGCACGGATTATTAACGGCAGTGCTGAATCCGGATAGCCGGTTATACTGTGTCAATCGGGCATTAAAGAGGATGCTTGCTTGACCACAAGAACCGGCTGAACAGCCATTTTATTTTGGGAATGTTGTCTTTCAGGTGCTCTTCTTCCCTGCTGTAAAATATCATTAGACTGCGCCATTCTTCTTCACTCAGCTCGCCCATATCAACAGAATAGATTGCTTCTTCGATCATTTCAACTGCATGCCAAAACTCGTCAGATTCTTGAGCTGCAGCGGTAAACCACTGGTACAGCGTTTGCCCGGGTTCCTGCAAAATCCCCTGCAAGCCCCAAATCTGTTCCAAATCCTGACGAATCGCTATTAACATTTCTGCGGTTTTGTCAGCAAAATGACTATGAAGCCAGTCAGGGTTATGTCTTTGCCTATATACTCTAATCCGCCAATAGAGATACAAAGTGACAGGCAGTACCGCCAACAGCAACTTCAAGATGAAGAGCAAAATCTGTCCTAATGATTTCAAAAATCGGCTAAAACCACCGGACTCGTCTTCTTCTGAGAGCGGTGTGTCCCCCGGCTCTTGCTCTGCCGGATCTTCAGGATACTCAGGTTCAGTGGGTAAAGATTCAGTTTTTTCCGGCTCTTCAGTTGGAATGGGCGAAGGCGTCGGTTCGGGGAGCTGATCTTGGCCTGTGATACGGTCCAGATCAGCGGACGGAGTTCCATCAATAGGCAGCCAGCCTATCTCATCCAGAAAGATCTCTGTCCAGGCATGGGCACTGTTGCCATCAATCGCTCTGGCAGTCGGCGTATATTCAGCTGCAGCGTCAGCAGGGATAACAAAACCCTCAACATATCTGGCAGGAATATCTGCCAAACGACATAAAGCAGTTAATAATGTGGCGGAATAAGTACAATACCCTTCCTTTGTCTCAAGAACGTGCTGAACGAAATCTTTATCTATCGGTGGAACAGAGACATCGAGCCGATAAGTCATATTAGCAGCGACCCATTCCCTAAGACTGAGCGCTTTACCTGCAACACTGAGGCTGTTGTCACTGATAATTTTGTAAAGAACGGGTTCATTGTCGCGGATAAAATTTAATAAGTAATTACTGTTATGCAGATTGGTCCATAGAGTGTGATCTGTCGTATCCAGAATAAGTTCACCAGGCATCGGTCCCAGTCCAAGGAGGAAGTTTTGCAGTTTTTCCTCACTATGAATGGCCTTGGTTTGGAAAATCTGTCCTTCTACCAAATAACCTTCTTCAGGTACCGTTCTGTCAGCGTAAAGTGTCCCGGAGGGATTGAAGTAGGCAAATATTTCATCTTGGCTGCCCGCCCCTGTGATCGAGTCAATACGACCGCCATTAAATATGACCTGTTGCTCAGCGACAGGAGTCAGGGTGTAATCTTGATTTATCAGCGGCATGGATGGTTCGCGAAAATCGTCAGTTTCATCTAATCCATCCACAGTAAGGCCCATGATTCTGGCCTGAATATTGCTGTTTCGCGGATGATTGAGAAGCCAATTCTGCTCCATACTGTCCTGAATCCAACCTGTTCCGGTATATTCTCTGAAGACTGAGCCACGTATATAAAAGG